>USGK01000001.1 GCA_900554175.1 uncultured Clostridium sp.
ATTTTTGTACATTTTTATTTTCCATTTTTTGTACATTCTTATATTATCATTAACAACATACTACAAATAAAAATGAATTAGAAAAAACTGTTTTAAAAATTGTAAATAATCAAATTGATTTAATTATAGAAATGGACAAAAAGATAGAACAGATAACAAAAGAAAATAAAGTAAACTATGATTATGAAATATTAAATCATAGATTAAATGAAGTAGATAAAGAGATAAATAAGAATGAGACACTAAAGAAATCGCTTATGAATGATTATTATAATAATTATATAAGTAAAGATGAATATGATGAATATTATAATGAATACAATAGTAAGTTAGTTAAATATTATAAACTAAAAAATCAAATAAAAAAGAAACTAGAGAAACTAGGATATAAATCTAAAGAAAACAAAGAATGGATAAAGAAATTTATAAAAAATCACAATATGGAATATCTTACAAAAGAAATAATTGACGATTTAGTCGATAATATTTTTGTATTAGAAAATGGAGATTTGAGAGTAGTATTTAAATATCAAGATGAATTTTTTGAAGCAAAAGACTTTATAAACAAAAATAAATGTGCTATAATGTAAGAGCCAAAAGTGTTTGAATTGATTTTTATAATATATTTAAAGTCAATTTAGATATTAGAAAAGGAGTTTTTTGATGAAGAAAAATGATATAAAAAATGATAAAAATAATAATGATAAAAGTTTTGCTAAAGTCCGTCTCAACTGGTACCCAGGTCACATGGCTAAGACCAAAAGGCAGATAGAAGAGGATTTAAAATTAATAGATGTGGTAATAGAAATACTAGATGCAAGAATACCAGAAGCATCTAGAAATCCAGATATAAGAAAATTAACAGAAGGCAAGAAAAAAATAATATTATTAAATAAAGTAGATTTAGCAGACGAAAAAGAAAGCAATATATGGATAAAAAAATTCAAAGAAAGCAATATAGAGGCTCTAATTGTAGATTGCAATACAGGTAAAGGTATAGATAATGTTATAAAAGCCGTTCAAGAAATAATGAAAGAAGAGTTAGATAAATACGCTCAAAAAGGAAGAATAGGAAGAAAAATAAGAGTAATGGTACTTCGGAATACCAAATGTAGGAAAATCATCATTTATAAATAGAATTGCAAAAAATAATAGACTAGAAGTAGGGAATAAACCTGGAGTTACAAAGAAGAAACAATGGATAAGAGTTAATGAAAAAATAGAACTTTTAGATACGCCAGGTGTTTTATGGCCAAAATTCGAAGATCAAAAGACAGCATTAAATTTATCATATACAGGAACAATTAAAGATGATGTATTAGAGCAAACAGAAATAGCATACCAACTTTTAAAATTTCTACTAGAAAATTACAGAAAAAGTGTGGAAGAAAGATATAAGTTGACTGAAGAATATATAGAAAAAATATTAAATCAAGATCAACTAGAAAATTTCAATATTTATGAAATTATGATAGAGATAGGAAAAAGAAGAGGCGCTATTATGTCTGGAGGGAATGTAGATGATGAAAAAACAGCTAGATTAATATTAGATGATTTCAGAAGCGGAAAATTAGGAAGAATAACATTAGAAAAGGCAAATTAAAATTAGTTAAAAATAAATAATGGAAAGGGTATTAAATTGAATATAGAAGATTTTATAAAAATAGAAAAAGACGAAACAGAAATAAACCAGATGTCGCCACTTGTATGGGCATATGTAGGAGATAGCGTATATGAGCTATACATAAGAACTCATTTAGTTGATACTACAAAACTTAATCCACATAAATTACATATCGAGGCAATAAAATATGTAAAAGCTGGAGCTCAATGTAATATTTTATCAAAAATAAAGGAAAACCTTACAGATGAAGAAAAAGATATAGTAAGACGTGGTAGAAATACTCAAAACCATCATTTACCTAAAAATTCAAATGTTCAAGAATATATGTATGCAACGGCATTTGAAGCACTAATAGGATATTTGTATTTAACAAAAAAATATGAAAGAGTAAAAGAATTGATAGAAATGGCAATATGTCAATAGAAAATTAATTAAATTTGCCGAATTTTTTATATGTTTGTATTGACAAAATAAAAAAATGGGTATATTATATATAACATAAAAAGCAATGAAGATGCAAAGACGCTAAAGGTTACTTTTAGAGAAAAAGGGTCACCGGCTGTAAGCCCTTTAAGCAAACATAGCAGTTCGAAACACATTGGAGCTTAAATTAAAAGAGGAAAGTTTAAAATAAAGGTATACTTTCAAGATAGGGTGGTACCGCGGATATATATTCGTCCCTGCAGTTTTGCAGAGGGCGTTTTTCTTTTGCAAAAATCTAAAAATATCTAATAAAAACTTAAAATATAAAATTATTAGGAAAAAGTATAAAAATGAAAGGAGAAAATTTTATGAACGAGTACAGAACTCATAGGTGTGATGAAATCACATTAGAAGACGTAGGCAAAAAAGTTAGAATAGCCGGATTTGTAGAAACAATAAGAGATTTAGGAGGAGTTGTTTTCTTAGATATAAGAGATATGTACGGAATTACACAAGTTGTAACATCAGCGGAATCAGAGGACGTAGATTTTGCATCACATATTCCTATCGAATCATCAGTTACAGTTTATGGAACTGTAAGAAAAAGATCAGAAGATACAGTAAACCCTAAATTAAAAACAGGGTTAGTTGAAATCTTTATAGAAGAAATAAAAATTTTAGGAAAGAGAACAAAAAATCTTCCATTTGAAGTAAATACAAATCAAGAAATAAGAGAAGATTTAAGATTACAATACAGATTTTTAGATTTAAGAAATGAAAAATTAAAAAATAATTTAATATTAAGAGCAAAAGTTTTACAATTTTTAAGAAGTCAGATGATAGAACAAGGATTCTTAGAAGTACAAACACCAATTCTTACATCATCATCACCAGAAGGGGCAAGAGATTACCTTGTACCAAGTAGATTACATGCTGGAAAGTTTTATGCACTTCCACAAGCACCACAACAATTTAAGCAACTTTTAATGGTATCAGGAATTGATAAATATTTTCAAATTGCACCATGTTTTAGAGATGAAGACGCAAGAGCCGATAGAGCTCCAGGAGAATTTTATCAATTAGATGTAGAAATGGCATTTAGCACACAAGAAGACGTATTTAATGTAATTGAACCTGTAATGTATAATACATTTAAAAAGTTCTCAAATAAAAAAATAGCCAATTATCCATTCCCACGAATTTCTTACAGGGATGCAATGCTTAAATATGGTTCAGATAAACCAGATTTAAGAAATCCTTTATATATAATTGATTTATCAGAATTCTTTAATCAATGTACATTTAAACCATTTATGAATACAACAGTAAGGGCAATAAAAGTAAAAGGGCATTTATCAAAAGGATTCCATGAAAAAATGTTGGATTATGCAAAATCAATTGGAATGGGAGGCCTTGGATATTTAGAAGTTCAAGAAGATTTAAGCTTTAAAGGACCAATCGATAAATTTATACCTGAAAATTTAAAGAAAGAATTATTAAAATTAGCAGATTTAGAAAAAGAAGATACAATTTTCTTTATAGCAGATAATAAAACAAGAGCAGCAGAGCTTGCTGGACAAATAAGAATGGAACTTGGAAGAAGACTTAATTTAATAGACGAAGATGTATTTCAATTCTGTTGGATAGTAGATTTTCCAATGTTTGAATTAGACGAACACGGAGATTTACAATTTAGTCATAATCCATTCTCAATGCCACAAGGAGGATTAGAAGCTTTAGAAAATCAAGATCCGTTAGAAATCTTAGCATATCAATATGATATAGTATGTAACGGAATAGAACTTTCATCAGGAGCTGTAAGAAATCATGATATAAATATAATGTTAAAAGCTTTTTCTATGGCTGGATATACAGAAGAACAAGTTAAAACAAAATTTGGAGCATTATTTACAGCATTCCAATTTGGTGCACCACCACATGCAGGTGTAGCACCTGGAATTGATAGAATGCTTATGCTTTTGACAGAATCAGAAACAATAAGAGAAGTAATAGCATTCCCATTAAATAGCAAAGCCCAAGACTTAATGATGGGTGCACCAGGAAATGTGACAAGAGAACAATTAAGAGATGTTCATATAGAAGTTATAGAGAAAAAATAGAAATTTTAGATAAAAAAGGAGGATTTAAAATATGAAAGTAAGTAAAGAAGAAATCTTACACATAGCAAATCTTGCACAATTAAGTTTAAAAGATGACGAGGTAGATAAGTATATAGAAAATCTAGAAGACATTCTAAATTTTGCAGAAGTAGTAAACAATGCACCAGTAGAAGATTTAGACATAACAATAGGAGCAAACGAATCTAAAAATGTCTTTAGAAAAGACGAAATAAAAATATTTGAAGATAATGCTTCATTATTACAAAATGCAATTGATCCAGAACAAAATATGTTTAAACTACCAAAGGTTATAAATTAAATGAATTGTTTTAGAGTTGGTGAAAATATCTATTGCTAAAAATTAAATCATTTACTCTAAAATATCTAGATATATATTTATCAAAAGGAGGAAAAATTATGGATATAACAAATTTAACTGTTCATGAATTAAAAGAAAAATTAGCTAGTAAAGAACTTACTATAACAGAGATTAATAAAGCTTATATAGACAGAATTAATGAAAAAGAAAAAGATGTTCAAGCGTTTGTTACCGAGTTAACAGATGATGCTATGGTTAAAGCCAAAGATATAGAAGACAGAGTAAATAAAGGAGAAGTTAAAGGAGAATTCGCAGGAATTCCAATAGGAATTAAGGATAATATTTGCACAAAAGGTGTAAAAACAACATGTTCTTCAAAAATGCTTGAAAATTTCATTTCGCCTTACGATGCTACTGTAATGGATAAATTAAATAGTGAAAATATGATTAATTTAGGAAAATTAAACATGGATGAATTTGCTATGGGAGGTTCAACAGAAACATCATATTTCAAAAAAACAAAAAATCCATGGAATTTAAATAAAGTACCAGGAGGATCATCAGGAGGATCTGCTGCAGCTGTTGCAAGTAATATGGTACCTTGGGCACTAGGATCTGATACAGGTGGATCAATTAGACAACCCTCAGCATTCTGTGGAGTTGTTGGATTAAAACCAACATATGGATTGGTTTCAAGATATGGATTAGTTGCATTTGCATCAAGTTTAGATCAAATAGGACCTATTACAAAAGATGTAAGAGATAGTGCAATGCTTTTAAATATAATTACAGGACATGACGAAAAGGATACAACATCAGTAGATAGACCCAAAAAAGATTATGTAAAATCACTTAATGGTAGTGTAAAAGGACTTAAAATAGGTGTGCCAAAGGAGTTTTTTGCAGAAGGTATAAATGAAGAAGTTAAAGCAAAGTTACAAGATGCAATAGAAAAATACAAAGAATTAGGCGCAGAAGTTGAAGAATTTTCACTTGATGTTGCAAAATATTCTTTGGCTGCTTATTATATAATAGCTTGTGCAGAGGCAAGTTCGAACTTAGGTAGATTTGATGGAATAAGATACACTTATAGAACACCGGAATTTAAAAATTTAAAGGAAATCTATAAAAAATCAAGAAGTGAAGGGTTTGGTCCAGAGGTAAAAAGAAGAATTATACTAGGAACATATGTATTATCTTCAGGATATTATGATGCATACTATAAAAAGGCTCAAAAAGTTCGTACACTTGTATCAAGAGAATTTTCGAAAGCATTTGAAAAATATGATGTAATACTTACACCAACATCACCAACAGTAGCATTTGATATTGGATCAAAATCAAGTAATCCATTAGAAATGTATTTGGCTGATATATGTACAGTTTCAGTAAATATTGCAGGACTTCCAGGAATTTCAATTCCATGCGGTGTAGATAAAGAAAATATGCCAGTAGGTATGCAGTTAATAGGAAATAAATTCCAAGAAGAGACTATTTTAAATGCTGCATATACATTTGAACAAGCAATTAAATTTAGAGATAATTATAAACCTTTATTTAAGTAATTTATGACAGTAGATATAGCTTAAATATAAGAAAATTTGAAATTATTATAAAATTATTTTTAGTTATATTTAAATAGAAAGGAGAAGATAGTAATGTCAAGAAACGATTATGAAGTAGTAATGGGACTAGAAGTTCACGCAGAACTTGCAACAAAAACAAAGATATTTTGTTCATGTCCAACAGAATTTGGAGGAGCTCCGAATACACATACATGCCCAATATGTATGGCAATGCCAGGAACACTACCTGTATTAAATGAGAAAGTTGTAGAATATGCAGTAAAAGCAGGACTTGCAACGAATTGTCAAATATCAAGAGATAGTAAAAATGATAGAAAAAATTATTTCTATCCAGATTTACCAAAAGCATATCAAATATCTCAATTCGATAAACCATTATGTTTTGAGGGATATATAGAAATCGAAACAGATGAAGGTAAAAAGAAAATAAGATTAGAAAGAATTCATATAGAAGAAGATGCAGGAAAATTAAATCATGATGAATTTGGAGGGGGAACACTTGTAGATTTAAATAGAGCAGGAGTACCACTAATAGAAATAGTTTCTAAGCCGGATTTAAGAAGTGCAGATGAAGTAGACAAGTATTTGAAAAAATTAAAATCAATACTTGAATATATAGAAGTGTCTGATTGTAAAATGCAAGAAGGGTCTTTGAGGGCAGATGTAAATGTATCAGTACGTAAAAAAGGTGATGATAAATTAGGAACTCGTACAGAAATGAAAAATATGAACTCTTTTAGAAGTATTACAAGAGCTATTGAATATGAAGTAGAAAGACAAATAGATGTAATAGAAGCTGGAGGAAAAGTAGAACAAGAAACTTTAAGATGGGATGATGTATCTGGAAAAACATTTTCAATGAGAGATAAAGAAGATGCACAAGATTACAGATATTTTCCTGATCCAGATTTAGTAGCAATTAAATTATCAGAAGAATATATTGAAAATATAAAAGAAAATTTACCAGAACTTCCAGAATCAAGACATGAAAGATACTTAAATGAATATAAAATGTCAGAAAAAGATGCAAATATTATAGTATCTTCAAAATTCCTATCAGATTTATTTGAAGAAGCAAGTAAAATTTGCAATAATCCAAAATCAGTATGTAACTGGATAATTTCAGATATATCAAGAATACTAAACGAGAAAGAAATTGATCCAAATGAAATTCCATTTAGCGGAAAAATGCTTGCAGAACTTGTAGAATTAATAGATAAAGGAACAATAAGTTCGAGCATTGGTAAAAAAGTATTGGAAGAATTATTTGAAAGTCCTAAATCACCAGAAGAAATCGTAAAAGAAAAAGGATGGATTCAAATCTCTGATGAGGGAGAAATAAAAAAAGTTGTAATAGATATAATCGAAGCAAACCCTAATTCAGTTGCGGATTATAAAGGAGGAAAGGAAAAAGCCTTAGGATTTTTAGTTGGTCAAGCTATGAAACAAACTAAAGGAAAAGCAAATCCTCAATTATTAAATAAGCTATTTAAAGAGGAATTAAGTAAATAAAAAAGAAAAAAGTCTGACAATAAATGTTAGACTTTTTCTTTTAGAAGTTGGAACCCATAGCATAGAATTATTTCTTTGATTTCAATGTCTTGACTAATGTTCTTGAACGAGAAAGTGAATCTTCCAACTGACAAATTATATTGTACTGTTGTGAGATTTTTTCGTCCTTTAATTTAAGTTGAGTTTCCCTTTGTTGTAACAATTTGATTAGTTTTGATTTTTCTTTAGTAAGTTCTTCATTTTTATTATTAAGTTTTAAAGCTGATCTTGAAGTAAGCTTAATAAAATAATAAAAACCTATTAAAGAACAAATTGAAAAACCCACTAAGGGAATAATATTCAAGTACAACTCTGGAAGACACAATATGCCAAATATATGGCATATTATAACCAAAAACGATACGGTAAATGCAAGAAAAAAAATTTTACCTAGAAAATAAATTTTTCTTAATTCTTTGATATTTTTCTTGCTTTGTTGGGGTTCCTCAGCGAATGTTCCTGTTTTTCCTTTGGTCGATTGCTTTGTTGCTACAGTTTGTTTCATACTTTTTGGCCTCCTTAAGCCTGTTTTACGTCCATTATACACAAAATAGACGGATATGAATATTTATACAACTTTATTATACCAAAATATAAGAAAAAAGTCAACAATTTTCATAAATTAGTATGAGTTTTTCTTGCTGGGGAATCCCCTAGATTTCAATATTTTTAAGCACTAAGCTATAATTTGATTTAAAAATTCTCGATTTAAACTACATTTAGTTTACTACATTAATTATTTAAAATCAACCTTAATAAGCCAAAAATACTATAATTTTTTTGACTTTTAGTTTAATTTCTTAACATTAATTCACTACATTTTTTACCGTTTAACAAGTCTATTATAAACTTTTTAGTCCCTCCAACAAAGTTGTCTGCTATCTTATATTTTCCTGCATATACAAGCTCATTATATTTAATTTTCCTTACTTTTACTGGTTCGGATATTCTTTGTGATAGTTCTTCTAATATTTCTTCTTTAGCTTTGTTTGTAATAACTTCTGTTAGCGTTCCATTCATTTTGTTCATTATTACTTTCAACATTGCTTCAGCACCTTCTAGGCTCCAACTTGTTCTGTTTTTCTTCATTCTGTCTCTACATACACAGTACATTTGGCTTTCCTCTGAACCTAGAGAGGGAAGTGTTTCTTTATATTTTTCTAATTGTTCTTCCTTGTATCCTAATTTATATTGATACCTCAATAATCCTCCTTGATTATTCCTTAAATATTCTTCTAACTCAGTTACTTTCTCTAATTCAGCTATTTTCTTGTCTGTTTCTAATTCAACTTTGTAGTTAAATATTAAACTAAATATGTCTTCTGCTTGCTCTGTGTATACGATTTCCTGCATCTTCTTTAAGTATTCTTCATCGCTTACCGCCATATATATTTTCTTTTGAATATGAGCCATATCTAACTGGAATAGCTCTTTTGCTCCTTCAACTATACTTCCTGTCCAATCAGCTCCATCTCCATTTATTACTACATTTTTTATCTCATGTTCTTTGTAGGTTGTTCCTATTGTAGTATCTTCGATTCTTTTTAATTGGCTCGCTTTTGATGCTGTTCCTATTATTATTTTGTTTTTTAATTTATAGTCATTTGTGTATCTTGGCTCTTTTCCTTCATGGATTACAGCGATTTTTAGTTCAATTCCGTTTTTTTTTTCTTTTTATTTTTCTTCTTTTTAAAATGTTTTACTTTAAATTTCTTTTTTCCTTTATGTTTCTTTGATTTCTGTTTCTTAACATAGATTCCATCATGCTCACAGAACACATATTGAGCCTCTTTTGAACCTTCAATTTTTCCTTGTTCATATAGTTTTATTTTTTCTTCTTCTAATTTTTTTATTTTCCTCCCTAAAGCTAAAACTATATTTCTTACAGCAGTATAGGAGATATAGCTATCTGTATCTTCTGATATTGTTTTTGCTGTTTCTCTATATGATTTCTTCGTTATTTCTCTTGTTATCATTTCTACTACACTTTGTGAGTATTCTCCAAACTCGTTTATTTCAAGTAATTCATCTAAAAGATATACATATTTTTTTGTCCCATTTATTACCATTTCATATCTTCTTCTAGCTATAGGTATTTCTCCTAATCTACTTTTTATTGTTGTTGCTTGAAAGTCTTTTGGCTTAAAGAGTTCTGTATCTCTATGATCTTTTATTAGCTTATCTATCATTCTTAATTCATCTTGTATCAGCTTTCTTCCTAATTCCATCATTTTTTTATAAATATTTTCTTCTAAACTATTGAAATTCACTTTCTCATTTGATATCATTTTCATAAACAAAAGCACCTCATTTATAATTTTTTTTCGCAATTCAAATTATATAATTAGTGCTTTTGTTTTTCTATATTTATTTAAAATTTTTTTTATTTTTTCCCCAGAAAATTTAACTCATATTAAATTATGAAAATTGTATAAAAAATATCTTTAAATAAATTTAATAAAAATATTGAATTTATTTATTAAAGATAATATAATAAACGAAGAAATAAGAAATAATTCTAGAAATAAATAAATTATTTTGACATTTGGAATTATTATAATTTTAGAAAGGAAATATACGTTGCAATGAAAATAACGTATAAATAGTATAACGATATATGCAAGTGAAAATAGGAGATATTAGGTTATTAAATATCACAGTTTTAAAAGATAAAAAAGAAATCTATAAGGGAAAAGCTGAGGATGCACCAAAAGAAATAAAAAATATGCAATATAATAAAATAGGATTTGAAGGTGTAGATGTAATTATTGAAATATAAAAAAACTTACATTCAAAATATGCTGAAGCATAAAAATTAAATGTAAGTTTTCGTTTTTTAAGTTTTGGGATTATTATTTTTTTCATTATTAGGTTTAGATGCTTTATTATTTTTTTTGTTTTTTCGTTTAAAGTGATCGTATATTGTTGATATAATGACTAAGGTTAATGCTCCAACGATAAAAACTAAAAAAATTAAAATATCGTCAATAATCCAACCACCAAATGTAGAAAACCAGGAAGACAAAATGGAGTGATGTTTTATTGCAACAAATAATATATACCCCAAAATTGTTATGCAAAAGAATAAGCATAACTTTTTTAAAACATTCCGGCCCAAAATAAAGGCCTCCTTTCTGTGTAAAATATAAATATATTTAATATATAATAGCACAAAATAAAAGAAAAAGCAATATTTCTTAAAAAATATGTTAAGTAATTTTAGAGTATGCAATTATATAAAAATTTATAAAAGGGAGAAAAAATATGCAATGGACAGATGAACAAAAAAATGCTATTTATTTAAAAGATAATAATATACTAGTAGCTGCAGCAGCAGGCAGTGGAAAAACGGCTGTATTAGTAGAAAGAATAATAAATAAAATAGTTAATGAAAATATAGATATAGACAAACTTTTAGTTGTTACATTTACAAATGCAGCAGCTTCAGAAATGAGAGAAAGAATATTAAAAGCTATATATAAAAAGCAAGATGAAAGTGAAAAACAAGAAGATGTAGAAAATCTTCAAAAACAAATAAATTTACTTAATAAAGCCAGTATATGCACAATAGATTCTTTTTGCCTTGATATAATCAGGAATAATTTTTATGAATTAAATATAACACCTAATTTTAGAATAGCAGATACAGCTGAAACAGAACTTTTAAAACAAGAAACACTAGAAGAATTATTTGAAAAAAAATATGAAGAAAAAAACGAAGATTTTCAAAAATTAATAAAGACTTATACAAGTTATAGGGATGATACACCACTTAAAGAATTGATTTTGAAAATTTATACATATATTGAGTCAAGTCCATTTCCAGAAGAATGGTTAGAAGAAAAAATAGAAATGTTTAATATTGAAAATGTTAATATGGATTTTGCAAAAACAAAATGGGGCGAAATTTTGCTTAAAGATGTAAATGATGAATTAATTGATTCAATTGCAGCATTAAACACCCAAATGAATAGACTATCAGTTGAAAAGGACTTAGAAAAATTTGTATTATTGATAAAACAGGATATTTCTCAACTCGAATTGTTAAAATCAAATTTAGATTCATGGGATAAATCTTTTAGTTTAGCAAATTCAATAGAATTTGGAAGGTGGCCATCTAACAAAATATTATCAGAAGCAAAAGAAAAGGCTAAAAAAGTTCGAGATGAAGTAAAAAACAAATTAAAGAAAAAAATCGATAAAATCTTTATTTCAAATTCAAACGAAGCATGTCAAGATATAGTTGATATGTATAATGTTTTAAGAAAACTAAAAAACGTCATAATAGAGTTTGACAAAGAATTTTTTAAGAAAAAGCAACAAAAAAATATATTAGATTTTACAGACATAGAACATCTAGCATTAAAAATTCTTATAAATAAAGAAGGAGAAAAAATCATAAAAACAGATGTTGCTAAAAGATATGAAGAAAAATTTACAGAAATAGCAATAGATGAATATCAAGACAGCAATCTTGTTCAAGAATATATTTTAACAGCTGTATCAAATGGAAAAAATATTTTTATGGTTGGAGATGTAAAACAAAGTATATATAAATTTAGACAAGCTATGCCGGAGCTATTTTTAAATAAATATAAAACATACAAATTAACAAATGAAAATTTAAAAGATATAGGAATAAAAATACAACTTTTCAAAAATTTTAGAAGTAGAAAAAATGTATTAGATTTCACGAATGTTATATTTGAAAATATAATGAGTGAGAATCTAGGAGATATTAATTATACAGAGGAAGAGTATTTAAATTTAGGAGCAAATTTTGAAAACTCAAAAGAAAATTTAAAAACAGAAATTGATATAATAAACATAACAGAAGAAACAGATTCTAATTTTGAAATAAAAAAGTATTCAAATGAAGATGACGAAGATGATGAAGAAAAAGAAGAGAATGAAAAAGTGGAAGATGTAGAACTTGAAGCTAGATTTGTGGCAAGAAAAATACAAGAATTAATAGAGAACAGATTTCAAATATATGATAATAAGAATGGAGTTTTTCGAGATATAAAATACAAAGATATTGTAATTCTTTTAAGGTCTACAAAAATAAAAGCACCTATTTTTGAGAAAGAATTAATAAATTTAGATATTCCAGTTTTTTCAGATACTTCAAGTCAATATCTTGATTCTTTTGAAATAAAAACAATAATGTCACTTTTAAAAATTATAGATAATCCAATGCAAGATATTCCACTTGTAATGGTGATGCGTTCAAGTATAGGAAAGTTTACAGATAATGAACTTTTAGAAATAAGATTGGCAGGAGGAGATGAATTTTTTTATACAGCAATGCTAAAATCTAGGTTAAGTGTTGATGATAGTTTAAGAAAAAAAATAGATGACCTCTTGAATAATATAGAAAAATGGAGAAGAGAGGAAAAATATTTAGGACTTGATGAGTTAATATGGAATATATATGAAGATACTGGATTTTTAAATTATGTTGAATTATTACCAAATGGGAATCTAAGAAAAGCTAATTTACAAATGCTATTTGAAAGAGCTAAACAGTATGAATCTGCAAGTTTCAAAGGACTATTTAATTTTATAAATTTTATAGAAAAATTATCGTTAAGTAGTGGAGATTTAGGAGCAGCAAAATTGATTGGAGAAAATCAAGATGTTGTAAGAATAATGAGTATTCATAAAAGTAAAGGACTTGAATTTCCAATAGTTTTTCTATCAGGTACAGGAACAGGTTTTAATTTAATGGATTTAAATAATGATATCTTATTACATCAACATCTTGGAATAGGAGCAAAATATATTGATTATGATATGCAAATAAAATATGATACTTTAAGTAAAATGGCTTTACGATATAAATTACATGAAGAAACACTTTCAGAAGAAATGAGAGTATTATATGTTGCTTTGACAAGAGCAAAAGAAAAAATATTTATAACTGGTGTTGTGAAAAAATATGAAGATGAACACGAAAAAATGCAAGAATTAATTGATATGTATAAGATAAAGAATGGAAAAATAAATCCTATACTTCTAAAAAAATACAAAAGATATATTGATTGGATTATGTTGATTTTTATGTATAATAAAGATTACATGAAAGAAATTGCAGAATTAAATATAATAAAGAAAGAAGAGTTATTAAACCAAAATAAAAAAGAAGAGCAAGATGATAAAAAATTAGATGTAGAAAAATTTATAGAACAATGTGTACAGGAATCTGATGAAAAGGAGGTTCAAAAAATAAAAAAAATTGTAGAATATGAATATCCTTATTTAGATTCGGTAAAAATACCAACAAAAACTTCAGTAACAGCTGTTGTTCATGACAAGGTTATTAATAATATAAAATATAGTGATGAAAGTGATTTTAAATTATCAGATGATCTTTATAAGAAAAATTTGGATATAGATTATGAAGATGATATATTAAATGAAAAAGAAGTGGAAATTCCAGAGCCAATGTTCTTAAAGGGGACTGAGGAGGAAAAAATTTCTTCAAGTAAAAAAGGAACGCTAATACATTTATGTATGAAAAATTTAGATTTTACAAAAGAATATGATATAGAAAAAGTAAAAAAATTGATAGATAGCTTATTTGAAAAAAAGATAATAACAGAAAAAGAAAGAGATGCAATTAATCCATTTGGAATTTTGAATTTTACAAAAACTGGTATATTCAAAAGTCTAAAAAATGCAAAAGAAATACATAAAGAAGAGCCGTTTTATATAAATGTAAAAGCAAAAGATGTAACCAAAACTAATGCAGAAGAATATATTTTGACACAGGGAATTATAGATTTATATTATGTAGATGAAAAAGATAGATTAATTCTTTTGGATTATAAAACAGATTTTGTAAAAGAAGGACAAGAGGAAATATTAATAAAAAGACATAAAAAACAATTGTATTTATATAAAGAAGCACTTGAAGGAGCATTAAATAGGAAAGTTGATAAAGTATATGTCTATTCAGTTACACTGGGAAAAGAAATAGAAATTTAAATTAATTGCATTGAAAAAAATTCCCCACTTTTTAGTGGGGAATTAAATAATTATCTTAGATAGATATTAGCATAGAACTTTACTCATAAGGACTGCATCTTGATCATTGTAATATTTTTTCCTTAAACCTACTTGTTCAAATCCAAATTTTTTATATAGATTAATTGCTATAATATTTTTCTCGTTAACTTCTAAATTAATTTTTTTACATCCTGACTTGCTGGCTAAATCAATAAGTATAGCCATTAAGAAAAAGGATAATTTTTGTCCTCTACAATTTTTTTTAATGACAATATTAGTAATGTCAGCTTCATCTAAAACAATAGAGATTCCTGCGAATCCAACAATTTTATCATTAATTTTAAGAGTATAAATTGTTGAAGAATCAGATTCAATTTCTTGCTTTAAAATATTAGAATTCCAAAAATCATCAAAATCATTTAAAAGACTAGTTTCGATTGTTTTTAAATCGTGTAAATTCATTTTATTTATTGATATATCATTAGTTTTTAAATTCATTTTTTTCTTTTGCCTCCATCATAATTTCTGCTTGAGATTTACGTAAATACATAGGAAGCAAATCTTCACAAAGATTATTATTCTCAGTATATGTATTTAAACCTGCTAATGCCAAGTTATCAGAAGAAATATTTTCAAAGTTGAATGAACTTAGAGGAAAATATTCTAAAATCTTTTCTTTGTATATTTTGCTGCCATCACCTACAAAAGTTAGTTCATATTGTAATTTTAAATTTTGTAATTCCTTCAAAAGATCATCAATATTGTTTATATCAAAATCTCTACGAAGAATATATTTTCCATCAATATTTTCAAAAATTGCAGAGTAACAGTTAGCATTTTTTGCATCAATAAGAGCACAAATTACACCATTTTCTTTTTTGTTGTAACACAAAGTTTCAAGTGAACTTATTCCAATAGCAGGTATATTTAGAGCATCTGAGAAAGCTTTAGCAGTTGCAATTCCGATTCTTATTCCTGTAAAAGATCCAGGGCCTTTGTCACATACAATAAGATCAATATCTTTAAGCTTAAAATTAAGATTATCAAATAATTTTTTTATAAGTGGCATTAATGTTTCGGAATGTGT
The DNA here is from genome assembly GCA_900554175.1 of uncultured Clostridium sp. GTDB lineage: Bacteria > Bacillota > Clostridia > TANB77 > CAG-508 > CAG-269. The sequence goes on from USGK01000001.1 coordinate 15,722, forward strand.
TAATCCATTATTTAGAGAAATGCTTTTTAGTATATTTTTATCTTCTAAAATAGATACACCACAAATTTTTCCTGATGTTTCTATACTTAATATTTTCAATTTAATTCCTCCCTTAGTTTTTCTAATATTTTTTCATATTTTTCTCCATATGCTATAAAATTTAATATACGTTTATTATTATTTTCAAAATCCTTTTTTATATTTATTTCTATATAATTTTTAGGTAAAATGTCTTTTATGATTTCACCCCATTCAATTAAGCAAATACCTTTATCAAAATATTCTTCTCCACCAATTTCATAAAACTCATCAGAATCTTCTAGTCTATAAACATCGAAATGAAAGATTTTGGTGTCTTTGTAAGAATATTCATTAACAATATTAAAAGTAGGGCTTGAAATTTCATTTTCTAATCCATAATATGAAAGAAAACCTTCAGTAAATTTTGTTTTTCCAGCTCCGTAATTCGCCATTTAAAACAATTACATCACCTTTAGTTAAAAGGCTAGCTAATTTATTTGCTATAGTTAGAGTTTCTAAAATTGATTTTGATTCTATTACCATATTATTCATTTTTGTGCCTTTCTATATCTTTTGGTAGTGTTTATTAATATTATTAATATTTTATTGATAATATTAATATATTAATAAAAAGATACTGTTAGTATTTATTTTTTTATATAAAAACAGAATAAATTTATAAATATAGTTCTTAAATTTATTTTTATGGTAATAATAATACTACAAAAATAAAAAATTATCAATACCTGAATGAATGCATATTTATTCGAGTTTTGTAAAAAAGGAGGAATTTTTTTGAAAGAATATTTAGGAATTGAGGACATAAAAGCATTAGAGGTTTTAGATTCTAGAGGAAATCCAACCGTACAAGTTGAAGTTTTATTAGAAGATGGTAGTATAGGAAAAGCTCTAGTTCCATCAGGAGCTTCTACTGGAAGTTTTGAGGCTGTGGAATTACGAGATGGAGAAAAAGAGAGATATCTTGGAAAGGGGGTTTTAAAGGCTGTTCATAATGTAAATACAATAATACGAGATAAAATTATTGGAATGAATGCATATAATCAAATTGAATTAGATAAAGAATTAATTAATTTAGATGGGACTGAAAATAAGTCAAAACTTGGTGCAAATGCTACACTTGGAGTCTCGCTTGCAGTTTGCAAAGCAGCAGCGGAGTCATTAGGAATGGAATTATATAATTATATTGGAGGAACAAATGCTAAAATACTACCTACACCAATGATGAATATTTTGAATGGGGGAAAACATGCTGATAGTACTCTTAGCGTACAAGAATTTATGATTATGCCTGTTGGAGCAAAGAATTTTAATGAATGTATCAGAATGGGTGCGGAGATATATCATAATCTAAAAAAAGTATTAAAAGAAAAGGGACTATCAACAGCGGTTGGAGATGAAGGAGGTTTTGCACCAAATGTTAAAGATGAGGATGAAGCACTATCAATAATTATAGAAGCAATAAATAAAGCAGGATACAAACCTGGAGAAGATGTTTGTTTAGCTTTAGATATTGCTGCAACGGAAATGTATGAAGAAGCTAAAAAGATAGGAAAAGAAGGGGAATATTGTTTTTGGAAAATTGGTGTAACCAAAACAGTTGATGAGATGATAGATTTTATTGAAAATTTGTGTGAAAAATATCCTATAATATCTGTAGAAGATGGCTTGGCAGAAGAAGATTGGGATGGATGGAAAAAGCTAACAGAACGATTAGGCAATAAAATACAATTAGTTGGAGACGATTTATTTGTAACAAATATTAAGAGATTACAAAAAGGAATTGATATGGGAGTTACAAATAGTATATTAATTAAATTAAATCAAATTGGTACGTTGACTGAGACATTAGATGCTATTGAACTTGCAAAGAAAAACGGATATACTGCTGTTGTATCACATAGAAGTGGGGAGACAGAAGATACTACTTTAGCAGATGTTGCAGTTGCTATGAATGCAGGTCAAATTAAAACAGGTGCACCATGCAGAACGGATAGAGTAGCCAAATATAATAGATTAATTAATATTTGTGATGAACTAGGAGACAATGCAATTTTTGCAGGAAAAATTTAAGAAAATCTTGCATTTTATTTGAAAAAGTGATATTATTATATGCATAAAATTAAAACGATAATTAAGGACAATATAAATAATATAATAGCTTTTAGAGAGCCTTTTGTTAGCTGAAAGAAAGGTAAGTAAAAATTATTTATTATCACCTTAAAGTTGCAATTCTGAAATTAAAATGATTTAAGACTAAGTTTTGCCGTAGAGTCTGCGTTAAAGACAAAGAGAGAGTAACAAATAAATTTATAATAAATAAAGGGTTACTAACTTAGGTGGTACCGCGGAAAGAGCCATTTCGTCCTAAATTTGGATGAAATGGCTTTATTTTTATATCGAAATGGAGGCGAAGAAAATAAAAATACATATAGTAATGGTAGAACCAGAAATACCACAAAATACTGGAAATATTGCAAGAACTTGCGCAATTACAGGAGCTAAACTTCATTTGATACATCCACTTGGTTTTGATATTTCTGAAAAGTCAGTAAAAAGAGCAGGATTAGATTATTGGGATAAATTAGAATTAGAAGAACATGAGTCATTGGAGAAATTTTTAGAAAAATATCCACCTGAAAATTATAATATGTTTTTTGCTACAACTAAAGGAAAAAATGTATATTCAGATGTAGATTATTCAAAAATGGATGAGGTTTTTGTATTATATGGAAAAGAAACAAAAGGATTACCTGAATGGTTATTAAAGAAGTATTTAAATACAAAAACAATTAGAATACCAATGTTACCAACTTTAAGATCACTTAATTTATCAAATTCGGTATGTGTTGTAACTTATGAAATACTTAGACAAAAGAATTTTGAAAATATGCAAGAAATAAGTGAATACTTTGATTAAAAAAGTTTTAATTAGCAATATTAAAATATATTTAAAATAAAAAGGAGGAGATTTTATGTATAAGAAAGTTGAATTACCTAAAGAAGGTTTTGTAGGAATGGAAAAAAATGTTGCAAAACTTTGGAAAGAAAAAGATATAGTAAAGAAAAACCTTGATAAAAATGAAGGAAAAGATTATTTTATGTTTTATGATGGACCACCAACAGCAAATGGAATGCCTCATGTTGGACATATCGAAACAAGAGTTATGAAAGATATAATCCCAAGATATAAAGTAATGAAAGGATACTATGTGCCTCGTAAAGCAGGATGGGATACTCAAGGATTACCAGTTGAACTTGAAATTGAGAAAAAGCTAGGCATTTCAGGAAAAGAGCAAATTGAAAAATATGGTGTAGAGAAATTTGTTAAAGAATGTAAAGATAGTGTTTTTCAATATGTTCATGTATGGGAAAAGATGACAAATCAAATTGGGTACTGGGTCGATATGGAACATCCTTATGTAACATATCATAATGATTACATAGAATCTATTTGGTGGTGTATAAAAGAATTATGGAATAAAGGATTATTATATGAAGGTCATAAAGTAATGCCATATTGCCCAAGATGTGGAACAGCTCTTTCTTCACATGAAGTTGCACAAGGGTATAAAGATGTAAAAGATTTAACATGTATTGCTAAATTTAAAGTAAAAGAAAGTGAATTATTAGATAATGATACATTTATTCTAGCATGGACGACAACTCCATGGACTTTACCATCTAATCTAGCACTTTGTGTAAATAAATCTTATGACTATGTTTTAGTAAAAGCAAATATCGGAACAGATGACGAACCTAAATTTGAAAAATACGTTTTGGCAAAAAAATTATTAGAAGCGGTTTTAAAAGAAACACCATATGAGATTTTAAAAGAATTTAAAGGTGAAGAATTATTAGGAACAAAATATGAGAGATTAATGCCATTTGGTAAAGTAGAAGGAAAAGCATTTGTCGTAATTCATGGAGACTATGTTAATCTAGAAGATGGTACAGGAATAGTTCATATCGCGCCAGCATATGGTGAAGATGATAGTTTAGTTTCTAAACAAAACGGAATTGCATTTATAAATTTAGTTGATAAATCAGGAAAATTTGTTCAGGAAGTTGAACCATGGGCAGGCAGATTTGTAAGAGATTGTAATGAAGATATCTGTAAATGGCTTGCAGACGAAAATAAATTATTTAGCAAAGAAAAACATTTGCACTCATATCCACATTGTTGGAGATGTGACACACCACTTCTTTATTATCCAAAAGAAAGTTGGTTTGTTAGAATGACAAGTTTAAGAGATCAATTAGTTGCAAACAATAATAAAGTTAATTGGTATCCAGATACAATAAGAACAGGTAGATTTGGAAAATTCTTAGAAAATGTTATAGATTGGGGAATTTCAAGAGATAGATATTGGGGTACTCCACTTCCAGTTTGGAAATGTGAATGTGGACATCAAGAATGTATTGGTTCAATAGAAGAATTAAAAGAAAAGGCAGTTGATTGTCCAGATGATATTGAATTACATAAACCATATATAGACAATGTTCATTTAAAATGTCCAAATTGTGGTAAAACAATGACAAGATTTAAAGAGGTTATAGATGTTTGGTTTGATTCAGGATCAATGCCTTTTGCACAATTACATTATCCTTTTGAAAATAAGGAATTGTTTGAAAAAGAATTCCCAGCTGGATTTATTTCAGAGGCAATAGATCAAACAAGAGGATGGTTCTATACATTAACAGCACTTGGAACAGCTTTGTTTGGTAAGACACCATTTGAGAATTGTATAGTTTTGGGACACGTATTAGATGGAAAAGGTCAAAAAATGTCTAAATCAAAGAAAAACGGAGTTGATCCATTTTTACTATTAGATTCTGTAGGAGCGGATGCAACTAGATGGCATTTCTATACTTGTTCAGCACCATGGTTACCAACAAGATTATCTTTAGAAAGTGTACAAGAAACACAAAGAGGATTTTTGTCAACACTTTGGAACGTATATTCATTCTATGTTCTATATGCAGAAATTGATAAATTTAATCCATTAGAATATGCGAATTTTAAATCAGAAAATATAATGGATAAATGGATAATATCAAAGTTGAATACACTTATAGGAGACATTGATAATAAACTTGAACATTATGATATAACAACATCTGCAATAGAAATCGAAGAATTTACAGACAGTTTGTCAAATTGGTATGTAAGAAGAAACAGAGAGAGATTTTGGACACAGGAATTGACAGATGATAAAATAGGAGCATATGTAACTCTATACGAAGTACTTGTTAAACTTGCAAAAGTTGCTGCACCATATGTACCATTTATGACAGAGGAAATTTATCAAAATTTAGTTGTAAGTTTAGACAAAAACGCTACAGAAAGTATACACCTATGTACATGGCCTGAAGTTCAGAAAGAGAAAATAGATAAAAAATTGGAAGAAGAAATGGATTTAGCATATAAGATTGTAAAATTAGGAAGAAGTGCAAGAAATTCTGTAAATATTAAAAACAGACAGCCACTTTCTGAAATGCTTATATCTGTAAATAGTCTTCCTGAATATTACAGTGATATTGTAAAAGAAGAATTGAACGTAAAAAAGGTTGAATTAGGTGCAGATATGAAAGAATATGTTCATTTTGAAATCAAGCCTAATTTACCAGTCCTAGGAAGAAATTATGGAAAATTAATTCCACGTATTAAAGAAGAAATAGCTAAGTTTAATCAAATGGATCTTGCTGTAAAAATTCAAAATGGAGGAACAGAATACATTCAAATTGATGATACAGAAATTGAACTTTCAAAAGAGAATCTTTTAATTACAATGCAAGGAAAAGAAGGATTTGCTTTTGCTGGAACAGGAGAAATGGGAGTGGTATTAGATACACATATTACTGAAGAATTAAAAGAAGAAGGAATGCTACGTGAAGTACTATCAAAAGTTCAAAATATGAGAAAAGATAGAGGTTTTGAGGTATTAGATAGAATTAACTTATATGTATCAGATAATGAAGAAGTTGAGAAAATCGTCAAAAAGTTTGAAGAAACAATAAAACACGATACATTAGCAAATAAAGTTATATACAACGAAAAACGTAATACATCGGAAGAAGTGTCTTTAAATGGAGAAAAAGCATTAATAGATGTGGAAAAAGTAAAATAAATAAAAAATGATAGGAAGTTTTATTTAAATGAAAAATTTAAAAGATTATAATTTAGAAGAATTAAAACAAGAATTTGTACAAATGGGAGAAAAGCCATTTAGAGCAGAGCAAGTATTTAGATGGATTTATAAGGAAGAAGTAAAAGAGTTTGACGAAATGACAAATTTATCGTTAGAATTAAGGGAAAAGTTAAAACAAAATTATAAAATGTGTAATTATAAAATTTTGAAAAAACAAGTTGCATCAGATGGAACAATAAAATATTTATTTGATGTTTTAGATGGAAATGCAATTGAGACTGTTCTTATGAAATATCATCATGGATATAGTATATGTGTATCATCACAAATAGGATGCAAAATGGGATGTAAATTTTGTGCATCAACAGGTATTGCATTTGTTAGAAGCTTAAGTTCAGGAGAAATAGTAGAGCAGCTTCTTGCTGTTGAACAAGATGAAAATATTAAAATTTCTAATGTTGTATTTATGGGAATCGGCGAACCTATGGATAACTATGATAATGTAGTAAATGCAATAAGAATTATTAATAATCCTAAAGGAATAAATATAGGAGCACGTCATATAAGTGTTTCAACAAGTGGGATAGTTCCAAGAATTTATCAATTAGCTGAAGAAAATATTCAATGTACTCTTTCAATATCTTTACATGCAACAACAGATGAAAAAAGAAGTTCAATGATGCCAGTAAATAATAGATACAATCTTGAAGAACTATTACAAGCTTGTAAAGATTATACAGCTAAAACAAATAGAAGGATTTCTTTTGAATATGCATTAGCTAAAGATAATAATGATAACATAGAAGATGCAAAAAGATTAGTTAAATTATTACATGGAATGCTTGCACATGTTAATTTAATTCCAATAAATAAAATAGAAAATGGACAATTTGATAAAAGTTCCAATGAAAATATTATGAAATTTAGAGACTATTTAAATGAACACGGAATAGTTGCAACAATAAGAAGAGAACTTGGGGCAGACATAGATGCAGCATGTGGACAATTGAGAAGAAAAAATTTAAAAGACTAAAAGAAATAAGGAATTTCTATTCAGTGTAAACTGTTTAGCAATTCCTTATTTTTTTATAAATTAATGTTAACATTTTTTAAAATGACCAAATAAAGTTTTTAGACTTAAAGCAAAATTAAATATTTCGCTAATAAAAATAGAAACGATATAACCTTTTATCCCAAAAATTGGAACAAATATACAAATAAAACTGATACTAATTAACAAATCCATTATATTTATAAACATTACATTAACTTGTTCATCAATTCCTTTTAAAATACTATCAATAACAATATCAACATACATAAAAGGAATTAAAAGAGCAAAAACTTTTACATACTTTCCGATAGAGTAGTCTTTATAAATTGTATAGCTTATGTTTTCTCCAAAAATTATAAAAATAATAGTTAATAAGCAAGAAAAAGCAAAAGAACCTATTATTAAAATATCAGAATATTTCTTGATTTTTTTCGTATCATTATGTGCTTGATACCTTGCAAATTCTGGAACCAAAAGCCAGGCTACACTTGATAAGAAGGTTGCTGGAAACATAACAATAGGCATTGCCATACCAGAAATTGTTCCATATTCACTTAAGGATTCAGAACAGTTTAAACCGCTTTTTTCTAAATTTGATGGAATTAAAAGCTGTTTTACTGTAGAAAGACCGGAACGAACATAAGAAGTAAGAGCAACAGGTATTAATATTCTAAGAATTTTCCTTAAAAATTTAAAGTTATTTGATGATGAATTACAATCAGTGTGGATTTTGCTATATTTTTTTAATTTACTTAATGGCAAATGAGCATGCATATCAGAAACATAAAGCAAAATTAAATATAAAAAAGCAATAAATTCTGAAATAACATCTCCTAAAATTAAGGAATAGCAAATTTTTTCGAGATTACCTGTAGGAAGATAAATTCTAAGTAAAATAATTATTGCAATAATCTTAGAAAATTGTTCCAAAAATTGTCCTAAGACTGTTTTATAAGTTCGTCTAACAGCTAGAAAATATCCGGCTTATGGAAGAAGAAATGGAAATTAGAGGAAGAGCTAATGCTATTAGATAAACTATTATATTGCCTACTTTATTATGAAAGCAAAATTTAGTTATAAAATCTGCACCGAATTATAAAAATAGAACTAGCTATAGTACTTATTATAAAAGAAATTTTTATACATTGGTTTGCGGCTTTTTTTACTCCAAAAAAATTATTAAAAGACAATTCTTCCGAAACAACTCTTGTACAAGCAATGTTTATACCAGAAGAAGCAAGTGTTATACCAAAAAGGTATGTAGACATTATTAGTCCGAATACTCCTAGAGACTCTTTATCAATTTTGCTTGATATGTATATATTAAAAACAAGTTTTATTACTTGTAAAATAAATGAGTTTACTATCATAAGTAAGGAATTGAACAAAAAGACTTTAAATCTTTTCAAAAATATCACCTCTAGAATTATATTAAATTGCTAAAGGTGATATTCTAAAAATTAGTATTTTTATTTTGAAAATTTTTAATATTCTTTTTATAAAATAGATTACATATATCGCAATCATTACAAAATTTAATTCTTTTTTCAAAAATAAGTTCTAAAGTATGAATAAATTCGTCAATTGTGTTATCAATTAAATGAATATAGATTTTTTTGGGCAAAATAGAAAGCAGAGTGTTAAGCGCATAATCGTTTGCTGAAAAAGTTATATCAGAAAGGTATTTTGCATTAAAAATAGAGTTATCGGTTTTTATTATATGTTTATATTCATCAAGCAAAGTGGCTCTAGATTCACTATAAACTAAATGAACTGTATTTACAGTAGAAGGTTCTGTATCTACATAAAGTTTCAATATGGAGATGAATTCAGAATACTCTCTATCTATTAAAAATTTATTAACAGAAATATCTACTTTTTTTACTAAATATTTTAGATAATCTTGTATTCTAAAGGGAATAAAACCGTCTAAAATTATTTTTTTGTTATCTAGCATATAGGAATAAAATTTATTATATAATAGTGTCTTACGGATTACTAAAAGATCTTCTTCTAGAAGTTTTGTTGTATTTTCAAAAATTTTTGTTCTTTCATAATCATCAAAGTAGAAATATTCATGAGAAATTATCTTTTTTATAAAAGTTGGCTCATAAATAGATATAACAAGATTAGCAAAAATATCAGATAATTTCTTAAACAATAATTCTCTTTTTAATTCACTATAGTGAATAATAATATTGTTATAATTAGAAAATTTTAAATGAGAATAATATATATTTGGAATATCTATTTTTTCTAATTGCATAAGTAGATAATCAATAGATTTAAATTTATTGGTTTTTATACATATTGACTTCATTACTTCTCCCTTCGTAATACATATTATCTACTGTTTAAACTCAAGATATACATTATATTATGCATATTATTTATATTTGTGAAATCTCGAATCTGTAAATTTGTATTAAGACCTTTGGAAGAAATGAATGAAAAATATTTATAAAGTTATAGATGTCTAAAAATTAAATTCTTAAAAGATAAAACCATTTTTTTAAAATGAATTTTTCCATGGAAGAAATATTTAATTTATCAACATTAGAATCAGAAATTAACTCACAATTTGCTATTATTTCATTATTTAAAGTATAGTTTATAGTCCCAATTGTATCTCCTTGTTTTATAGGACATGATATAGGATTTACTACAACTGATTGTTCAATACTAACATTAGTACCTTTTGGAATTATATGACTACAGTCTTGACATGCTATTGCAGTAATATAAGATTTAGTACCTTTGGATATTTCAATGGTTTTAATTTTATCACCAGAAGAAACCAATTTTTTATTTTCAAAATTATTAAAGCCATAATCAAGTAACTTAGAAGCAGTTTCAAATCGAATAGCTGAAGAAGGAGCCTTCATTACAACAGCAATTAAAGAAAAGTCATCTCTTGTTGCTGATGCAGATAGATTGAACAAAGCAGAAGATGTTGAACCAGTTTTTAAGCCAGTACAACCTTTATAATTTCGTACTAATTTATTTGTATTTATAAGTTCAGATTTACCATTTCTTAAAGTATCATGCCAAATAGTAGTATATTTAGTGATTTCAGGAAATTTATTTAATAATTCTTTAGATATAATTGCAATATCATAACTAGACATTTCATGTCCATCTTCATCTATTCCATGGCAATTTTTGAAACAAGAGTCATTCATTCCAAGTTCTTTAGCTTTTTCATTCATCATTTTTACAAAATTTTCTTCTGTACCTCCAATATATTCACTAAGTGCAGTTATACAGTCATTTGCAGACACAACAAAAACAGCTTTTAACATTTCGTCAACTGTTAAGGTTTCAGTAGTATCTAACCAAATCTGAGATCCTCCCATTGATGAAGCTTTTTCTGAGCAAGGTATTGGAGTATCGTAATTTAGTTTGCCAGTTTTTATTGCTTCCATAACTAAATAAATACTCATAAGCTTTGTAACACTTGCAGGTCTTAATTTATCGTGAGAATTATAAGAATATAAGATTGTACCAGTATGTTGATCCATTAATATACAAGAACCACAATCAAGATTTAATGGATTGGGATTAGATTCATCAGAAATTATATTAGAAGAAACAGGTAATGTAGAATCTAGAGTACTCCATGTATAATAGTAAGCAAAAATGGAGCAAGAAGAAAATAATAATATAAAAAGAAAAATAAAAAATATTCTAAATGGTTTTGTAATGTTCATAACAATTCAGTCCTTTCGTTATTATATTTTAAAGTTTATTAATTAATATTCGGTAGAAAATAGGAATATTCTAAAAGTTAATAACATTAGTAAATGAAATTTAAAGATTGACATAATACAAACGATGTGTTATAGTATATAATACATAAGCAAAAGCTTATAATCAAATTAAGGAGGCGAAATTTAAGGCTAAAATATACACAAGGAGGCTAATGGCACAAAATAGCTAAGATTCAAGTTGAATTAGTTAAATTTTTTAACTAAACAAATACCTTTAAAAGAATTATCTTGTGGCAGAAATACTTGTATGAAATTTCAGGAGGAAAATACAAATGAAAAAAAGAAAACAAAATAAAATCATAGAAGATGCAGACTTAATACTCGAAGTGGCAAAAGATTGTTGCACATATTCGGAAATTGTTGAAAAAACGGGAATATCAATTAACAAAGTCAGACTTTCTGTAAAAAAAGCAGGAATGATGAAGAAGATTAAGAAAATTCTGTTAGAAAACAAAAAAATAAAAATAAAAAAGGTTAAAACTTTATACGATTTTAAAGATGGGTATATAACATTAAGTTCAAATCCATACAAATACGTAGAAGTTGTTTCAGCTGAAAGTAAAATTTGTTACAGTAAAGGAAAATATCGATTAAGTGTGGGTGATGAAATATTTATTGCCCAAAAAAATAAAGATAGCATTTTGATACTCCAATTTAAAGTGATAAACTTAAATGATAGTAATAACGTAGTTGAATTGTCAAAAAAATATTATCATGAAGATAAAGTCGAAAGCGAATATGCTGTTTTTTACCAGTTTGCAAAAAAATATTTTAAAACAGCTACAAGAAAGATTTAAAGTTTGAAAATAACTCAATTACAGTTTTGATTAAATTTGTAATTGAGTTATTTATTTTTTATAGAAAGATTTTTTTCAATGTAAAAATGAAATAACTTAATAGCATAGCAAATAAAAATTCATTGATTAAAATTATTCTATTTTAAAAATTTTTATATATACATTCTTCTTATCTGTACTAGAAGTAATTTTAATAGATTTTCCGTGTATTATTTACAAACTTAAAATCATAGCTACCATAAGCTACTGCAGCATCTTTTCCACTTTTTATATAAGGTACAGAATTGCTATGAGAATGTCTTTCTGTTACATTTAATTCAGGAACTTTTAGGACAGCATTATATAAAGTTGTGCTAATTTGACAATTACCACCACCTAAAGCTTTTACTACTTTACCATCATTAAAAACATCTGCTTTTTGATATCCTTTACTAGAAGTTGCTTTTCCAACCGTATTGCAAAAAGAAAAAGTATTTCCAGATTTTATTATCGTATTATTTAAAGTTGAACATGTAATCGAAATATTATTTTGCCTTTCGCTATCTTTAGTATAAATTTTAGTGGAAAATGAAGCAATCTCTGTTTCTTTTGAAGGATTGTTTTTTGAATTGTTATTTTCTATATTATTGGATTCTGCATTTTCGGGTGAAGTGGTAGATGTATTGGTATTGTTTTCTTGTGTGTTTATGTTTTGGTCAGACTGATTTTCAGAGTTAGAATTATTTATAGTATTCATATTATTAGTGTTTTCAGAATTATCTATAGATTCCAATTTAGAAGTATTATATGTTGAGTTATTTTGAATATTTTTGTTAGAATTTTTATAAAATAGATAAATAGCAACTCCAATTAATACAATTAAAATAATTATAATAATAAAATATTTTTTTTTCATAAAGATTTGCTCGTATAATAATAAATTATATACGATGAGCTCCTTTCTTATAAAATTTTTGAAATGTAAAAGTAAAATTAATCTTTATTTGAAATTTTTTTTAGTATGCTCAAATTATCTTTTAAATATGTAATAAGAAAAAATTATTTAGTATAATTTAGGTTTTTAAAAAATTAAAAAGTTTGTAAAATATAAGCATATTTTTGGTATGCTTTAAATATAATAAATTGTTTTTTTGATGGTTTAGCCATTATGCATATTCAAATGAAAAAAAGAGGAAAATCTTAAAACGAAAATGAAGCACCTTACAAAGTCTATTTTGATTTTGTAAGGTTTTTTTATAGTAAAAAAATATATATAAAATAAAAAATAATTAGCACAAAGACTTGACAATTGCTAAAAAAAGTTATATGATATAGTCGTTAGCAGTTGAAGAGAAAGAGTGCTAAAAATACAGACTGAAAAAGAAAGAAGGTAGCTGTATGGCAGAAAAAGAAAATAAATTAGATACTGAAAATGTTGAAGTAAAAGAAGAAAACAATGAACTTCAAAAAAAACAAATAGAACTAGATGATTTAAATGACAGATATAAAAGAATTTTAGCAGAGTTTGAAAATTATAAAAAAAGAACACAAAAAGAAAAAGAAAACTTATACAATTCTGTTCTAGGGGATATAATAATATCAATGCTTCCAATAATGGACAATTTAGAAGGAGCAGCAAATGCCGAATGTAAGGATGAAAAGTACAAACAGGGAATAGAATTAGTTGAAAAACAATTTAAGGAATTCTTGAAAAAAAATAAAGTTGAAGAAATAAAAACAAAAGGAGAAACTTTTGATCCATCATTACATGAAGCTATAAGTATGGTACAAGATGATACAAAAGAAAGCCAAGAAATTGTGCAAGAATATAGAAAAGGATATAAAATAGGAAATAAAGTTATTAGACACTCAATGGTAGTTGTAAATAACTAGATTATTTTAAAGATTTTAATTTTAAAAATATATAAATTTTATAGGAGGATTTTAATTATGGGAAAAATTATAGGAATCGATTTAGGAACAACAAATTCATGTGTAGCAGTTATGGAAGGAGGAGAACCAGTAGTAATTGCAAATAGTGAAGGAAATAGAACAACACCATCTGTAGTAGGATTTTCAAAAAATGGTGAAAGATTAGTAGGAGCTATTGCAAAACGTCAAGCTGTAAGTAATCCAGATAATACAGTAATATCAATAAAAAGAAAAATGGGAACAAACGAAAAAGTTAATATTGAAGGAGATCAATTCTCTCCACAAGAAATTTCAGCAATGATATTACAAAAACTTAAAGCAGATGCAGAAAGTTATTTAGGACAAAAAGTAACACAAGCTGTTATTACTGTTCCAGCATATTTTAGTGACAGCCAAAGACAAGCAACAAAAGATGCAGGAAAAATTGCAGGGTTAGAAGTTTTAAGAATTATAAATGAACCAACAGCAGCAGCTTTAGCATATGGAATGGATAAAGAACAAGACCAAAAAATTATGATATATGACTTAGGTGGAGGAACATTCGATGTTTCAATACTTGATATTGGAGACGGAGTATTTGAAGTTTTAGCGACAAATGGTAATACACATTTAGGAGGAGATGACTTCGATCAAAAAATTATAGATTACTTAGTAGCAGAATTCAAGAAAACAGAAGGAATCGATTTAAGTTCAGATAAAATGGCTATGCAAAGATTAAAAGAAGCAGCAGAAAAAGCTAAAATAGAACTTTCTGGAATGCAACAAGCAAATATTAACTTACCATTTATTACAGCAGATTCAACAGGTCCAAAACATATGGATATAACATTAACAAGAGCTAAATTTGAAGAATTAATTCATGACTTAGTAGAATCAACAGCAACACCAGTAAATAATGCTTTAAAAGATGCGAAATTAACAATGAATGATATTCACAAAGTATTATTAGTTGGAGGTTCTACAAGAGTTCCAGCTGTTCAAGCTCTAGTAAAAAGATTGACAGGAAAAGATGCTGATAAAGGCATAAATCCAGATGAATGTGTTGCAATTGGTGCTGCAATTCAAGGTGGTGTATTATCAGGAGATGTTAAAGATTTAGTATTACTAGATGTAACACCATTATCTTTAGGTATAGAAACATATGGAGGAGTATTTACAAAATTAATTGAAAGAAATACAACAATACCAACTAAAAAATCACAAGTATTCTCAACAGCAGCAGATGGTCAAACATCAGTAGAAGTACATGTTTTACAAGGTGAAAGAGAAATGGCTGCATATAATAAAACATTAGGAAGATTCCAACTAACAGGAATTCCAGCTGCTCCAAGAGGTGTACCACAAATAGAAGTTACATTTGATATAGATGCAAATGGTATAGTTCATGTATCTGCAAAAGATATGGCAACAGGAAATGAACAAAATGTATCAATTACAGCTTCAACAAACTTAACAGACGAAGACATTGACAAAGCTGTAAAAGATGCACAAGCACATGCTGAAGAAGATAAAAAGAAAAAAGAAGAAATTGAAGTTAAAAATAATGCAGAAAGCTTAATTTATAATAGTGAAAAAACACTAGGAGAATTAGGAGATAAAATAAGTGGAGAAGAAAAATCAAAAATTGAAAATGAAATAGAAAATACTAAAAAAGCATTAGAAACAAACGATACAGCAAAAATTAAAGAAGCAACAGAAAAATTAACAAAAGTATTCTATGAAATGAGTGAACAACTTTATAAAAATGCAAATCCAAATGCAGGTGCAAATCCAGGAACAGATGCAGGTGATGCTACAGGAAATACAGATAATACTTCAAATGATGGAAATGTATATGATGCTGATTACAAAGTAGAAGATGACAATAAATAATTTTCAAAGGTAAAAAAGGGAAGAACCCTTTTTACCTTTTTTAAAAATAGAAAAGGTAAAATAGAAAATCTTCAAATTACCTTTTGTTTAGGAGGAAAAAATGGCTGAAAAGAAAGATTATTATGGAATATTAGGTGTAGAAAAAACAGCAACAGATGATGAATTAAAGAAAGCATATAGAAAAATGGCTAAAAAATATCACCCTGATGCTAATCCAGATAATAAAGCAGAAGCAGAAGCTAAATTTAAAGAAGTAAATGAAGCATATGAAGTATTGTCAAATCCTCAAAAAAGAAAAATGTATGATCAATTTGGAACTGCAGATCCAAATGCAGGATTCGGAGGAGCAGGAGGTCCTTTTGGAGGAGAAAATGGATATTATTCATATTCATCTTCAGGTTTCGATGGATTTACAGATTTTGGAGACTTGGGAGATATATTTTCATCATTTTTTGGAGGAGGTTTTGGCTCACAAAGATCTTCAAGACGTAATAATGGACCTAAAAAAGGTGATGATTTAAATATAAGTTTAGATATTTCTTTTGAAGAAGCTTTTTTAGGTGTTGAAAAGGAGATAACAATAACAAGACAAGAAAAATGTAGTTATTGTAATGGAACAGGAGCTAAAAAAGGAAGTAGTGTTATAAAATGTCCTACATGTGGAGGAACAGGTCAAGTAAGACAGACACAAAATACTATTTTAGGTCAAGTTCAAACAACTAGAACTTGTAATGAATGCCACGGAACTGGTGAAATAATTAAAGAACCATGTGAATATTGTCATGGAAAAGGAACTATAAGAAAAAATCCAAAAATAAAAGTAAAAATTCCAGCAGGAATAGAAAATAATCAAACTGTAGTTTTAAGAGGACAGGGAAATCCAGGAACAAAAGGAGGGGCTACAGGAGATTTATACATAACAATTAGAATAAGAAAGAGTAGTGTGTTTACAAGAGATGGAAATACAATATATTGTGATATTCCTATTACAATAACACAAGCAACATTAGGAGCAGATTTAATAATTCCAATGGTAGATGGAACAAAAGAAAGCTATAGAATTCCTGAAGGAACACAAACTGGTACACAATTTACAATAAGAGGAAAAGGATTTAAGAATTTGAATTCTACTACACAAGGAAATTTTGTATTTAAAGTTATTGTTCAAACACCAAAAAGACTTTCAAAAGAGCAAAGAGAATTATTAACTCAACTTGCCAAAACAATGAACGAACAACCACCAGTAAAGAAAAGAGGAATTTTTGGTTAATAAAGAATATAATATATATAAGCTTGATATCATTTAGGATATTGAGCTTTTTGTATTTAATTATAATTAATTTGATTTATTTTTATCTATGCTATACAAAAGATAAAAATAAATGTATAATTGAATATGAAAAATAAAATAATTACATATTAAACGAAATAATAGCAAATAATAAAAAAAGGAGAAATTAAATTTAATGAATAAAAAAGAACAAAAAATTATAGATTTTATGAAAAGTGATGGGTATATTCCAATGAAAGCTAAGGAAATAGCATATGTTTTAGGAGTAACTAAAGAAGAATATACTGAATTTGTAAATTGTTTAAAAAATTTAGAAGATGAATATAAAATTCTGAAAAATAGAAAAAATAAATATAGATTAAGAGATGAAAAGGTTTATGAAGGGTTATATAGAAAAAATGCAAAGGGATTCGGTTTTGTTAAGTTAGAAAATCAAGACGAAATAAAACAAAGTGAAGAAATTTATATTTCAAAAGTAAATTCAATGAATGCACTAAATGGGGACACGGTTATAGTTAAAATTATAGAAGAAAAAGAAGACGGAAAAAGCCTAGAAGGTAAGATTTTGAAAATAAAAAAACATGAAAAAGAGACAATTGTTGGAATTTTTCAAAATAGCAAAAACTTTGGATTTGTAGTACCTGATGATAAATCTTTTGGAACAGATATATTCATATCTAAAAAGAATTTTGGTAAAGCGAGAAATAATCATAAAGTATTAGTTCAAATTACAAAATATCCTGAAAATGGAAAAAATGCTGAAGGAAAAATAATAGAGGTTATAGGAAACGTCAATGAAGCTGGAGTAGATATGCTTTCTTTAATAAAAGAATATAATTTACCGTCAAAATTCCCTGAAGAAGTTGTAAAAGAGGCACAATCTAAAGGAGAGGAAATTGATTTAAAAAATTCAAAAAATAGAGTAGATTTAAGAGATAAAATTATTTTTACAATTGATGGTGAAGATGCAAAAGATCTAGATGATGCAGTTAGCGTTGAAAAATTACAAAATGGAAATTATAGATTAAATGTTCATATAGCTGATGTTTCAAATTATGTAACTCAAGATTCTCTATTAGATAAAGAAGCCTATATAAGAGGAACAAGCATTTATATGCTAGGAAGAGTTATTCCTATGCTTCCAAGAGAGCTCTCAAATGGTATTTGCAGCTTAAATCAAGGTAAAGATAGATTTACATTAAGTTGTTCAATGGAAATAAATTCAAAAGGTGAAGTTATCGATTCTAAAGTATATAAAGGAATAATAAGAGTAACAAGAAGAATGGATTATACATCGGTTCAAAAAATTATTGATAGATCTGATAATAAAGTACTAGAAGAATACAAAGAATATATTGAAGAATTTGACAAAATGAAAGAGCTTGCTGAAATTTTAAAGAAAAGAAGATTAGAAAAAGGATATTTAAATTTAGATATTCCAGAAAGTAAAATAGAACTTGACATTGATGGTTGGGCAGTTAATATAAAAAAATATGAAACATATTTTAGTAATGAAATTATAGAACAATTTATGCTTACAGCAAATGAAACAATTGCAGAGAAATTTTATTGGTTAGAAGCACCATTTATTTATCGTGTACACGAAAATCCAGATGAAGATAAAATAAAAGAAGCTAATAAATTTTTATATAATTTAAATTTAAAAATCAAAGCAAATAAAGATAACATTCACCCAAAAGCATTTGCACAAGTATTAGAAGAAGTAAAAGGAAAACCAGAAGAAAAAGTTGTTTCAAATTTATTACTTCGTACATTGAAACTAGCAAGGTATGAAGACAAAAATACAGGTCATTTTGGAATTGCAAGTAAATTTTATTGCCATTTCACATCTCCAATTCGTAGATATCCAGATTTATTTATACACAGAATAATTTCTGAATATTTAAAAGACAATTACGATGTACCTTCTGATTTTACAAATGAAAACAAAATAAGAGCAAAGGATGCAGCTGAAAAATCTTCTGAAAGAGAAAAAATTGCAACTCAAGTAGAAAGAGAAGCAGAAAAAATTAAAAAAGCAGAATACATGGAGAAACATATTGGTGAAGAATTTGAAGGAGTGGTTTCAGGAATTACAAGTTTTGGTATGTTTGTGGAGTTAGATAATACGATTGAAGGTTTAATAAGATTTGATGATATAGGTAATGAATACTTTATTTATGATGAAGATAGGAAAAGATTGATTGGCGAAAAAACAAAAAGAACATATAATATTGGAGATATAGTAAGAATTAGAGTAAAGAACAGTAGCAAGATTTTAAGACAAATTGATTTTGAAATAAAAAATAACTGATATAAAAAAGATATCAGTTATTTTTTATATTTTTTGATTTAAATTTTCTAATCTTTTCTTTTACCAAAAATAGATAAAAGTCTTAAGAAAATATTAATAAAATCCAAATACAATTCCATAGCACCATAAACATAAAGTTTTTCATCATCGCAGAAACCTTGTTCTTGCATTTCTTTGATTTTATTCATATCATAAATTGTTAATCCAGCAAAAATAGCAAGCATAATCCAATCTAAAATGATATCTAGCATTGAGCTACCTATAAATATATTTATAATAGATACAACAATTCCAATAATTAGTGCAGTCATTAAAATTGTATTCCAATTAGATAAATCTTTGTCTGTTTTATAACCAATAAAAGCTAAAACAGCGAATAAAGCAGATGTTGCAATAAATGTGTAGGCAATTGAACCTAATTCATAAACAGCAAAGATAACTGATAAGGTGAAACCATTTAAAAATGCATATCCGAAGAATAACACAGTAACAGCTGTTGGAGAAAGTTTTCTAAAAAGTAATGAAAAAATTATTACAACAACAATTTCTGCAATAGCAAGGATAAAGAATGATTCATTTTCAAGCATTTTAATATATAACCCAGAATAATATGCATATAATGCCGTAATAGCACTAGCAATCAGTCCTAAAAACATTCTAAAACATGTTCCTGATAAAATTGAGTTCATATCAGAAGTATGGACTTCATTTGGTTCTTCATATAATTCCATATTTTTCACCACCTTTCATTAAAGTGATATTAAATATCATAACATATTGTAAAAAATAAATCTATAAAAATTTATAATTTTTTCTTAAATGTTTGTTAAAAATTATAAAACTATATTAAACAGTCATGTATTTATATGTATTTTCAGCTTAGTGTATTGTAAATATTTTTTACTAATTTCTTGACAATAAAATTAATAAAGAATAAAATAATGCTGGTCTAAAGTAAAAATTGAAGTTTTAAATAAAGGAATTGAAACAGTTATGAAATATAAAATATCTAAAGAAAATTTAATTGAATATTTTATAATAGTAATAGGAACATTACTATTATGCCAAAATTTTTTACAAATGCATTATTCATCAGATACATATGTACTATATAATTTAGGATATATGGCATATCCTGAAAAATATTTTTTGTTAGATGGAAGATTTATATCGGCAGTAGTATGCTATCTAGCAGGATTGCTAAATATACCCATAAAAACATATATTATAGGGATGGACTTTATAGGAATAATATTTATAAGCTCTGCAATATATACAATGAATAAAATACTAGAAAAATTAATTAAACCTAAAGATAAAATTCAAAAGATATCATTAATATTAGCAAGTTTTGTATTGATATTAAATCAATTTACGTTGGAGTATTTATTATTTCCTGAATCAGCGGTAATGTGTCTAGGACTATTTTTAATTGTTTTAGCAACCAAAATAATGATAGATAATCCAAAACATAAATATATAAAAATATTTATAATGTTATTGATAGCAGGAATATCATATCAAGGACTATTAAATATTTTTCCGGTGCTTGCAATGATAACATACTTAGTAAAAGAAATAACTGAAGATAAACCATATAAAGAAAAAGAAAAAGAGTTTTTAATAGAAATGATAAAATTGGCTATTATTGTTATAACAACTGTATTAATATGTATGAGCCTAGTAAAATTTGGAACAACATTATTAAAAAGTTCACAAGATAGAAGAATGCATCTAATAAGTTTTGAGGCCGTAAAATTAAGAGGAGAAACGGTATCAGAATATCTTAATGAATTGTGGAATGAATGTATGGGAATGTTACCAAAATACACCAATACTATTGTGTTAGTGATTAGTGCAATATTGTTGATAGTATTGAAAACAAAGAAAGAATATATAATGCAATACGTATTAATAGTTTTTATAGCTTTTTTTATATGCATAGTTCCAATGTTCCTATTTAATACAGGAGTTTGTGGAAGAGTAAATTCTCCATTAATGATGTTATGGGGGGCTTCATTAATTATATTGTTAGCACAATCAAGTGTTATAAGCAATAATAAGAAATTAATAATATATGCTTTTACAGTAATTTCTTTTATAATAAACAGTATATTCATTATGCAAAATATAACAGAACATATAGCTGCAAACAGAGTAGACGAAAACACAGGTAAAACCATAAAATATTTAATGGAAAAATATGAAAATGAAACAGGAATTGAGATAACAAAATTTTCTTATACATATGACAGAAATCCACAACAATATGCAGTAGGGATAAAACCGTTGCAGTCATTAACTGAAAGAAAATTTGCTTGTTCATGGTGTATTACGCAAACAGTTAATTATTATTGCAATAAAAAGCTAAAATTAGTACCAATGACAATTGAAGTGAAAAATAAATTTAAAAATATGGATTATACAGAATTTTCAGAGGAACAACTAATTTTTGATGGAGATACATTGTATATGCTTGTATATTAAATAAAGTTTACTTAATATACAACAAAAATTACAAAATTAGTCAAAAACTATTGAATAATTGCATAAATGTGTGGTATAATACGAAAAGTTGCAAATTTAAAGGAGGAAATAAAAATGAAAGCTTTAAGAAAAACAAAAATAGTTGGAACAATAGGACCAGCAAGCGAAAACAGATTACCTGAATTATTTGAAGCAGGATTAAACGTATGTAGAATTAACTATTCACATGGAAGTTGGGATGAACAAAAAGAAAAATCAGAAACAATAATGAAATTAAGAGAAGAATTAGATTTACCAATCCCAATGTTATTAGACATGAAAGGACCAGAAATAAGAACTGGAATGTTATATACAGGAAAGAATACAAAGGTACAGTTAAAAGATGGTCAAAAATTCACATTAGTAAATGAAGATATTACAGGAGACGAAGAAAAAGTTTCTGTAACATATAAAGAATTATATAAAGACGTAAAACCAGGTACAAAAATTTTAATAGATGATGGAGCAATTGAATTAAAAGTTGATGAAGTTGTTGGAAAAGACATAGTTACAACAGTAGTTCATGGAAATGGATTAGGAAGTAGAAAAACTATGAATTTACCAGGAACAATAATAAGATTACCAGGATTAGCTGAAAAAGATATAGAAGATCTTAAGGCAGCTTGTGAACATGATTATGACTATGTTGCTATATCATTTGCAAGAAATATAGATGATATAATGCAAGTAAGAAAAGTATTAGACGAAAATGGTGGAAAAGACATCAAAATAATAACAAAAATAGAAAATGTTGAAGGAATAAACAACATGGAAGCTATAGTAGATATGGCTGATGCTCAAATGATAGCTCGTGGAGATATGGCTACAGAAACTGATTTCACAGAACCACCAGTTATGCAAAAAAAATTAATCAAAATGTCAAATAAATTAAATAGACCTGTTATAACAGCAACACAAATGCTTGAATCAATGACTCATCAACCATTACCAACAAGAGCAGAAGCAAGTGACGTTGCAAATGCAGTATATGATAGAACAAGTGCTGTAATGTTATCAGGAGAATGTGCACAAGGTGACTATCCAGTTGAATGTGTTAAAACAATGGTAAAAATAGCAAATAGAGTTGAACCTGAAATAGATTATTGGAAAAGATTTGATCAAAATGATAATATCGATTTAAGCGACTTTAAAACACAAATAGCATATTCTGCATGTGTATCAGCAAAAAATATGAAAGCAGATGCAATAGTTTGCTATACAAATTCAGGAGATTCAGCAAGAGCATTAGCAGGATTAGGAGCAGGATGCCCAATTCTTGCGATAACAGATAATAAGAGAACATTCCGTCAATTAGCTTTAGCTTGGAACGTTACTCCAATATATGTTGAATCACAAGAAAATGCTGATAAGACAGTAGAAGCAGGAATAAAAAAATTACAAGATAAAGGAATATTAGAAAAAGGAGATACAGTAGTAATCTCTGGAGGATCTAAATTAATGGCTGACAAAGTAGAAAGCAAAATTCTTGGTGGAATCTTAAGAGTATAATATATAGATTAAAAACACTACTTTATTTTATTAAAAGTAGTGTTTTTTTGTCTTATATAATATTTAAATTAATAAATATAAGTATAATCTTTTTTGAAAAATTTTTTTCTAAAGCGGTTGCAAAACAAAAAGTTATAAACTATAATATAACAAGATTTGGAAAAGAAAAAAGAAAAAATTTTTTTGAGAAGTTTGTTTTTTTCCAACTAGGTAATAGCCTTAGAAAGGAATGATATTAATCATGGTAAATGAAAAAGAAGCAATAAAAAAATTAGAAAAGTATAATCAAACACATATTATAAAAATTTTAGATAAAATTGAAGCAGAAGAAAAAAAAGAATTGATAGATCAAATTATGAGAATAGATTTTAATCAAATTAAAGATTTATATGAAAATATCAAAGTGAACAAAAATAAAATTACAGGTAAAATAAAGCCAATAGAGTCAATAGATAAATCAAAATTAAAAAAAGCTGAAATAGAAAGATTAGAAAATTTAGGAATAAGAGAAATAAAAAACAGAAAATATGCTGTAGTTACAATGGCAGGAGGCCAAGGAACAAGACTAGGATTTAATGGACCAAAAGGTACATTTAAATTAGATATTGGGAAAAATGGAAAATATATATTTGAAATATTAGCTGACACTTTAAAAGAAGCAGCTAAGAACATAGGAGAAGAAATTAATTGGTATATAATGACAAGCAAAGAAAATGATAATGCTACAAAAAAATTCTTCGAAGAACATAATTATTTTGACTACGACAAAAATAAAATAAATTTCTTTTCACAATCTACATTACCACTTATAGATAAAGATGGAAAACTTCTTATAGGAAAAGACTTTAAAATAAGAGAGGCATCGGATGGGAATGGTGGAGTATATAAAGCCTTAAAAGAAAATGGAATGATAGAAGATATGAAGAAGAAGGGAATAAATTGGATTTTTATCTGTGGAGTTGACAATATTATGGTAAAAATGGTGGATCCGTTATTTCTAGGAATGACTGTAGATAAAAATGTACCAATATCTTCAAAATCAATAAAGAAAAACTATCCAGAAGAAAAAGTGGGGGTATTTTGTAAAAGAGATGATAAGCCAAGTATTATAGAATACATAGAGCTTTCAGAAGAAATGAGGTATGCTAAAAAAGAAGACAATGACTTGATTTATGGTGATGCCAATATTGTAAGCCATATATTGAATATAGATGCAATCGAAAAAATCTCAAAAGAAAAATTAGATTACCATTTAGCTATAAAAAAGAATGCTTTTATTGATGAAAATTTAAAAGAGATAATTCCACAGGAACCAAATTCATACAAATTTGAAGCTTTTATATTTGACGGATTTAAATTCTTAGATGATATGGCTATATTAAGAGTAAAAAGAGAGGAAGAATTCTCACCAATAAAAAATAAAGAGGGCTTAGATAGTCCTGAAACAGCAAAAGAAATTTATTGTAAATATTGGAATATAAAATAAATATAAAATTTAAAAAGTGTAATAACGTTAAATGGAAAGGAATACTGATTTTAGTATATAGTAAAAAATTATGGAGAATTGTAAAATAGAAAATTTATATAATTTAGAGCAAACTATAGCAAAACATATTTTTGAAAATATAGAATATCCTTGGGAAGCTCTTTCAAAGATAGAACAATTTATTATAGAATTAGGAAATAAATTAGATAAAGATAAATTTGACAAAGTAGATGAAAATATTTGGATTGCAAAAAACGCTAAGGTTGCAGAAACAGCATATATAAAAGGACCAACTATAATAGATGAAAATGCAGAAATAAGACATTGTGCGTTTATAAGAGGAAGAGCAATTGTAGGAAAAAATACTGTAGTAGGGAACTCAACAGAGTTGAAAAACGTTATTTTATTTAATAATGTAGAAGTACCACATTATAATTATGTTGGAGATTCTATTTTAGGGTATAAAGCTCATATGGGAGCAGGAAGCATAACATCAAATGTAAAATCAGATAGAAAAAATGTAGAAATAAAATTAGAATCTAAAAATATAAAAACTAATTTAAAAAAGGTTGGAGCTATGATTGGTGATAATACAGAAATAGGCTGTGGAACTGTATTAAATCCAGGAACAATAATTAGCAGGAATTCTATAATATATCCTCTTTCTTCTGTAAGAGGATTCGTAAGAGAAAATTCAATATACAAAAATCAAAATGAAATAGTTTTAAAAAAATAAACAAGAAGGGAGATATATGTTGTGAAAAATATCAACATATACTAAAAAAATGAAACTAATATATGGAACAGGAAATCAAGGAAAAGTAAATCAAGTAAGAGATTACTTAAAAACTACAGATTTAAATCTAGAAATTATATCAATTAAGGATTTAGGATTTAATGAAGATGTAGAAGAAAACGGAAAAACGTTTGAAGAAAATTCTTTAATAAAGGCAAAAGCAATGAAAAAATTTCTCGATGAAAATAAAATTGAGGGAATAATAATGACTGATGATTCTGGACTTTGTGTCAATGCATTAGGAGGAAAACCAGGAATATATAGTGCTAGATATGCTGGAGATCATGCACCACAAGATGTAGTTTTAAATAAATTGTTAGAAGAAATAGAAAAAACAAAAACAGAAGATAGGTCTGCTCAATTTGTGTGTGTTTTAACAGCAATATTACCAAGTGGAAAGGTTATTGTGGCAAGAGGAGAAGATAATGGTAAAATTCTTAAAAAGCCAGGAACAATGGGAAAATTAACATATGATCCTGTTTTTGTGCCAGAGGGATTTGAAGTTCCAATGACAGAAATAGCTGACAAAGATTTAGGATCTACACATAGAGAAAAGGCTTTGCTTAAATTAATAGAAAAGTTAAAAGATGAAGATATAAATTAACTAAAAAAGAAATTGGAGAGGATTTTAAATGGCATTCTCGCTAGATGTAAAAAAGGAATTAAGCCAAATAAAAAATTTAGCTAATAAAGAAGAAGTTAATTATGAATTAATGGGATATTTTATTAGTAATAATATATCATGTGTTGATAAAAAAATTAAATATTCGACAGAAAATGAATACAATATAGATAGATTTTCAAAATTATTAAAAAACATAAATTTTAATAATTTTGATATATCTGTTTTAGGAAAAAGTTTTATAATAACATTTAGAGAAAAGGATTTTTTTGATGTCTTAGAAAAAAAGAATATTAATCAGTTTAATTTAGATATGTTTTCATATTTAAGATATATATTTGAAAAAATTAATTCAGAAAAAAACATAGAATTGATAAAATCATTTATACGAGGAGTTTTTTTAGGTTCGGGTTCAATTAATAATCCTGAAAATACATACCATATGGAAATCTATATAAAGAATAGAGAAGTTCTAGAAAAACTTTTTGATATTGTACAAAAATATAATTTGAATCTAAAAAAATCGGAACAATTTTTATACATAAAAGATGGAGAAGAAATCTCTAAATTTTTAGCATTTATTGGAGCTAATAAATCTGTATTAAAATTTGAAGAAATAAGAGTTCAAAAATATATGAATAACAAAGTAAATAGACTTGTAAATTGTAAAACTGCCAATTTAAACAAAGTGCTAAATGCATCTATAGAGCAAATAGATGCAATAAATAAATTAAAGAAAAACGGAAAATTCGAGAAATTAGATGAATCTTTAAAAGAAATAGCTAATTTAAGAATTGATTATCCAGATTTATCACTCATTGAACTAGGTCAAAAACTTAAAAGTCCTTTAGGAAAATCAGGAGTTAATTATAGAATGAAGAAAATAATTCAAATTTCAAAAATCTATTGATAAAAAAATTTTATTTGTATATAATACGTGAAGAAAGAAAATGGAGGTAACTAATGAAAAACAAATATGAATTAGATTATAAAAAATTAAAAATGACATGTAATCCCAATGACTTTAAATTTGAGACAACAAAAGATCTAGAACCTATAACCGCTGGAATTGGACAAGAAAGAGGAATAAAAGCTTTAGAATTTGGAATTAATGTAAATGCAAAAGGTTACAATTTGTATATAGAAGGACCAAGCGGAGTTGGTAAAACAATGTATACAAAAAATTATTTAAAGCAAATTGCAACTAAAAAGAAAGTTCCACAAGACTGGTGCTATATATATAATTTTGAAAATCCAAATGAACCAATTTCAGTTTCTCTTCCAGCAGGACAAGGAAAAGAATTTAAAGAAAATATGGATGGATTTATAAAAGAAATAAAAAAAGATATAAAAAGTACATTTAATAATGATGATTTTGAGAAAGAAAAATCACTAATAAAAAAAGAATTTGAACAAAAAAGAGAAGTTTTAATGGAAAAACTTGAAAAAGAAACAATGAAACATAACTTTCAAGTAAAATCTGCACAAAACGGAATTTATATGATGCCTGTTTTAGATGGAAAGGCATTAAAAGAAGAAGAATTTAATAAATTGGATGAAAGCATAAAAAATAAATATGAAGAAAAATCAGAAATTGTACAAGAATTAATAATGCAAGCGATAGGACAAATAAAAGAAATAGAAAGACTATCTGATAAGAAAATTTCAGAGTGGCAATCAAATGTTGCATTACTTACAGTTAATGTTCATATAAACTTTTTAAAATCTAAATATAAAAGAAATAAAAAAATAAATCATTTTTTAAGTGAAGTAAAAAAAGATGTTTTAAAAAATGTTCCAGTATTTTTAGAGGAAGATGAAGAAGGTAATGATAAAAAAACAGCAAACCCACTTCAACAAAAACAAGATCCTTGTTTAAATTATAGGGTTAATTTATTTATAGATAACAGTAATTTAGAAGGTGCACCAGTAATAATGGATTCAGACTATTCTTATCAAAATATTTTTGGTAAATTAGAATACGAAAATTATTATGGATCGCTAAAAACAGATCATACGATGCTTAAACCAGGATTATTACAAAAAGCAAATGGAGGATATATAATTTTCCAAGCAAGAGATTTATTAAATAATGCTGCATGTTATGAAAGCTTAAAAAAGGCATTAAGAATAAAAAGAATTGGAATAGAAAACACACAAGATCAACGTTCATCTATGGTAATGGTTTCATTAAAGCCTGAAACTATACCATTAGATTTAAAGGTAATACTAATAGGAGACAGTTATATATATCAAGCTCTTTTAGCAATGGATACAGATTTTAAACATTTATTTAAAATCAAAGTAGAATGGGAAGATGAAGCACCTTTAAATGTAGAAAACGAAAATAGATTAGCAAGAGTAATTCATGACTATTGTGTGCATGAGGAATTTTTAGATTTAGATAAATATGCAATGGCAAAAGTTATTGAATATTCATCAAGAATAGCAGGTGATCAAACTAAAATCTCAACATTATTTAATGACATTTTTGAGGTAATTAGTGAAGCATCTACATGGGCAAAGATGTCAAAATCAAAATTAGTTACAGAAGAATATATACAAAAGGCTCTTGAACAAAAAAAAGAAAGAGTAAAAAAATATGATAGTAAATATATGGAGATGATAATAGATAATTCTTTACTTATTAGCACATCTGGCGAAAAAGTAGGAGAATTAAATGGACTTACTGTTATGACAGTGGGCAATTATACATTTGGAAAACCTGCTAAAATTACAGTTAATACTTATACTGGAAAAAATGGAATTATAAATATAGAAAGAGAAGTTGAGTTATCAGGATCTACACATTCAAAAGGTGTACTTATATTAACAGGATTTTTAGGAGAAAAATTTGCACAAGATATTCCACTTAGTTTGACTGCAAGTATTTGTTTCGAACAATTATATAATGGAGTTGATGGGGATAGTGCTTCAAGTACAGAACTTTATGGTTTACTTTCAAGCTTATCAGAAGTTCCAATTAATCAAGCAATTGCTGTAACAGGCTCTGTAAATCAAAAAGGAGAAATCCAACCAATAGGTGGTGTAAACGAAAAAATAGAAGGATATTTCCAAGTATGCAAGCAAAGAGGATTGGATGGTACACATGGTGTAATGATTCCAGTGCAAAATATAAAAAATTTACAACTTTCTGATGAAGTAATAAATAGTGTAAAAAAAGGTCAATTTAAAATTTATGCAGTTTCGAGTATCGACGAAGGAATAGAGGTTTTAACAGGTGTACCAGCAGGTAAAATGGATACATCAGGAAAATTTCCAGCAGGAACTGTAAATTATTTAGTATATGAAAAACTAAAAAAATATTCTAAAATTGGTCAAAAAAACTAGAATAAAACTTTAAAATAAATCAGTGTCTGAAAAGTGTAATTTGATGACACTGATTATTAAGAAAGGATTAATTATAAATATGAACAAACTAAAAGATTCTAAAGGTATAACTTTACTTGCACTTACAATTACTATTATTGTTATGATGATTCTTTCAGGAACTCTAATTATAAGCACAAATAATCAATTAAAAATAAAAAAAGTAAATAATTTGTATAGTGACATAGAATTGTTAAATAATAAAGTTTCTGAATATTACATAAAAAATAAAACTCTTCCAATAAAAGGTGAATATGCAAATGCAGATGAGGTTAAAACAATACTAAAAACAAATGGTGCAAAAAACACAGAAAATTTACTTGATGTTAGTGATAAACTAGGAGATGAAAAAACTTATTATGTCATAGATCTTACTAAATTAGATAATTTAACTTTAAATTATGGGAGAAAATATTCAGAGTGGAAAAGTGGAACATCACTTCAAGATTTATATATTATAAACATAAAAAGTCATAAGATATACTATCCAAAAGGTGTAAAAATAGATAATGAATTATATTATTCATATAATTTAAATTTAAAAGCAAATGACTCTTTAACCCAATATAATACAGGTTTAATACCAAATGTAAAAGTATCAAACGTAAATTTTGAAAATACCTTAGAAGATTCCGTTATTTATATTGCAAAAAGTGGAATAGCCAAATTAAATGTAAACTTTTTAGTCACGGTGCCAAATAATAATGAACTAAAAGATACATATTATGCTTTTACAAAAGATAATACAGAAAATAAAAAATTTATAAGATGCAATTTTAATAAAGATAGTTCAAATTCAGATCAGATATTATACAAGGGAGAGTTTAAAAGTGAGGACCTAGAAGCGGGAAAATACTATTTATGGTTAAAATTTGAAGATAAGTACGGAAATGAATTTATAACTCAAAAATCCATTAATGATAAAGAAGATGAAATTACAAATCAAATAGAAATAAAGGAAAGCGAAATAAACCTTAATGTGACTAGTACAGAAGTAGATAAAAAAGAGATTTTAATAAAATTTAATCCAGATGCTTTTGAGGAAATGTACTATGGCGAAGGAGAAACTTTAGAAGATGCTAAAAATAATTGTAAGATGATATCAAATAGTGTGAGTTATGACGAAATTTCAGATACAGGAGAGAGACAATATACTTTGGTTGTGCAAAAAGATGAATATGTTTTTGTGTATGGCAAAGATATATTTGGTAATATTACATCTACTTATGTTCTAATAGATATTTAATTATAAGGTAAATATTCAAGAGGATTAACATAAGAATTATCAATCCTAATTCCAAAATGAAGATGAGGTCCGTGTAGTTGCACCATTAGTTGGAGTACCTGTGGAATCTTTGTATTTATTTCCAGGAACTCCATATACATATTTTGGACCAACTTTTCCAATAACTTGGCCTTTTTTTATATTTTGACCAATTGAAACAATAAAATCTGGATTGCAATGACAATAAGAGTATTTTATTTCTTTATTTTCATTATTAAAAGAACTTAATGTAATTGTATATCCGCCACCGACCTAAAAAGCCAAGAAAACTAATGGTTCCATCAGTTACAGCAATAAATTCACTACCTTCAGGTGCACCAATATCAATGCCTTTATGAAAATAAGAAGCACCAGCTGTTGGAGCATTTCTTTTACCATAAAAAGAATTTATCTTGTAGTAATTTGGAGAGGGCCATAGTAATTCTTCAGAAGATTTATATTCAATATTATAATCTAATTTTAAATTTACGGGAATAAAGAATATACAAATAAATATGGTAAAAAAAATTAAAAACATATAAAATTTATTGAAAAGATTTATAAAAAACACCTCTTTGAAATAATATTTTTGAAAAAAGTGAATTTATTATAATAAGTAAGTTGTATTTTGTCAATAAAATATTGAAAATTAACTATATATTTGTTAAAATATTTTTGTTATTCAAAGTAATATAATTATAAGGAGATCAAAGATAAAATGAAAAAAATATTTGAAAAAAAGATTAATGTTATACTTATAATTGCTTTAGCAATTTTAGTTGTTGTTACAATTGCTGCAGTCGTTATATGGCAAGTAACAACAAAAAATGTAAAACAAGAAATTTCTTACGAAGACAAAGTAAATTGTAATAATTATTTTGAAAATATAGCAATAAATTTAGATTTGAAAAGAGTTAAAAGAGATGGACAAGATACTACCTTGAAAGAGGAATTCGGTATTTCAGAAAGTGAAGAAAACAATATTCTTTCGTCAGAAGTAAATATAAGAGAATTTTTTCAAAATTCATCATTTGAAGTAAGCAAAAAAGAAAATATTATGTATATAAAAAATGACTTCCAAACAAAGAAAATTATAGTTATTGCAGATAATATAGATGAAAATAAATCTTTTGACGCTGTTTCTTCAAAAAAGATGCCAAGTGGGATGTATATATTAGAATATGATACAAAAAGAAAAACAAAAGCAGCATATGAGTATTTTTCATCTCAGGGTGGAGTTAAAGTTTTAAAAGATGAAATATCTTATGTTAGTCAAATCTCAGATGAATCTCAAACAATGTATGGAGGGGAACAAGAGGACTTACCAAATTCTTCCATTTCAAGAGGAATAACCATGATGGGATTGGATAATTTTAAAAATATAATAAACGAAAATGGAAATCCAAGTGATGTAATTGTTTCTACAATAGGATATGGTGTTTGTATAGAAAACGAGTTCTTTAAAGACAGAATTTCAGATAGATATTATAATTTTATAGACAACAAAAAAGAAGTTCAAGAGACAATTTCTCAAGGTAGTAGAATAGCAGAGGTTATAACTGATTCTACAACAAATAATGTAAAACTATTACCAATAAAAGTTGTAAATGATCAAGGATATACATCAACATCAGCATTAGTAATGGGAATAGAATATGCTTCTAAATTATCAGATATAATTTGTTACGAGCTTGTTAATAAAGAAAATGAAGCGATAGATAAAGCTCTTAAAAATGCATATAAAGAAAATAAAATTGTATGTGCAGTAACTACAAAAGGTGAAAATAGTTACCCTGCTAGTTATTCTACAACAATTGCTACAGCATCCTTAAATAAAAATTTGGAAATTGCTACATATTCAGGAAGTGGAGATTATATAGATTTTTCTGCGTCAAGTACTGATATAAAAGAAATTTTCAATAATTCATCTTCAGTATCAAGATGGTCTGGAGCACAATATTCTAATGCTTTTATTGCTTCAGAAATTGCATTAATAAAAACTTATAATAAAGATTTCAGTATAAAAGAAATCTACAATGAACTTATAAAATATTCAAAAGATTTAGGAGATTCAGGCAAAGATAAATCTTTTGGTAATGGAATACCAATTTTTTCTACCATAAAAATATCAGATATAGATAAAAAAGCTCCTGAGATGCAGGATATACAAGTTAATAATGAAATATGGGAACAACTTAAAAAAATAAATGTTGTTGCAAAAGATAATATTAGGCTTACAGGATGGCAAGTATCTACATCAGAAGAAGAACCTAAGGAGTGGAATGAAATATCAGATGTTACACCTAATTTAGAAACTCAAACTGAAATAAAAGATAATGGAAAGTTTTTTATTTGGGTAAAGGATAGTGCAGGAAATACTACAAATAAACAAATAGAAGTAAGCAAAATAGACAATAAAGGACCAAATATTACTTATACAATTAATAGAGATACTTTAAATACAGATAAATATATAAGTATAAACGCAGAAGCAACTGATGAGGAATCAGGTTTGGCAGAATCAGCATATAGTTGGGATAATGTATCATGGGGAACTGATAATAAAACTTTGAAAGTTACACAAAATGGAAGATATACTATATATTGTAAAGATAATGTAGGAAATATATCTTCAAAAGAAATTATTATTAATGATTTTGAAGTAAAAGCACAAGCAATAATAAATGAAGGCGTTGTATTAAAAAGTGTAACTCCATCAACATCATGGGTAGATAATATAAATCAAGATGTTCAAATAATATTTAGAAATAATATAGACATTGTTGCATGGCAAATAACAACAGAGAATGTTGAACCATCAAATTATGTTCAAGTAAAAAGTCCAGGGACAACAGAAAATAGCAATAGGAATAATTCAGAGATACCACAAAATACTTTAGAATTAAATACAAATACATCAGTAATAAATAATTCTAATTATTCATTAAGTAATACATATATTGCTGTAACAGCATCATTTGAAGTTGAAAAGACATATTATGTATGGGTTAAAGATTCAGCTGGAAAAGTTTATGGACAAAGTTTCAGGATAGAAAAAGTACAGTATTAAAAATATTAATATAAGGTTACAATTCAAAAAGTAAATTACATGTTTAGAAGTAATCGAATTGTAACCTTACAATATAAAAAATAAAACTAATTAAAAAATACTTGTAAAATTTGTAAAAAAGTATATAATATGATAAAATTTAAGTACTAAGAAAGGGATGAAATAAAAAATGACATTTATAGAAAGTGTAAAGCAAAGAGCAAAAAAAGAACTAAAAACAATAATACTTCCAGAATCAGAAGATAAAAGAGTTTTACAAGCAGCTGAAAAAGTAACTAAAGAAGGTTTTGCAAAAGTTATTCTTTTAGGTAATAAAGAAAAAATTTTGGAAGACTCTAAAAATTATGATATTGATTTATCGAATATAGAAATAATTGAACCAGAGAAATCAGAAAAAAAAGCAGAATATTCAGAAAAACTTTATGAATTAAGAAAAGCAAAAGGAATGACAATAGAAGAAGCTGAGAAGTTAATTTTAAATCCAGTTTATTTTGGAATGATGATGTTAAAAGACGAAAATTCTAAAGCAGATGGATTGGTTTCAGGAGCTTGTCATTCGACAGCTGATACACTAAGACCTGCACTTCAAATCTTAAAAACGGCACCAAATACAAAACTTGTTTCTGCTTTTTTTGTTATGTGTGTGTCAAATTGTGAACATGGGGAAAATGGAACATTTATCTTTGGAGATTGTGGACTAAATCCAAATCCAAATGCAGATGAACTTTCAGAAATTGCTATATCATCAGCAGAGAGTTTTAAACATTTGGTGCAAAAAGATCCAAAAGTAGCTATGCTTTCATATTCAACATATGGAAGTGCAAAATCAGATTTAACACAAAAAGTAATTGATGCGACAAATTTTGCAAAAGAAAAAAGAAAAGATCTAATAATAGACGGAGAATTACAATTAGATAGTGCAATAATTCCTGAAATAGCTGCATCAAAGGCCCCAAAAAGCCCAATTAAAGGAAAAGCAAATGTACTTATATTTCCAAATTTAGATGCCGGAAATATAGGATATAAATTGGTTCAAAGGTTAGCAAAAGCAGAGGCCTATGGTCCACTTTGCCAAGGTATTGCAAAACCAGTAAATGATTTGTCTCGTGGATGTTCAGCAGAAGATATAGTAGGAGTTGTTGCAATAACAGCGATACAAGCTCAAAAATAAAGTTAATTACTAGATAGGTTAGTAAAAAAGCAAAAAGAAAGGATTTGAAAAAATGAAAATATTAGTATTAAACTGTGGTAGTTCATCACTTAAATATCAATTAATAAATATGGAGACAGAGGAGGTAATTGCTTCTGGAAAATTTGAAAGAATAGGAGAAAAAGAAAGTTTTATAACACATAAAGCTTGTGGAAAAAAAGTTACAATTAATCATGTTGCAATGAATCATACAGAAGCAATTGATTTTACTTTAAAACAATTAACAAATCCAGAGTACAAAGTAATAGATGACTTAAATGAAATAAATGCGATTGGACATAGGATAGTTCATGGTGGTGAAAAAATATCAAAACCTGTACTAGTTGATGATAAAACAGTTCAAGATATAAAAGATTGTATAGATTTAGCACCACTTCATAACCCAGCAGCAATAATGGGAATAGAAGCATGCAAAAAAGTAATGCCAGGTAAACCAATGGCAGTTGTTTGTGATACAGCTTTCCATCAAACAATGCCTATAGAGAATTACATATATCCAGTTCCATATGAATTTTATGAAAAATATGGAGTAAGAAAATATGGAGCTCATGGAACTTCACATATGTATGTTGCTAATAGGTTAGCAGAAATTTTAGGAAAAGATATAAAAAATCTTAAAATTGTAACATGTCATTTAGGGCAAGGTTCAAGTATTTGTGCTGTTGATGGAGGTAAATCAATTGATACATCAATGGGGCTTACACCTCTTGGAGGAATTCCAATGGTAACAAGGTCAGGAGATTTAGATCCATCTGTTGTAACATACATAATGAAAAAAGAAAATCTATCATCAGATGAAGTCGAGAGTTTATTAAACAAGAAATCAGGGTTACAAGGAATTTCAGGTATGGCTCCTGATTTTAGAGAAATTGAACTTGCATCTTATGGGGAGAATAAAAGAGCAGAAATTGCTATAAAGGTGTTTAATTATTCTATTGCTGGATATGTGGCAAAATACGCTGTTGCAATGGGAGGTTTGGATGCTGTTGTAATTACAGGTGGAATTGGAGAAAATCAAATTAACATACGTAAAGGAATCTGTGAAAAATTAAAAGTTTTAGGCGTGGAGTTAGATGAAGAAGCAAATGATATGCGTGGAGAAGAGAAAATGATAACAACTAAAGAGTCTAAAGTTAAAGTATACGTTATACCAACAAATGAAGAATTAATGATTGCAAAAGCAACAGAGGATTTGGTTAAATAATTAGATAATAAAAAAAGTTTACGTATGAAAAAATACCACACTTCAAAAAGTGTGGTATTTTTTCATACTTGCTTAATCGACAACGTTTTTAAACGTGACCAAATATTCTCCAAATTTTCCAGTTTTGACGCTTTCAACAAATGGATGATCAAAGAGATCATTAACAAAAGATTCTCCAGATTTTATTAATGTGTAGCAGGTATCACCTCGATCACAAATTCCATATTTCAATCCTGAAATAAACGATAGGTTAATTGGTGATGTTTGTTTTCCAATAAGATCTGGAATTAAATTCTCGAGTTCTCTTTCACCAAAAGTTGATAAACAGTCTTTCATTTTTTCAATGAACTTTGGCGTAACAACTTTTGAATTTACAACCAAAATTTTTTGAGTTGGGGCTTCCTGCATTAAAACAAATCCTCGTCCCTCCAAAAGTACTTTTGAAGATTCTGTTACTGTAAACGTTGACATTGACATAAAAATGACCTCCTTAGATGTCTTGTTTGAACAAACAAACAATTTAATATATAATAAGCTAGTAATTATATTATAACAAATTTTAATAAAAAAGTCAAGAATTTACATAAAAATATTTGACATAAAGTAAAAGTTATGGTAAAATACTTAATGACTGGGTTGATGAGAGTAATAAATTACGAGAAATTGGAGGAGAAAATGAATAATAACTACAAGAATAGAATAATAACTATATCAGGTGAACCAGTAAGTGGAAAAAGCACAACATTAAAGAAGATGATAGAGAAATTAAAACAAAAAGGAATAAAAGAAGAAAATATACATTATGTTCAAACTGGAGAGATATTTAGAAAGTATATGAATAGAATAGTGGAACTTATTGTGAATTTTGATAGCCGTGAAAAGGCTATGGAGATAGCTAGAACTCCTGAAATACAGGATTTGATAAAAGACCAAAAATCTTTAAGCGACTTAATGCAGACCATAGCTAAAGTTAGAAATAACAGAGAATTAGTGGAAAATTTTACTGTAGATGAAGCAAATAAAAATAAAGATTTTTCAGAAATAAGAGAAAAGGTTGATCATATAATTGATACTAGTATGGAAAAATTGGGAAAGAAAATTAATAGTGAAAAACATCCAAATGAAATATGGCTTATTGATTCAAGGCTTGCGTTTTCGAATATTCCAGATTCTTTTTCAATAAGATTAACTACAAATCCTGAAGTCGCTGGTAAAAGATTGTTCCAGGATAAAAATAGGGGAAAAGAGGATAATTGTTATAGAAATGAAGAAGAAGCCAAGATTGCAAGAGAAAGTAGGCGTAAAGGTGAGCAAAAAAGATATATAAAAAGATATGGCATAGACTTAGAAGATGAAAATAATTATAATTTGGTAATCGATACTTCATATGTAGATATTGATAAAATTGCAGATACTATTTTAGAGTGTGAAAGTAAATATCAAAAAGGTATACAATTTGAAAAGAATATATTCCATACAGATAATAAAAAAGATGATGAAACAAGGTAGAGCAATATTTAATATAAAATTTAAAAGTAACAGTTATATATTGAAAAATATATAACTGTTACTTTATTCTTATCCACGTCCATTACGTGTAACTTTGAAATATCTTTCGAAATGTCCTGTATTAGCATTAAATTTAATAGAATCATCACCTTTTAAAGGTTCGATTGTCCATGCTTTCCGTCCTATACGAGGATGTTCAGGATATTTGTAAAGATCACTTTCTGGTACAACTTTAGATGGATTCAATAAAAAAACCCCTTTCATATGAATTATAATAATTCAATTATATTCATCAAACAGGAAAATATGCTCAAAATTAAGTGAAAAAATGAAAATATTTTTCTAAAACCAATTGACAGTAAAATCAAATTAGTATAATATAGTAACGTACCAAATAAAGGAAGGAGCATAAAAAGGTGAGACAAAAAAAGAATGACAAAGTATCAGAAATACTAAGAAAAATAGCTCCAGGAACAACAATAAGAGAAGGACTAGATAATATCCTAAAAGCAAGGACCGGTGGCTTAATATTATTTACAGATAATGAAGAAGTACTAAAAAATTTAGTTGACGGAGGTTTTTTTATAAATGAAGAATATTCGTCATCGAAATTATATGAACTTGCTAAAATGGATGGAGCAATAGTATTAAGTGCAGACATGAAAAAAATATTATATGCAAATGCTCAACTTATTCCATCAAGAGATATTGTAACAATAGAAACAGGAACAAGACATAGAACAGCAGAAAGAACAGCTAAACAAACAGGGGAACTTGTAATAAGTATATCTCAAAGAAGAAATATAATAACAATATTTAAAGAAAATGAGAGATATATTTTAGAAGATACAGAAGTAGTATTAAATAAAGCAAATCAAGCAATAAAAACACTTGAAAAATATAAAAAAGTCTTTGATAGCAAACTTAATATTTTAAATGAATATGAATTTAACGACATAGTAACTTTAGATAATGTAATTGGTGTAGTGCAAAGAGCAGAAATGGTAATGCAAATTGTAATGGAAATTCAAAAGCAAGTTGCTGAGTTAGGAGTAGATGGAAGATTAGTAAGTATGCAATTAGAACAATTAATAGGTGGAATAGAAAAAGAAGAGTTATTAATTGTTAAGGATTATTCATTAAAATCAAAACAAACAGCGGAAGAAATTATAGAAGAATTATCAAACATGGAATATGAAGAATTAATAAAGGAAATAAATATAGCAAAAATTCTTGGATACGAGATTTTTGAAAATTATGAAGAAGTGAATGTCTATCCAAAAGGATATAGAATTTTAAATAAAATACCAAGAATGCCATCAAATATTGTTGAAAATTTGATACAAGGATTTGAGTCACTTCAACATATAATAGATGCAAGTATAGAAGAATTAGATAAAGTAGATGGTATAGGTGAAGTAAGGGCAAAGAACATAAAAAGATCATTAAAGAGAATGCAAGAGCAATTTGTATTTGAAAATATTCTAACATAAAATATTTAATTTAAAATTAAATAGAATTTTTGGGGCAAACAATATAACAAAAGTAAAGAAAGGAAGAAAAAAATGAAAAATAAATTAAGTTTAATTGTAAAAATTATAGTATTAATACTAATTTTAGTGATTTTAGGAGGAATTAGTTTTGGATACTATAAAAAATCAAAACAAGAAGTTAAAAATCCAATAGTAACAATGGAAGTGGAAAATTTCGGAACAGTTAAATTAGAACTTTATCCAGATTTAGCACCTGAAACAGTAAAGAATTTTATTAAACTAGCAAATAATGGATTTTATAATGGATTAACATTTCATAGAATTATAAAAGACTTTATGATTCAAGGAGGAGACCCAAATGGTGATGGAACAGGAATTCCAAAACTAAGTGATTTAAATAAAGATATTGAAAAAGACTCAAGCGAAGACAAAGAGTATTGTATAACTGGAGAATTTTCAGATAATGGTGACAAAAAAAATACGTTAAATCTAACAGAAGGAACTATTGTAATGGCAAGGTCTGATTATACAGCATATTCTTCTACACTTTCAAAAGAATCATATAATTCAGCAGGATCACAATTTTTTATTATGACAACTGATGATTATACTGGATTAAGTGGAAAATACGCAGGATTTGGTAAAGTAATTGAAGGAATGGATGTAATTACAAAGATTGCAAGTGTTGAAGTTACATCAAATTCTACAAATTCATCAGAAGAAAGTACAGATTCGTCTACAGCCGAAGTTTCAAAACCAGTAAATGATGTTAAAATTTCATCAATTACAGTGGATACATTTGGAATTGATTATGGTATGCCAAAGACATTAAGTGTATTTAACTATATGAAATGGTTGTACAGTATGTACGGATTAGAATATAATGAATAAATAAAAAAGGAGGAATGATGTTAGTAAATAGTCTAACATCTATGTTGAAGATTATGGAAAATAAAATAGTACCAATTACAGTTCTTACCGGTTATTTAGGAGCTGGAAAAACAACATTATTAAATCATGTATTAAACAATCAAGAAGGATATAAAGTTGCAGTTATAGTAAATGATATAGGTGAAGTAAATATTGATGAAAAACTTATCAAAGATGGAGGATTTATCAAGGAAGAAGATAAAGGAAATGTAGTTCCACTTTCAAATGGATGTATATGTTGTACATTAAAGGCAGATTTAATGAATCAAATTGTAGATATTATAAAAACAAGAAAATTTGATTATATTTTAATAGAAGCAAGTGGTATTTGCGAACCAATGCCAATTGCTCAGACAATAACAGTTTTATCTGATTCCACAGTTCAATATGGATTACCAAAAATATGTAGATTAGATAATGTAGTAACAGTGGTAGATGCATTACGTTTAGTTACAGAATTTGGATGTGGTGATGATTTGGTAGCAGATGAAATAGATGATGAAGATTTAGCTAGTCTTTTAATACAACAAATAGAATTTTGTAATGTTATAGTTTTAAATAAAGTAGATGAAGTTTCTAAAGAAGAATTAGAAAAAGTAAAAGAAATAATAAAAAAATTGCAACCTACTGCAAAGATTATTGAAACAAACTATGGCCAAGTAGAAGTAGGAGAAATAATAGATACAAATAATTTTGATTTCGAAAAGGTTTCAACTTCAGCTGGATGGATTCAAGAACTTGAAAAAGAAGAAGAGGAGGAACCTGAAGGCGAAACAGAAGAATATGGTATATCAACATTTGTATATACATCTAGAAGACCATTAGATGAATCAAAATTTGGAGAATTTGTTGAAAACTTACCAAGAAATGTAATAAGAAGTAAAGGTATAGTTTGGTTTGAAGATGATAATGATATGTCATATATTTTTGAACAAGCAGGAAAACAAACTACTCTTTCAGAAGCAGGATATTGGTTAGCTACTGCACCAAAAAATGAATTAGATGAAATGATAAAAAATGACCCTACAATTTTAGATAACTGGGATGAAGAAGTTGGAGATAGAATGATAAAATTAGTGTTTATCGGTCAAAATATGGATAAAGAAAAAATAAAAGCAGACTTAAAAAAGTGTGAATAAGATGTAATAAAAATGTAATATTTATGTAATTGTAGTGTAATGAAAAAGTAATATTTAATTAACTAATTTCTATTGATAAAAAATGGAAATTGTAGTATAAAATATATAAGTATTTTATAAAATACAAAGGAGGAAGAAAAATGGTTGAATTAGGAAAAGATGGAGAAATATCTAATGTTTTTGGAGGAGTAAATTTCGACGGAAGTGAAAATACATCATATTTCGATGGAGTTCAAAACAATAATAATACAAATCAAGATGCTTTTGGAGGTTCAAGTTTTGGAGAAAGTAATTCAGAAATATTTAAACCTGTTTCAGCAGATAAAGCAATGACAAAAAGAGGTTTTTGGTCAAAAGTTAAGGAATTTTTGTTCCAAGAAATAGATTTAAATGCACCTATTAAAGTTGAACTTACACCATATCAACAAAAAGTAGAAGATGAAATAAATGAATTTTTACATCAAGAAATATCATTTAGAAAACTTTTTGGAAGATCAAAAAAATAAATATGTTTCTTTATTAAAGTACCTATAATATAAATTTTCTTCAAAAAGAATTTATATTATAGGTACTTTGTTAATCGTATGAAATTATTTTAAGTCTATTTTATTATTAATTTGAAGGGAAAGTAAATTATGAATAATATTGGTATAATTGCAGCAATGAATGAAGAAATGCAAGAAATAAAAAAAATAATGAATGATATAAAAATTGAAAAAGAATATGATTTAAATTTTTTTATT
Organism: uncultured Clostridium sp.; assembly: GCA_900554175.1. Lineage (GTDB taxonomy): Bacteria > Bacillota > Clostridia > TANB77 > CAG-508 > CAG-269. The sequence goes on from USGK01000001.1 coordinate 57,813, forward strand.
GGGAAAATATGTGAAAAAAGAGTGGTTTTAGTTGAATGCGGTGTAGGAAAAGTAAATGCAGCAAGAGTAACGCAAATTTTAATAGATAAATTTAATGTTGAATCCATTGTTAATATTGGTTCAGCCGGAACTGCTAACTCAGAGTTGAATATTGGAGATATTGTAATCCGGATGCAAACTTATACAACATGATTTTGATATAACAGCATTTGGTCATCCTAAAGGTTATATAAGTAATGTTGGTCTAGAATTGAAAAGTGATGAAAAATTAATTCAAAATATGAAAAAAGCAATAGAAAACATGAAAAATACTAACATAAAAATAAAAATAGGAACGATAGCTTCAGGAGACATATTCTGTACAGAAACAGAAATGAAAAATAAAATTCATAGTAAATTTAAAGCTGATGCGATAGAAATGGAAGGAGCAGCAATTGCACAAGTATGTTATCTTTGTAATAAACCATTTATTGTAATTAGGGGAATTTCTGATAATCCTAATGGAAAAAATCACATTACTTTTGAAAAGTATCTAGAAAAAGCATCGAAAATATGTGCTAAAATTTTAGAAAAATATCTAGAAATATTATAATGAAAGGATAAATAAAAATGAATATAGCAGTATTTTGTTCTTCTTCAGAAGAAATAAATGAAAGATATATAAAAAGCTCAAGGAACGTTTTAGAGTCATTATTTGAAAAAAATAATAATTTGGTTTTTGGAACATATTCAAAAGGAATAATGGGTATATCATATAGAATTGCAAAAAAAAATAAAAGAAAAGTTATAGGAATATCACCAAATGAACAGGATTTTTTGGATTTAAAATGTGATGAAAAAATTATAACAAAATCTGTAAACGAAAGAACAGATAACATGATAGAAAAAGCAGATATATTACTATTTTTACCAGGTGGAATAGGAACGATTTATGAATTATTTACTGCAATTGAAAAGAAAAGAAATAATGAGTATGACAAGCCAATATATATATATAATGAAACTGGATTTTTTGATGATATTCTTCAAATTTTAGATAAAATATATAAAGAAAAATTTTCAAGCAGTAAAGATGGTAAAAATTACGAAGTTATAAATGAAAGAAATAGACTTTTAAAAGAAATTGGATTATAATTATATGTAGTATTTTTAAAGAAGGGAGCATAGAATTATGTTAGACGACAGAAAAAAAAGAGTATTACAAGCGATTGTTGAAGAATATATAAATACAGCAGAACCAGTAAGTTCTAATTCAATATTAAAAAAGTATGACCTAAATTGTAGTAGTGCTACAATAAGAAATGAAATGGCAGATTTAGACAAAAAGGGATATCTTGCAAAGGTTCATACATCTAGTGGTAGAATTCCATCAGAAAAAGGATATCGTTACTATGTAGATGAATTACTAAAAGATGACAATATCAGTTTAGAAGAAGTAAAATATATAAGTGATAAATTAGAAACAAAAGTAAATGAAATAGAGGATTTAACTAAAATAACAGCAAATACAATTTCTGAAATTACGCATTATACAACTGTTACAATAGGACCTAAAACAGAGGAACAAATAATTCAAGAAATAAAATTTGTACTTTTAGGTGCGAGAATGCTTTTAGCAATCATTATGACAGATACAGGTATGGTAAAGGAAACTATAATAAAATTTGATGAAGATATATATGAGAAACAAATTGAGACTTTAAATTATGTTTTCAATAATAAATTAAAAGGAGAACCTATAAAAAAGATAGATATGCCTTTAGAAGAATATTTGGCGAAAGAAATGACTGACATGGTAAAAGTAATAAAGCCAATAGTTACTCAAATAAAAAAAGTATTGTTTGAAGATTCTCAGATTTATTTAGAAGGAGCAAGAAAAGAACTTGATTTACCTGAATTTAATAGTTTACAAGTTGCTAAAAATTTTATGAATATACTGGATAAAAAAGAACTTATGGAAGATATGCTAAATTCGGGATTTGCAGAGGATATAAATGTTTATATTGGGGAGGAAAGTGAAAAAGAAGAGCTTAAGGATTTTAGTATGGTAACATTTAAGCATAAAATAGGTAATAAAGATATGGGGACGATAGGTATAATTGGACCTAAAAGGATGGATTATTCTAAAGTAATTTCTGTTATGAAATATATAAGTAAAAAATTAAATAAAAATGAAGACAATAATAAAGGTATAAATAATTAAATAAAAGGATACAATATAGAAATTTCTATATTGTATCCTTTTTGTTTTTGGCTATAATATTATTTTAAACATTCAATAATTCCAAACGGCATCTTCAAACTTTTCTAACAAGTATGTCGAATCTTCATAGAGTTTATTGACCTTTTCTTCGAAAATAGAGTCACCTAAATTCGAATGAAAATTGACATTATTTTTAAGAAGATAAGCTCTTCGAGTAAAGAACTTCAAAAATGAATGTCTTATTGATGCGTCATCAACCTTATATAATGATGCATTCAATTTTTCCAAAAGATTATGGGCTCTTTTTTGTTCCTCCATTTTCACAGTATCTCGATGAGAATATAAAAAAAGCTCATCAAAATAACTATTAATAGTAGATGTCACTAAGTCTGCTGTCATACAAATGACCCCTTTCTGTTTTTAGTATATATAGTATAACAGGGTTATTAGAATAAATCAAGTATATTTGCAAAATTGTGAAAAAAAATACAAAATTTTACAAAAAAGTATTTACTTTTTATAATCAATTGTATAAAATGTAGTATGAAAATAAAAAAACAGAAGAAAATATTTAAGAAGGGAGAAAAAAGATGAAAATCTTAATGTTGACATGGGAATATCCACCAAGAATTGTAGGAGGAATTGCAAGAGTTGTAAACGATTTATCTAAAAGATTAATAAAAGATGGTCATGATGTAACAGTTGTAACATATAGAGATCAAAATTTACCATATTTTGAATTAGATAAAGGAGTAAAAGTCTATAGAGTAGATAATTTTATGATTCAATCAAATAATTTCATTGATTGGGTAATGCAACTTAATTTTAATATGATAGCAAAGGTAGGCGAAATAATAGCAAAAGAAGGCAACTTCGATGTAATACATGCACATGATTGGCTTGTAGCGTATGCAGCAAAAACATTAAAACAAGCATATAATTTGCCTATAGTTTCTACAATACATGCAACAGAAGCAGGAAGAAATAATGGTATAAGAGAACAAAATCAAAAATATATAAATGATACAGAATGGATGTTAACATATGAGTCAACAGAAGTTATAGTAAATAGTAATTACATGAAAAATGAACTTCAGAGATTATTCGGATTACCTTTCGAAAAAATAAATGTAGTACCAAACGGAGTAAATTTAACAAATTATTCGGGAATAGAAAGAGATTATGATTTTAGAAGAAAATATGCTATGGATAATGAGAAAATGATTTTATTCATGGGAAGACTCGTTTATGAAAAAGGAGTACAACATTTAATTGGTGCTATGCCAAAAATTCTAGAACATTATCATGATGCAAAACTTGTAATAGCTGGTAAAGGTGGAATGATAGATGAACTTAAGGCAGAAGTAAATGCTTTAGGTTTAGGAAATAAGGTTTGTTTTGCAGGATACTTAAATGGAAAAGATGTAGGAAAAATGTATAAAGCAGCAGATATTTCAGTTTTTCCAAGTACGTATGAACCATTTGGAATTGTAGCATTAGAGGCTATGCTAGCAGAAGTACCAATAGTTGTTTCAGATATTGGTGGTTTAAATGAGATAGTAGATCACAGAGAAACAGGAATGAAAAGCTATGCAGGAAATAGTAATTCAATAGCAGATTCTATTTTAGAACTATTATTTGATCCTCAATTATGTGCAAATATTGTAAAAAAAGCAAAAGCAAAAGTTAGAAATCAATATAATTGGAACAAAATTGCTCAAGATACACATTTCACTTATCAAAAAGCAATTTGTGAGACAATGGCTGACAAGCAACGAAAAGAAATTGAACAAGAAAAAGCAGAAAAAGTTAAGAAAACAGCAAAAGGTGAAATTACAAATCTTCTTAATTTCAGAAAAAATCAAGCATATGCTTAAATTCGAATGAAAAATATAATGTTCAAAATTTAAAAATTTGAACATATAAAAAAATAGACGGTTTTCAAAATCATTTGCATTATATGCTAGTGATATATAGCTTTGCTATAATAGAAAGCCGTCTAAAATTATAATCTTGATAAAATAATTAAAAAATTAGTTAAAAGAAAGGAATTTTAATAAAAATGGCAATTTATGTAATAGCTGATTTACATTTATCTTTTAATGATCCTAAACCAATGAGTATTTTTGGAACAAATTGGAAAAATCATGAAGAGAAGATAAAAAAAGATTGGATATCAAAAGTAAAAAATGATGATACAGTATTACATTTGGGAGATTTTTCATGGGCGATGCATTTAAATGAAACATTAAAAGATTTTGAATATTTAAATTCCCTTCCTGGAAAAAAGATATTGCTTAGAGGAAATCACGATTATTGGTGGACCACTAAAACAAAAATGGAGAGATTTATAAAAGAAAGCGGATTTGAAAATATATCTTTTATGCAGAATGATAGTATTGAAATAGAAAATAAAATTTTTTGCGGTACAAGAGGATGGAGTTTGTTAAATACAGAAACGGACAATAGTAGAAAGATTATAAGTAGAGAATGTATAAGATTAGAACTTTCAATACAAAATGCACTTTCTAAATATCAAGAAGGAAAAGAGATAATAGTATGTATGCATTATCCACCAATTTTGAAGACAAATATTGAAAAAAATGAATTTAGTGATTTTTTTAGGATATTGAAGAAATATAATATAAAAAAATGTTTTTATGGACATCTTCATGGAACTTCAATTAAAGAGGCTCTAGAAGGAGATATTTTAGGAATAGAACTTCATTTAGTTAGTGCAGATGGATTAGATTTTAAGTTATTGAAATTTGAATAAGAGTTGATTTAAGTGAGGAAAAAATGATTGATTTATATAAGGATGTAAAATATATAAAAAATGTTGGACCAAATAGAGTAAAATTATTGAACAAATTAAATATTTTTACTTTAAAAGATTTAATTACATATTTTCCAAGAAATCATGAAGATAGAAGTATTCCAAAGAAAATTATAGATTGTACAAATGGAGAAGAGGTTTTAATAAAAGCTACTGCTGTAACAAGAGTTATAGAAACAAGAACTAGAAAAATGTCAATTTATAAATTAGTTGTAAGAGATGGATCAGAAAGTTGTACAATTACGTGGTTTAATCAAAGATATTTAAAAGATGCTTTTAAGGTAGGTCATACATATAATTTTTATGGAAAAATCGAAACAAAGCTAGGTAGATTTGAAATGAAATCACCAGTATTTGACGAAGATGGTAAAAATAGAAACACTGGAAAAATAATTCCTTTATATCCTCTGACTTCGGGAATTTCACAAAATGTGATAAGAAAAATAATAGAAAATGGAATAAATGAAGTATATAGAAATCTAGAAGAAAATATTCCTGATTATATTTGTAAAAGATATGATCTTATGGAAATAAATGAGGCTATAAAAAATATCCATTTTCCAAAAAATAATGATAATTTTATAAAAGCAAGAAGACGTTTAGTTTTTGAAGAATTACTTGGTTTTCAGCTTGCATTATTAAAATTAAAAGAAAATAATTTGGAATGCAAGGATGGAATTAAGTTTGAATCAAGTGTAAAGATGTCTGATGTAATTAATGAATTACCTTTTAAATTAACTAAAGCTCAACTAAGAGTTTTAGAGGAAATTGACAATAATATGGAGTCTAGAAAATCAATGAATAGACTAGTTCAGGGAGATGTAGGATCAGGTAAAACCATTGTTAGTATAATTGCTGCATATAAAGCAGTTAAATCTGGATATCAAGTAGCAATAATGGCACCAACATCAATTCTAGCTGATCAACATCTAAAGAACTTTAACAACATTTTAAAACAGTTTGATATTAGATGTGAACTATTGATTTCATCTGTCACAAAAAAGAAAAAAGAAGATATTTTAAAAAGACTTTCAAATGGAGAAATAGATATATTAATAGGAACGACTGCACTTTTAGAAGAAAATGTTATTTTTAAAAATTTAGGGCTTGTTGTAACAGATGAACAACATAGGTTTGGTGTAAAGCAAAGAGCAACACTAAATTCCAAAGGGAAGAAACCAGATATTATTGTAATGTCAGCTACTCCAATTCCAAGAACACTAGCATTAATTTTATATGGAGATTTGGACATTTCAATAATTGATGAGCTTCCACCGAATAGAAAAAAAATAGATACTTTTGCAGTTACAAAAGAACTTGAAGATAGATTGAATGGATTCGTAAAGAAACAAATTAATGAAGGAAGACAAGCATATATTGTATGTCCACTTGTAGAGGAAAATGAAGATATGGATTTAAAATCTGTTGAAGAGCTTTATGAAAAATACAAATTTGAAACATTTTCTGAATACAATGTAGAATATTTACACGGAAAAATGAAACCAAAAGAAAAAGATGAAATAATGACAAAATTTAAGGATGGGAAAATAGACATATTAATTTCGACTACAGTAATTGAAGTTGGTGTTGATGTTCCAAATGCAAATATAATGGTAATTGAAAATGCTGAAAGATTTGGATTAGCTCAACTTCATCAATTAAGAGGAAGAGTAGGACGTGGAGAATTTAAGTCATATTGTGTTTTAAAATACGAAGGAAAAGGAAAAACTGTTAGAGAAAGAATGAAAGTAATGTGCGATACAAATGACGGATTTATAATATCTGAAAAGGATTTAGAACTTCGTGGATCTGGAGACTTTTTTGGAACAGCGCAACATGGAATCCCAGAAATGAAGATTGCAAATCTATTTGAAGATATTTCAGAATTGAAAGAAGTCCAAAAACTTGCGAATGAGATAATGAAAGAAGATTATGCTTTAACGTCAGAAAAAAATATAAAATTAAAAAATTTAATTAAAGATAAATTTTCTGATAGGATTGAGATATAAAAAGGAGATGAAATTAATATGATGGTTTTAAAAATAGTTGGATTAATAATGGTTGCTATTGGAGTAATATGTGTCTATGATGCAAGAACATTAACAGAAGATTGGTTTAGCTTTGGTGACCAAAATGAAGCTACGACAGGTTTTAAAATATTGGGGTTTATTATTTCTATGATAGGAGCATTGATTTTCTATTTTTGCAAATAAGATTTTTAACTTTAGAAAAGATGATTGCATAGATAAAAATACTAAATAAAAAAAGTTGAAATTTTTTTTAGAAAAAGATTGACAATATATTTTAAATATGGTAATATAACAATTGTCAATCAAATATGCGGATGTGGCGGAACTGGCAGACGCGCTGGTCTTAGGAACCAGTGTCAACGACGTGGAGGTTCAAGTCCTCTCATCCGCACCAATGACGTTTCTGTTCGAACTTTTAGTTTGAAGCGGAAGATATGAAATCAATCAGAGAAATCTGGTTGATTTTTTTGTTGTTTAAAAACAACATTAAATCATCCAAACGAAAGGATGGTATAAAAATGAAAATAATTAAACAAGAACTACAATTTGAAGAAAGTTTAAAGAAAAGGCTAGAATTTATATGTGAGTTTGCAAATGTAACACCAACATTTATAAATGGAAGTATAAGAAAATTAGATAAAACTAATCTTTCTTATATTGAGCCACACAGAGTGTTAATTAAAGACATTACATTATTGGTTTTTAATTATTCAAATGAAGTTTATAAATGGTAAAATTAAAAAAATTTTGTAAAATCTTGTCAAAATTAACAGATTGTGATATTATATAGTTTGTGTAAAATTAATATTTTACATATAGTGAAAACTAGGAAATGCAATTAAAAGATAAACTATGCATAAAAATAGCATACGTTTTTCTGTTGTAACTTTTAAAGGAGGAATTAGAAAATGATTTATTCAAAAGAATTAGAAAGCATGTGCACTGTAAAAAAAGGTGTAGATCATGGACCTGCACCAATTCCAGAAGAAGGAAAATGGGTTAAAGCAAAAGAAATAAAAGACATATCAGGTTTAACACATGGTATTGGATGGTGTGCACCACAACAAGGAGCTTGTAAATTAACTTTAAATGTAAAAGATGGAATTATACAAGAAGCATTAATTGAAACAGTAGGATGTTCAGGAATGACACATTCAGCTGCTATGGCAGGAGAAATACTAACAGGTAAAACAATTCTAGAAGCATTAAATACAGACTTAGTATGTGATGCAATAAATACAGCTATGCGTGAATTGTTCTTACAAATAGTATACGGAAGAACACAAACAGCTTTCTCAGAAGGAGGACTTCCAGTAGGAGCAGGACTTGAAGATCTAGGAAAAGGACATACAAGTCAAGTTGGAACAATCTATTCTAGTTCATTAAAAGGACCAAGATATTTAAACCTTGCAGAGGGATATATTGTTGAACTTGGATTAGACAAAGATGATCAAATTATAGGATATAAATATGTTCATTTAGGAAAAATGATGGATAATATTAAAGCAGGAATTGATCCTAAAGAAGCTATAGAAAAAGCTTCAGGAACTTATGGAAGATTTAATGAAGCAGTTAAGAAAATAGATCCAAGAGAAAATTAATTAAAATAAATTTAATTAATTTGTAATAGTATATTTTAAATAGGAGGAATTTTAAAATGGCAGTAACATTTGAAAGTTATGAAAGAAGAATAGACCAAATAAAACCAGTAATGGAAAAATATGGAATAAAAGATTTTGAAGACGCATTGAAAATATGCACAGATAAAGGGTTTAATCCTTACGATATAGTAAAAGGAGTTCAACCAATTTGTTTTGAAAATGCAGCATGGGCATATACATTAGGAGCAGCAATAGCAATAAAAAAAGGATGTGAGAAAGCATCAGATGCTGCTAAAGCAATTGGAGAAGGATTACAAGCATTTTGTATACCAGGTTCAGTTGCAGATGACAGAAAAGTTGGATTAGGACATGGTAATTTAGCATCAATGTTATTATCAGAAGAAACAAAATGTTTTGCATTTTTAGCAGGACATGAAAGTTTTGCAGCAGCAGAAGGGGCAATAGGTATTGCTAGATCTGCAAATAAAGTAAGAAAAGAACCATTAAGAGTAATTTTAAATGGTCTTGGAAAAGATGCAGCACAAGTAATATCAAGAATTAATGGATTTACTTATGTAAAAACTGATTTTGATTTCTTTACTGGAAAGGTAAATGTAATAGAAGAAATACCATATTCAGATGGTGAAAGAAGTAAAGTTAAATGTTATGGTGCAAATGATGTTAGAGAAGGTGTAGCTATAATGTGGCTTGAAGATGTTGACATTTCTATAACAGGAAATTCAACAAATCCAACAAGATTCCAACATCCAGTAGCAGGAACATATAAAAAAGAAAGATTAGAAGCAGGTAAAAAATACTTCTCAGTTGCTTCAGGTGGAGGAACAGGAAGAACATTACATCCAGACAACATGGCAGCAGGACCAGCTTCTTATGGTATGACAGATACTATGGGAAGAATGCATTCGGATGCACAATTTGCAGGAAGTTCATCAGTTCCAGCACATGTTGAAATGATGGGATTAATTGGAATGGGTAACAATCCAATGGTTGGTGCTACTGTTGCAGTTGCAGTTGCAGTAGAAGAAGCTATGAAATAGTTGATAATACTCAATTACAGTAATTTTATATAATATTAAAAAGAAACGTGGACAAATACCAAAATACGGTTTTGTCCATTTGAATTTTTTATTATTTTTTCTTATTTTATCTATTAGTTGATAATATATTTACTGTGGTAACCTTCAAACTATTCTTCTTCAAATAATAAATCATATCCAGAATCAGAGTAAAATTCATAAGTACCATTTTTGAATTGAAGTAGAGAGCCTTCTTTAGCTAAATTTAAAAGGCTTTTTGGTAGTTCTTTTTCTTCAAATTCATGTTCAGGTTTATCGGTAAAATCCCACAAATAAATTTTTCCATTCAAATCTGATGTAACCAAATATAGATGGCCTTCAATCCTGTCTAGATTTTGTTCCAATTTATGTGATTGCTTTAAATTTAGCTGATTATTATTTTCAGTCTTTTGAGAATTAATATAATTTGAATTAGATAAAGGTTCTTTAAGTTTATTTTTAGAATTATTTTCATTTATAATTTCTTTGTTTATTTTTTCTTCATTATGAATCTTTTTTGAATTGTTATTTAAGAAATTTGTTAAATCTTGAATTAAATCTTCTACTATATCATTGGATTCATTATTTTCACTTTTAAATATATTTAGTTCCATTTTAAATTCCTTTCATATGAGTATATCTAAAATTATTTTTTATATTACAGAGTTTAGTTAATATGAATAGTTATATATATTATACTATATTTTTTTAAAAAGTCTGTCGAAATTTTAGAAATGGATTATTTATTTTTTAAAAATATTGAAAATGATTAGAAAATAGTATATAATAAGAGCATTATTGGTAAAGGAGAGGTAATGAAATTGAAAAATAATGAATTTGTTAAAGAAATTACAAATATAGATGAAGATTTTGCAAGGTGGTATACAGATATTGTATTAAAAGCAGAACTTGCAGATTATACAGATACAAAAGGATGTATTGCAATAAGACCATATGGATATGCTATATGGGAAAATATACAAAATTATATGGACAAAGAGTTTAAAAAAACAGGAGTAAAAAATACATACTTTCCTGTATTAATACCAGAGAGCTTATTACAAAAAGAAAAGGATCATGTTGAAGGTTTTGCACCAGAAGTAGCATGGGTTACAAATGCAGGTGGAGAAGATTTAGAAGAAAAATTATGTATAAGACCTACTTCAGAGACTATTATAACTACAATGTATTCAAAATGGCTATCATCATGGAGAGAGTTGCCTTTTGTATACAACCAATGGTGTAATGTTTTAAGATGGGAAAAAGAAACAAGACCATTTTTACGTTCAAGAGAATTTTTATGGCAAGAAGGTCATACAATACATGAAACAGCAAAAGAAGCACAGGAAAGAACCTTACAAATGTTAGATATATATGCCGATGTTGTAGAAAATCTCTTAGCAATACCAGTAATAAAAGGAATAAAAACTGAATCAGAAAAATTTGCTGGAGCAGATGAAACATATACAATTGAAACTATGACTTATGATGGAAAAGCATTACAATCAGGAACTTCACATTATTTTGGACAAAACTTTACAAGACCATTTAATGTAACATTCCAAAATAGAGAAGGAAAACAAGAATATGCTTATCAAACATCATGGGGATCTTCAACAAGATTAATTGGAGCATTAATAATGGCACATGGAGATAATAGAGGACTCAAATTACCACCTAGAGTAGCTCCAATACAAGCCGTTATTGTTCCAATAGCAATTCATAAAGAAGGAGTAAAAGAAAAAGCTCAAGAAATATATATGCAGTTAAAAAATAATTATAGAATCGAATTAGATGATAGAGAAAAAGTATCAGTAGGATATAAATTTAACGACTGGGAAATGAGAGGTATTCCATTAAGAATAGAAATGGGACCAAAAGATATAGAAAATGGAGTTTGTGTTTTGGTTAGAAGAGATACAAACGAAAAAGTAGAAGTAAAAATAGAAGAACTTGAAAGTAAAATCGGAGAGATTTTAGAAAAAATTCAACAAAATATGTTTGATGAATGCAAAAAGAGAATGGAACAAAAAACAACAATAGCACATAACTTAGAAGAATTTCAGGAAAATATGAATAAAGAACAGGGATTTATAAAGGCAATGTGGTGCGGAGATACGGCATGTGAAGAAAAAATAAAAGAGCTTACTGCTGCTAAATCAAGATGTATGCCTTTTGTTCAAGAAAATATAGATGATAAATGTGTTGTTTGCGGAAAGAAAGCATATAAAATGGTAGTTTGGGGAAGACAATATTAACAAAGAAAAGATGCTAATTGTAATGGTATTAGCATCTTTTTGTATAACATATTAATTATCCTTGACATAAAGTATTAAATGCTATAAAATTAGTACAATTAAAAGGAGATAAAACATGGAAATAAAGAAAAATCAAGAGTACATTGTAGAAATAATAGACAATGGCTGTGAAGGAGAAGGAATTACAAAAATAAATGGATTTACAGTATTTGTTCCTGGAGCTATTAAAGGAGAAAAAATTAAAATTTTAATTGTAAAAGTATTAAAATCACATGCATATGGTAAAATACTAGAAATAGTGAAGAAATCAAGTTATAGAACAGAACAAGACTGCAGTACATATAAAAGATGTGGAGGATGTAATTTAAGGCATATTGATTATGAATACACATTAAATATTAAGCAAAATATGGTTCAAAATTTAGTTGATAAGAATTTAAGAGAAAAGATAAAAACTAAATTAACATGGGCTATGGGAAATCCATATTATTATAGAAATAAGCTCCAATATCCAATAGGAGTTGATAAAAATAGCAATCCAATTGTAGGTGTATTTGCGAGCAGAACTCATGAAATAATTCCAGTTAAAGAATGTTTAATTCAAGATAGAGAAGCCACAGAAATTTCTAAATATATTGCAAATCTTATAGGAAAGTATAAATTATCTGTTTATAATGAAAATACTAATAAAGGACTATTTAGACATATAGTTATAAAAACAGGATTTAGATCAGGAGAAAGAATGGTAATTTTAGTTGTAAATGGAGAAAAAATACCTTTTGCAAGAGAAATATCAAGTTCTTTACAAGAAAAATATCCGTCTATCTCAAGTGTGGTTTTAAATGTGAACAAGAAAAAAACAAATGTCATTTTAGGCGAAAAGAACATAAATATAGTTGGAAATGGATACATTGAAGATCAACTAGGAGAATTTACATTTAAGATTTCACCACTGTCATTTTATCAGGTAAACCCTGTTCAAGCAGAAGCTTTATATAATATTGCAATTGAAAACACAGGTATTACAAAAAATGATGTTGTATTTGACCTATATTGTGGAATAGGAACAATTTCTTTGTTTGCTTCAAAATTTGCTAAAAAAGTTCATGGGATTGAGATTGTTGAACAAGCAATAGAAGATGCTAAATGTAATGCGAAGATAAATAATATTGATAACACTGAATTTATTGCAGGTGATGCTGAGGTAATTTTGAATGACTTGATTGAAAATAAAAAAATTATTCCGGATATTGTTATTGTTGATCCTCCAAGAAAAGGCTTGGATATTAATACTATTAACAATATTTTGAAAATTTGTCCAAAGAAGGTTACATATATTAGTTGTAACCCTGCAACTTTAGTTAGAGATTTGAAGTTGTTAGAGGAAAAATATGATGTTAAAATGATTCAACCTGTTGATATGTTTCCTTTTACAAGCCATGTGGAGTGTGTATCAGTGCTAGAACTAAAACAAGACATGTAATACTTGATTTTGATATGGTTTCAGAGATTATAACTTTTGAACAAAAAGGCAGATTCGGAAAAGAAAAACATCAAAATTTGAGTGTGAAAGTTAAAGTAATTGCTTAAGTGGTAAGTGGAAACACATAAATTAATTTTTTGAAAATAGAACAAAGTGCTTGAAATACTAGAGAATTTGAGGATGTATCTACTGTGGGCACAACAGGTATAACTTCTATTGTTTTGTAGATATGAGGGAAAGTTAAACGATGTTATTATATAATACAAATATTAGAATAAATGTGGCTTGTTAATATATGTTTCTATGAAATATTTGATAACTAAATCATATCAAAAATGGCAAAAGAAAAATTTAGAAAAGTTGTTGAACTAACAAAGGTATTAGAAAAACAAATTTCTTAAATATCCTAGTTGAAAATGAAAAAATAGAACTTTAAATGTAATTTATAAATGCTAATAAATTAGAGTATTTTTAAAATATTAATATGTAATGGGGGATAATATGAACTTTAGAAAATATAAAAAAGAAGATGCTAAAGAAATACTAAGTTGGATAGAAAATGAAAGAGAATTTAGATTATGGAGTGCAAATAGATATGAAAATTATCCTGCTTTGCCTTCAGATATAAATAATAATTATTTAGAGTGTCAAAAAACATCAAATTTTTATCCTTTTACATTAGAAGACGATGGAAAAATCATTGCACATTTAATATTAAGAAATCCAGGAGAAAATCCAGAGATAATTCGATTAGGATTTATTATAGTAAACAAGAAAATAAGAGGAAAAGGTTATGGAAAAAAAATAATTAAAGAAGCAATTGAATATGCTAAAGAAAAATTAGGTGCAAAAGAAATAAGCTTAGGTGTTTTTATCGTTAATGATAGAGCTTTTAAATGCTATAAATCGGTTGGATTCAATGTAGTTAATATAGAAAAAAATTCATATCAATTTTATGATGAACAATGGGATTGCGCAGAAATGATTTTAAAATAAGTTGGCAAAGACTTTAGTATAAATATGAAAGGAAAAATAAAAATGAGTAATGAGATTGATTTTTATAATAGAATCAAAGATTGGGATTTTAGTGACATAAAAATAGAAGAAGAAAATTTTACTAATTGGGATATGTACAAAATTTTAAATGAGCAATCTAAAAAAAGCGATTATATATTAGATTTAGGAACTGGGGGAGGAGAAAAAGTATTAGAATTTTTTCCTAATGTTACTAAAATAATAGGCACAGACTTGTCAGAAGAAATGATTAAAACAGCGTATCATAATTTAGAAAAAAGTAAAAAATATAATATTGAATTTAAAATTATGAACAATTTAAAAATAACTTTTCCTAATGATTATTTTAATATAGTTGTAGCTAGACATACTTGTATAGATGCTAAACAAATATATAATGTCCTAAAAGAAGGTGGATTATTACTATTAAGAGGAGTAGATAAGCTTGACTGTTGGGAGTTAAAAAAATTATATGGTAAAGGACAAGCATATAAAGATTTAAAACCAATTAGTCAAATAGATTATGAAAATATTCTTGATGCAGGATTTAAAAATGTTGAATTAGTGCCTATACATATAAAGGAATATTATAAAACAAAAGATGATTTAATTGCTCTTTTGTTAAAAACTCCAATATTGCAAGAATTTTCAAAGGAAGAAAATTCTAAAAGTTTAAATGAAAAATTAGACTTTTCAATATTGGATAAATATATAGAAAATCATAAAACAAATAAAGGAATTTTATTAATAAGAAGATATTATGGAATAACAGCTTACAAATAAGTTAAGAATTAGTAGTAGTAATTGTGTATGCTTTAAAAAAATTGAAGAAAATACAAAGCACATGTATGAGTGATTAAAAGACACTTATATATGTGCTTTTAGTATGCAAAAAGAAGAATATTAAAAGATTACAAAATTTTATAATTTCAATTTACTTTTTGCTAAAAAAATGATATAAAATTATTACATTTTATCTCTAGGCGAAATGAAAAAGTTAGAACAAAATAAATATTTAAAGGAAATTAGCAATTGGGGAGAAATATATATAGATATAAAGGAGATGGAAAGCAAATGAGAATATTAATAGGAACAATAAATCCGGGAAAAATAGAAGGAGCAAAACAAGCATTTGAAAAATATTTTGAAAATATAGAAATAGAGGGAATAGCTGTAAATTCAGATGTAGGAGATCAACCTATAAATGAAGAAATAATTCAAGGAGCTAAAAATAGAGTTAAAAATTTAAAAGAATATGCAAAAAATAATAATATAAAAGCTGATTATTTTATATCAAGTGAAGCAGGAATTACAAATTTGCTAGGAGAATGGATTGATATAAATGCAGTAGTTGTAGAAGATTCAAAAGGATATCAAAGTGTTGGAATAAGTCAAGGTTTTCCAATTCCAGATAAATACATAGAAGAAATTAAAGCAACAGAACTTGGAAAAGTTATGGATAAAATATTTGATGGAAAAGAATTAAGTAAAGGAAAAGGTGGAATAAGTTTCCTAACAAAAGATGAAGTAACAAGAATAGACTTAACAAAAAATGCTTTTATAATGGCACTAACAAAACATATTAATGGAGATATATGGAAATAAAGATATAGAGTATTTTTAAGTTAAAAAGATTTATTAAACTAAAGAGGTTCTATTATGGAAAATGAAATAAAACAAATAATTCAAAATGCACAAAAATTAAGAAACGAAGGCTATTCTGATAAAAAATTAGCAGAGTTTGTACATATTGAATTAGGAAAATTAATTATATATAATAATAATTATAGTATTGGATTTGAATACGATTTAAGTCAAAATTTTGATGGACCAAAAAGTAAATCAAGCGAAATTAGACAATCAAAAATATTGTCAGAAAAATCTAGTATACAATCAAGAGAACAAGTTTGTAAAGGAATGGCCGAAATATATACAGCAATACTTACTAAGATTGGAATAGATGCAAAAGTAGTTGCTGTTCAATATAAAGAAGATGTTGAAGGAGAAATAAGAGAAAATGGCTCTGTTATTGATGTCCCAGGAATTTATGATGCAAGTTTTGATTCTGATTATGAAATTCAATTAGGTAAAAATGAGAAGAGTAATGATAATTCTATTGGACATTATTATACCATTGTAAAACTTGATGATGGAGAATTTGTTCAAGATTTATTGACAGAAAAAGCTTTAACAAGAATAAAAATAGGTGAAGCTCAGTTGGGCAAAGATTTACCAGGATTTCATAGAAAAGAAGAGCATAGAGAAAAGACAAATTCGCAAGTTTGTAAAATATTTCTAGAATATACTGAAAGGATCCAAGAAGAAATGTGTAAATATATGAAAGGCAAAGATGATTCAAAAATTTTTGATTTTGTATTTGAAAAATTAAAAAAGCATATTAAGGATTTTGGATTTGAAGAGGCAAAGGATTTTGTTATGATGTATGCACAAAGTATTATTCCAAGAGAAATGATAAAAGAAACTCCAATTCCCATAAATTTGGTACAAGAAGATGAAGAAAATTGTAAAATTCTTTGCATTTATAGATATAAGGATAATAATTATCTATTAAGGGGAGGTCAAACTGGAAATGATTTGCCAATAGGGAAAATTAGTACCGAAGAAATTGAAAGAGTCATTTCAAAAGGATTTGTGCCAAGAAAATTAAGTGATGCGAAAAAGATGGAAGAAATGAAAAAACAGTAAAAAACAAAGCTGGTTTTTTCAGCTTTGTTTTTAAATAATATCACTATATTAATAAATCAATAACAGATTTTATAACAATATCAGTCATAATATTATAATTTATTTCTTCATGTTTATGATAAACAATTTCATGACATAAATCATCAATCAAGTGTAAAGAAATGTGAACACGTTCGGTTAAATTATCTGGTCTAAAACCACTATTTAAAAGTATTTTAACAATTGAATTTGTTATATATATTTCATATTCTCTGAAAAATTCTGCAATTTCTTTATCAGAGTGAATCATTGCAGTTATTTCTTCATGAGCTTTTTGTGACATTATGTGATTTTTAGTGAATTTCATAATCATTTTATTTAATATAGAATTTATATTAGCAGGGTCAATAATAGTGTTTTGAGCAACATTTAACATAGGATAAAAAATACTTGTTGCATATTTTTTTATGCCAACTAATAAAATATCATGCTTGTCATTGAAATACTGATAGACTATGCCTGTAGAAACTCCTGCAGCTTTTGCTATTTCAGCAGTATTAGTGTTGTGATAACCCTTTTCACAAATTAATTCAAAACCCGATTTTATTATTTTTTCTTTTTTTTCAATAGAACGCTTTTGAGTAGGTTCTCTTATTTCATTTTCAGCCATTATAAATTCCTCCATAAATTTCCTAAAATTAATTATAATATCAAAAAAATAAGATGTCAAGAAAAAAATATGAAAAAAAGTTCATATTAATATTGACATTTGGATTTTATAAAAGTATAATACAGAAAAAAATATGAAAAAAAATTCATATTTTAAAATAAAAAATTGGAAAGGAAAAAAGCCATGGAAAAAATAGTAGAATTAAAAAATGTTAGTAAAACATACAAAATAGGAGAAAATGAATTTAAAGCTTTAGATAACATAAATCTATCTATAAACAAAGGTGAATTAGTGGTAATACTTGGACCTTCTGGTGCAGGTAAATCAACACTTTTAAATTTAATAGGAGGAATGGATAAAGTTACAAGTGGAAATTTAATTGTAGATGGAGAAGACATTTCAGAGTATAATGAAAAAGAGCTAAGCGATTACAGAGCTGAAAATATAGGTTTTATCTTTCAATTTTATAATATTTTACCAACATTAACAGTTTTAGAAAATGTTGAAATTGTCAAAGATATTGTGAAAAATGGATTGAACCCAAAAGAAGCATTAAAAGACGTAGGTCTTGAAAAACATATGTCTAAATTTCCTAATCAATTATCTGGAGGTGAACAACAAAGAGTGTCAATTGCTAGAGCAATTGCTAAGGATCCAAAGTTATTACTTTGTGATGAGCCAACTGGAGCACTGGATTCTAAGACAGGAGTTGAAGTATTAAAACTTCTAAAGAAACAATGCGATAGAAATGATGGAAGAAATACAGTAATTATAGTTACTCATAATAGTTTATTTGCAGAAATCGCAGATACAGTAATAAGAGTAAAAAATGGAAAAATTGAAAGTGTAATACAAAACCAAAATCCTAAAAAGATTGATGAGGTGAAATGGTAAAATGAGTAGATTAAATAAAAAAATATTAAGAGACATTAGAATAAATAAATCACAATTCATCAATATTTTTATAATGGTATTTCTTGGAATTTTTGCATTTTCAGGAATACATGGATATATGGATGGAATGGATTTAAGTGCATCAAAATATTATGATGAATATAATTTACAAGATTTGTGGATTAGTGGAAAAAATTTTAATGAAGATGATTTAAAAGATGTAAAAAACTTAAGCAATGTAAAAGATGCAGAAAGATTATTGAGTATAAGATGTGATTTACAAAACTTTAATGATGTTGTGATTGAAACTAATTTTTTAGAGACAAATAATATTTCAAAAATGTATGTAGTTAATGGAGAAGAATATTCGAAAGATAAAGAAGGAATATGGTTTGATAAATACTTAGCAGATAACTTAGGAATTAAAGTAGGAGACGAAATATCTTTAAAATATGAAGGATATATTATAAAAGAAAAAGTTAAAGGTTTAGTTGAAACTCCAGATCATGTATACATAACAAAAGATGAAACTGCTATATTTCCAACACATAAAGATTTTGGATTCGCATATCTATCTATTAAAGAATTTCCAAAAAATTATATTTTAGATGAAGCGAAAAAAAATATTATAGCAGAAAACGCAATGGCACAAATGTTATTTGATAACTCAAGCGATTCGACAGAAGATATAATTAAATCAATAATTTCAGATTTTAAAATAGAAGATTATTATGTATTTAATCAAATAATTGTGGATGTTGATGATACAACAAAAGTAGAAAATGTAAAAGCAGATATCGAAAATAACATAAAATCTGCAATTGCAGTAACAGACAGAACTTCGTGTGCATCATACCAAGGATATCAATCAGAGGTAGAAGAAGGAAGAACATATTCTAAAGTATTTACATTTCTATTTTTATTTATAGCAATGCTATCGGTAATTACAACAATGAATAGATTTGTAAAGAAACAAAGAACACAAATTGGTACAATGAAAGCTTTAGGAATAAAGAAAAGAAAAATAACATGGCATTATATAAGTTTCGGATTTTGGATAAGTTTAATATCTGCAATTTCAGGAACTATTTTAGGAGCTATATTAATAGGAAATGGCTTTCTAAATATGGAGATGACTTATTTTGAAATACCAGAATATTCAATTGCAATTGTTCCAGAAGTATATATTTTAGCCATTATTGTAGTTATTTTAATCACTTTTATAACATATTTATCATGTAGAAAAATACTAAAAGAACCAGCGACAGAAGCATTAAGAACAGAGATTCCTAAGGTTAAAAACACAAAGTTTGATATGACTAAAGGTATTTTTAAAAATGCATCGATATCCACAAAATGGAATTTAAGAGATATTGCTAGAAACAAAGGAAGAAGTTTAATGGCAATAGTTGGAGTAATTGGATGTACAATGCTTGTTGTATGTGCATTAGGAATGCTAGATACAATGAATGCCTATTTATCGTGGCAATTTGATACTATTTGTAATTTTGATTACAAATTAAACCTTTCAAATGAATATAGCGATGAACAATATAATGATTTGATATTAAAATATGGGGATAAAACAAGCGAAACAATAGGAATAGAATTTAAAGATGGAAATAATAAACAGGCAAGCACAATAACAGTAAATGATGCTAAAGATTACTTAAATGTAACAGGACATAGTAGAGAAAAAATAGATTTATCAGATGATGGCATATTTATAACAGAAAAAATGTCAGATAAATATAATTTAAAAATTGGAGATGAAATTACTTGGCATAAATTTGGAGAAGATACATGGTATACATCAAAAATTACTGGATTAAATCGTGATCCACAGTCTCAAACAATTTCCGCTTCCAAAAAGTATATTGAGTCAATTGGAGTAAACTACAAAGCTGATTCGATTTATACAAATGAAGATTTAAAAGATGTGAAAGAACTATCAGGAGTAAATACTATTCAGAGCAAAGATAATATAAAAGATGGAATGAATAGTATGGTTGCAACAATGAAAATGTTGATAGTTTTATTAATTACTTTGTCAGCTATTCTAGGATTTGTAATAATTTACAATTTAGGAATACTTTCATTTGGTGAAAAACAATACCAATTTGCTACATTAAAAGTATTAGGATTTAAAGATAAACAAATAAAAGATATATTTATAAAACAAAATATATGGCTTGCATTGGTTGGAATAATCCTAGGATTACCACTAGGATATTTAATGACAGATTATATATTTAAGGCAGCTCTTGGAGATAATTATGACTTCGCTGCACAGGTTAAATTTTTCTCATATTTATATGCCTTCATTGGAAGTTTTATTGTTACATTTTGTATAAATAAAATTTTATCTAAGAAAGTTAAGACGATAGATATGGTAACAAGCTTAAAAGCCAATGAATAGAAAATAATAGAAACTAGAACTGTCAAATTTTTGACAGTTTTAATTTTATAATAGGAAAGTTATACAAGTTTAATGAAATAACCAAAAAAAGTTATGTCAATACAAATAAACCAAAAAAGCTATATTTTTTTGGCTTAAAAATACTAAGATTAAGTTAAAAAAATTAATTTTCCTTATAAATGTGATGATAGCCTCTCTTTGAAACATAATCAATAGGAACACACTTATCGAAGTTACATTTTGAACAAATTGTATAAGGAGGAGTAGAAATAGGTAATCCATTCCATGCATCTTCTTGTTCAAATTCTAAAACAGCTTCAATTGGTGCATCAAATTTGTATTTACATTTTGGACAGATGTAAGCAACTGTTTGACCACTTAATTTAAATGGAAAAGAGTCAAAATCAAACATATAAAAAACCTCATTTCGAATTAATACAGAGGACAAAATTCATTTTAGTATCACATTTAGGACAATTATAAGGATCTCTATCAAAATTTAATAAAATATTAGCTTGATGATTAAGAAGAGATTTTCTAAAATTTCTACAATGTTGTTTTATTAAAGGAACCATTTTTGAGTGCAAAGAATGTTTTTTTCTATAAAAACCATAATATCTAATTATTTTAAATTGAGTTGGCAATAAATGTCTTAATAAAATCATAATAAATTGAGAAGCTGGTAATGTAATTTTATGACATATATTATCTTTATGGTCAATATAAGAAAAAGTGACATTAGAGCCATCATAATTAATAATTCTATTTTCACTAATGGGAACTCTTCCGCAATATCTAGTAACATATTCAATACCCGATTTTAAGTCTTTAAATTTTTTAGGTTCAGCATAAACATAGAACCCCTTAGAATATTTTCGATAAAGAGAAGATTTTTCTTTATCAAAAGATTTACCCAATTCTTTCGAAAGTATATCTAAAAGAATTTTTTGAAAACGAAAAGAAAGGGCATTATAGTCAAAGAAATTCCAAGGCATACATGAGTTATTATTACCTAATTTTATTTCAGCAATAAGGATATGAATATGAGGATTCCATTTTAAATCTCTACCAAAAGTATGAAGGAAAGCAAAGAAACCAGGAGTGTATTTGATTCTAGAAGAATACTTTTTCAAAATTCCTTTTTTATTCTTTTTAAAAGATTCATTAAGAATAGAATAAATAGTATCTCTAACAGCTTTAAAGAGAAGATTAATTCTATTTTCAAAGGGAAAGAAAAAATATTTTCTAAGTTGTTCAGGAATAGTAAAAACAATTTGTCTGTGTTGACAATTGTATGCAGTTTGTAAAATGTTTTCGACCCTTTGATTCTTGTATTTGTATCCACAAGAAGAACAAAAACGTGATTTGCAGGTGTGCCCAACAAAAATAATGTCATGACAAAGAGGACATTCATAAACAGAACAACCCAAGTTTTTATTATAACAATCAATAATTTTTTGAATTTCTTGAGAAGCATTAGGGCGACAACGATCAATAATATCTTTATTATTTGAATAAGTAGTAGCCCAATGGTCTTCAAAAATTGAAGCAATAACACCAGTAGTTTTAAATGAATTATAATTTTTATTTAAAGAACCATCATCATTAAAACAATTAGCAGTATAAGTTCTAGAATTATAGAATTCAAAAAAATCATTTTCATTAATAGTCTCTATACTTTCCATATTTTCCTCTAAATAAGATTATACAAAAAAAGAGTTGCGTTAGCAACTCTCAAAGGAAAAATTTATTTTTCCTATTTTTTACTTTAGTATTGAAATAACAAAAAAATTCTGTTAGAATATATTCAAAAATAAATAGGAAAATATAAGAGAAAGGAAAAAAGAATATGTTAGAATTAAAAAACATACAAAAAAGTTACAAAACCAAAACACTAAATCAACATGTTTTAAAAGGAGTAAATTTAAAGTTTAGAAAAAATGAATTTGTAGCAATATTAGGCCCTTCAGGTTCAGGAAAGACAACTCTTTTAAATATTATAGGAGGTTTAGATCAATATGATGAAGGAGACTTAATAATAAAAGGAAAGAGTACAAAGAATTTTAAGGGAAAAAATTGGGATTCATATAGAAATAAATCAGTAGGATTTATCTTTCAAAGTTATAATTTAATTTCACATATGAATGTATTAGATAATGTAGAAATGGGAATGACATTATCTGGAAAGAAACCAAAATATAGAAAAAAGAAAGCTATAGAATTATTGGAAAAGGTAGGTTTAAAAGAACATATTCATAAAAAACCAAATCAATTATCAGGAGGGCAAATGCAAAGAGTTGCCATTGCAAGAGCATTGGCAAATGACCCTGAAATTATTCTAGCAGATGAACCTACAGGAGCTCTAGATTCAAAAACAAGTGTACAAATCATGGAACTAATAAAAGAAATATCAAAAGATAAACTAGTTATAATGGTTACGCATAATGCAGAACTTGCAGAAAAGTATGCAGATAGAATAATTAGAATGAAAGATGGTGTTTTAGAAGAAGATACAAATAAAGTAGACGAAAATGAAGATACAAATTGTGAATATAAACTAAATAAAACATCAATGAATATTTTTACAGCAATACATCTAAGCTTAAATAATATTAGAACAAAAAAAGGAAGAACATTTTTAACAGCTTTTGCATCATCGATAGGGATAATTGGTATTGCTTTAATATTATCATTATCAAATGGATTTTCAAAGCAAATAGAAATATTTGAAGAAAAAGTAGCAGATGCTATGCCAATTGTGATTACAGAAGATAGATTAAGTAATGAAACTATAAAGGCAGAAATGTCAATGGATGAAAATGAAGATAGCTTTACAGATTCAAAAGAATTAAAGATTGAAGGAAAATCAAATGTTAAAACAAATAATATATCAAAAGAATATTTAGAATACTTAGAAAAAATGCCAACAGAGTATTTATCAAGTATAAATGTGGACTACAGTCTAAAATATGGTATGAATATCATAAAAAAAGACAATGATAAATATTCTGCTGCTACAAGCGAAGAAAAAGAACTTTTGGCTCTAATGCCTTCAAAAGGATTTAAGGACAATTCTGTTACAAAATTAATAACTGAATATTACGATGTTTTGCAAGGAAAATTACCAGAAAATAAAAATGAAATAATATTAGAAGTTAATAAAGATAATACTATTAATAAAGACGTTTATTCGCTTTTAGGTATAAAAGAGGATAATGTATCTTTTGATGATATATTAAATAAAGAAATAAAAATTGTATTTGATGATGATTTTTATAAAAAACAAGGTGATTATTTTATTTTTAAAAATATTGATGAAGAAATGTATAATAATGAAAATAATTTAACTTTAAAAGTTGTTGGAATAATAAGAGTCAAGAAAGAAAAATCAAATGTGACATCAGGAGGAACAAGTTTATATTATACAAATGAACTTCAAAATTATATAATTGAAAAAAACAGTAATTCTGAAATTGTAA
This sequence comes from uncultured Clostridium sp., assembly GCA_900554175.1. Classification (GTDB taxonomy): domain Bacteria; phylum Bacillota; class Clostridia; order TANB77; family CAG-508; genus CAG-269. Next base: position 82,461 of record USGK01000001.1, read on the forward strand.
TTGCACAAAAAGATAAAAATTATAGTATCTTAACAGGAGAAAAATTTGAAAATGATGTAGCTAAAAACCAAATGTTATTATACTTTGGAGCACCAAAAAATCCTACAAAAATATTGCTATATCCAAAAGATTTTGAAACAACGTCGAATTTAATAGATTATTTAAATAAATATAATGAAAACAAAAAAGAAGAAGATAAAGTAACATATTTAAATCAAGCAGAGCTAATAGATGAAACATCAAATGGGATAATGGATGGAATAACAATAGTTCTTGTTGCCTTCTCTAGTATATCATTAGTAGTTTCTTCAATAATGCTTGGAATTATAACATATATAAGTGTTTTAGAAAGAACAAAAGAAATAGGAGTATTAAGAAGTTTAGGAGCAAGAAAAAAAGATATAAGAAGGGTTTTCAATGCTGAAACTTTAATAATTGGAATGATATCAGGTATACTTGGAATTTTAATTGCATATTTATTTACTTTTCCAATTAATAGCATAATATTTGAAAAAACAACACTTGAAAATGTTGCAGTTTTAAATCCGATTCATGCAATAATGTTAATAGCAATTAGTATGTTATTAACACTAATAGGTGGAGCTATTCCAGCAAATATTGCATCGAAAAAGGATCCAGTTAATGCTTTGCGTACAGAATAATTGAAATTAGACATTTTGATAGTATCATTCAAAATGTCTAAATTTATATTATAAATAAGGAGGATAAAATGAAAGAAAAATACGATTGGAATCTAGAAGACATTTTTAAAACAAATGATGACTTTGAAGAAAATCAAAAAAAATTATCAGAGATATTAAAGAATATTGAGAAATATCAAGGTTCTTTAAATACATCGGACAAAATTTATGAATGTTATAATTTATATGAAAAAGCTTTAGAATTATATGAAAAAGTTTATGCATATGGAATGCTTAAATATCACTTAAATATGGCAGAAAGCGAAAATATAAAATTGTATAAAAAAGTACAAAATATAGGTGCAGAATTTGAAAAAGCTACAGCTTTTATAACACCTGAAATTACAAATATAGATGAAGAAATATTAATGAAATTTATTAAAGAAAATAAAAAATTATCAAGATATGAAAGACTTTTAAAAGAAATTATTGAAGATAAAAAACACATTTTGAGCAAAGAAGAAGAAAGTATATTAGCAAATTATTCTGAAGTTTTTAGTAGTATGGAAAACACATTCGATACACTCACCAATACAGAATTTAAATTTGGTGAAATTATTATGGAAGATGGCTCTAAAAAAGAAATGACAGATGCAACATATACTAAATTTTTAAAAAATAAAAATGAAAATATAAGAAAACAAGCATTTGAATTAATGTATAGTAAATATAGCGAGTTTTTAAATACAATTTCTGAATTATATTTATCAAGAGTTAAAGAAAGTGTGATTACTGCTAAAATTAGAAAATATAAATCATCATTAGATATGGCTGTTTTTCATGATGATTCAACTATGAAAGTATATAAGTCATTAATAGATGCAGTTCATAAAAATTTAAATGTAAATCATGAGTTCCTTAAATTAAAAAAAGAATTATTAAAGCAAAAAGAAATGCATTTATATGACATATATGTAAATCCTATAGAGTTAAAAGATGAAGAGGTAAAATTTGAAGAAGCAAAAAATCAAGTAATAAATAGTTTAAGTGTATTAGGAGAAAACTATATAGAAAAAATAATAGAAGCTTTTGATAATTCATGGATAGATGTATATGAAAAACCTAATAAAATGGGTGGAGCCTATAGTATGGGAGTATATGGAATTCATCCATTTGTATTAACAAATTTTATATATAATAAAAGAGATATAAGTACAATAGCACATGAGCTTGGTCATGCAATGCATTCTTACTATTCGAATAAAAACCAAAATGTATTAGATAGTAGTTATACAATAATGGTTGCTGAAATAGCATCAACTACAAATGAAATTTTACTTGCTAAATATCAAATGAATCATGAAAAAGACAAAACAAAAAAAGCAGAAATTATTTATGAATTATTGGAGATGATAAGGGCTACATTATTTAGGCAAGCAATGTTTGCAGAATTCGAGGAAAAAGTACATTCAAAAATTGAAAAAGGAGATATGTTATCATCAGACGATTTAAATAATATTTATTATAAATTAAATGAAGATTATTTCGGAAAAGATACTGTAATAGATGAACAAATAAAATATGAATGGGCAAGAATACCACACTTTTATACACCATTTTATGTTTATAAATATGCTACAGGAATATCTGCAGCAATAGTAATTGCGAACAATATTTTAAAGAAAAAAGAAGGGTATGTAGAAAAATATATTGATATGTTAAGTAGAGGATGTACAAAAAAATCTGTAGAATTACTTAAATTAGTTGATGTAGACCTAGAAAATATAAAAACTTATGAAGGAGCAATAGAATTTTATAAAGAATTAATAGAAGAATTAAAACGAGTAATTTAGGGAAATTCCCTAAATTACTCATTTGCTAATGGATTACGTTCAACAGCGTTTCTAACTTGTTCATTACTTACATGTGTATAAATTTCAGTTGTAGAAATACTTTCATGCCCTAAAAGTTCTTGCAATGCTCTTATATCAACATTTCCATATTGATACATTAAAGTAGCAGCGGTATGTCTTAACTTATGAACAGAGTACTTATTAGTGTCAAGACCTGCTTGACGTAATTCTTTATATATTATATCCTGTACATTTCTTTTAGAAATTCTTTGTCTTCGTTCACTTAAAAATAAAGCATTCTGAGAATTTTTAGAATCTTTTTTTACACCTTCTTTTGGACGAACAATTAAATAACTATTAATAGCTCTAATGCAAGCTTTATTTAAATAAATAGTACGTTCTTTATTACCTTTACCAATTACATTTAACTGACATTCTGAAAAGTTTATATCTTTTATATTTATACCAACAAGTTCAGAAAGACGCATACCACAATTTAAAAAAAGAGTTGTGATTGCATAATTTCGCTCGTTATTTCTATTATCTTCATTTGAGGCGACATCTAAAAGTTTTCTACTTTCATCAAGGGTTAAATACTTAGGCAAACGTCTATCTAATTTTGGTGTTTCTAAATTTTGAGTAGGGTTTATTTCTAAAAGATTTTTTAAACAAAGATAATTAAAAAATACTCTTAAGCTAGAAACTTTTCTAGAACGTGTTGCAGCTTTACTATGAAAATTTGTAGTAAGGTACGCTAAAAAAGCATGCAAGTCATCTAGTTTAATTTTTGATATCGTATTTAAATCAATATCTGAATATTCAATTTTTTTCAAATCAGTTTCTTTTGTCAACTTAAATCTTATTTTTATAAATTTAAAAAAAATTGCTAAGTCATAATTATATTCTTTTACAGTATTAGGCGATTTATTTTGAATAGTAATCATATAATCCAAAAAGTCATTTAAATAGTTAGGATTTTTTTCTCTTTCAATCATAATAATTCCTCCGATTTTGTATAAAATAATTATATTCATTAAAAAAATAAAAGTCAAGATATTATAAAAAGTAACAAAATATAAAAAAATAAGTTTTAAATGAGGAGGATTTTTCTTTATTTTGGAGAAAAATCATTAATAGAGAAAAAAATAAAATAAGGAAGAAAGGATAATGTACAAATGTTAAAAAAGGTTGGAATTTTAATAAATGGTGGAGATGCTCCAGGACTAAATGCAGTTATAAGAGCAATAACAAGAACTGCAGAAAGAAATAATATAGAATGTTATGGATTTATAGATGGTTTTAACGGATTATTAAAAAATAATTATATAAGATTAGATAAATCAAGTGCAGCATCAGGAATTTTACACAAAGGAGGAGCGATAATTGGTTCGTCATTAAATTCTAATGTGTTTAATTATAAGGTAATTGAAGATGGAAAAGTACAATACAAAGACCTTTCAGAAGTTTGTGTTCAAAATCTAAAAAAAGATGAAATAGATTGTTTATTTACATTAGGAGGAGACAGCACACAAAAATCTGCAAGAGATTTTTCACTAAGGGGAATAAATGTAATAGGTGTTCCAAAAACAATAGATAACGATGTTGCATGTACAGATGTAACATTCGGGTATAATACTGCAGTTTCAGTGGCAACAGAAGCTCTAGATAGACTTCATACAACAGCTGAAACACACAATAGAATAATGGTTTTAGAAGTAATGGGAAGATATGCAGGATGGATTGCGTTAGAGTCAGCAATTGCAGGAGGTGCCGATGTAGCTTTACTTCCAGAAATTCCATATGACATAGAAAAAGTAGTAGAAAAAATAAAACAAAGACAAGCAATTGGAAAAAATTTTAGTGTAGTAGTTGTTTCAGAAGGAGCTTTTCCAAAAGGTGGAACAATATCTGTAAAAAATACAAGACAAGGTGGAGAAGGTGTAATTAATATTCAGCTTGGAGGAGCAGGAGAACAAGTAGCTAAATTACTAGAAGAAAGAACAGGATTAATTTCAAGAAATACAACACTTGGCTATATGCAAAGAGGTGGAACTCCAACAGCTACAGATAGAGTCTTATCAACAGAATATGGAGCAAAAGCAATGGAACTAGCATTAGAAGGAAAATTTAATGTTTTAACAGTATTAAAAAATGGAAAATTAGATTATGTTTCATTAGAAGATGTTGTTGGAAACAATAAAAAAATAGGAGCAGTAGAAGGTGGTACTGAAGACAGCAATATGAAAATTGTTAAATTAGATGATGATTTAGTAAAAACAGCAAGAGATATTGGAATATGTTTAGGGGATTAGAAGAGTAAATAAGGAGAAAAAGTATATGCAAAAGCAAAAAATCTCAAAATTAGTTTTTTTAATACTTGCTATAGTTTTAATATTAGCATTAATATTATTAATTGTCGGTGAAAAAAAAGATAGAACCAAAAATTTTTACAATAAAATTATTAAAGCTAATGAATATACTTTTTTAATAGAAGGAGCCAATTCAAACAATAAAAATCAATGTATAATTTCAAAATCAGAAGAAAAAAGAAGCCTAGATGTAATATCAGATTCAGAACATACGCAAACAATAGTAATTGACGGATATGCTTATTTTATTATGCATAATGCTCAAGAATATTACGTATTAGAAAATTCTACTGAGACAGGAGAAGAAAAAAATATCGAAGCTGATATTTTAGAAAGTAATTTAAAAGAAATTAGTGAAAAGAAATATAAAACAGGTAAAGAAAAAGTATATGGAAAAACATATTATTTTGAAGAATTTGAAGATGTAAATTCTTTTTTAATGGTAAACAATGCATTAGATGAAGAGTCGAAATATAGTACAAAAATTTATTATGAAGGAAATAATATAAAATATATAAAAACAACAATAAGTGGTGACGAAGAATTTGAGGAATTATTAAAAATAGAATGTAATTATTCTGCAGATCAGAAAAATTTTGAAGTACCATCAACTTATGCAGAAAGATAATAGAGGCTTTTGTCTATAGCTATTGTTTATAGTTGTAGATGAAAGCTTTTTTCATATATATTTAATTTAAAACGATATTTTGTGAAAATTTGTGGTATAATATAAAAAATAAAGAGAATAAAAATTAAGAACAATTATAACTTTTATAATATAAATTAAATTTATTCTCTAGGAAAGGAATGTGTTTAAAAATGGGAGAAATAAATTTAAAAGTACAAGGAATAATGTGTGGAGGATGTGAAAATAGAATTAAGAATGCATTAAAAGCAATAGAAGGAGTAAAAGAAGTAGAAGCGGATCATACTACAGGAACTGTAAATATAAAAACAAAAGGTAAAATTAATATTGAAGAAATAAAAGAAAAAATTAATAATTTAGATTTTAAAGTAATTGAATAAATAGGAAATAAGAAAATATGAAAAAAATTGTATTAAATATAGAGGGCATGACATGTAGTGCATGCTCTAATGGTTTAGAAAAATATTTAAATAAGCAAAAAGGTGTGAAAGAGGCATCTGTGAATTTAGTATTAGCAACATTGATGATAGAATACGATGATAATGTCTTAAGTAAAAAAGATTTAGAAAAATTTGTATTAGAAGCTGGATTTAAGAGTACCGGAGAAAATAATAACAAAAATTCTAAAAACATAGAACTTATCAAACTAATAATTTTTGCAATATTATCTATTATCTTAATGTATATATCTATGGGACATATGCTAAAATTGCCTATACCAAGTTTTGTTAATATGGAAATAAATCCATTAGGTTATGGAGCAATATTAATGATTTTAAGCATTCCATTTTTATTTTATGGATTTGATATTTTAAAAAATGGAATTAAAAATATAATTCATAAAATGCCAAATATGGATTCTTTAGTAGGAATTGGAATATTGGTAAATTTTTTATATAGTATGTGGAATTTAATTTTAGTATATGAAGGAGATATATCAAAGGTACACAATTTATACTTTGAAGCATCAAGTATGATAATTTTATTTGTAAAACTTGGAAGATTTATAGATAAAAGAAATAAGTCAAAAACAGTAGACACTATAAAAAATTTAGTTACTATAACACCAAAAGGAGGGACAATATTAGTTGATGGAAAAGAGAAAAGTGTTACAATAAATGAAATACAAAAAGGTGATATTGTTGTTTGCAAACCGGGTGAAAAAATTGCAGTTGATGGTATAATTATAAAAGGAAAGACACATACAAATGAATCATTTATAACAGGAGAAAGTAAACCTGTTGTAAAAAAAGCTGGAAGCACAGTAATCGCAGGAAGTATAAATTATGATGGATATATAGAATATAAGGCTGAAAAAATAGGAAAAGATTCAAGCATATCTAATATAGTAAACCTAGTTGTAGAAGCAACAAATACAAAGGCACCAATTGCAAGAATAGCAGATGTAATAAGTGGATATTTTGTTCCTGCAATATTTGTTATTTCTATAATTTCATTTGTATTAAATTTGATAATAATAAAAGACATCACAGAAGCGGTTATAAGCCTAGTAAGTGTATTAGTTGTTGCTTGCCCATGCGCACTTGGACTTGCTACACCTTTAGCAATGGTTATTTCGATCGGAAGATACAGTAAAAAAGGTATATTAATAAAATCAAGTGAAAGTATTGAAGCTCTTAATAAGATAGATACTATCGTTTTTGACAAAACAGGAACATTGACAACAGGAAAATTAACTATTATTGATAGTAAAATAGAAAAAGAAAATATGTTCGCACTTAAAAGCTTGGAGAAAAATTCTAATCATCCTATTGCTAAAAGTATTGTAGGACAAGAAAAAGGTGATTTATATCCGGTAACGAACTTCACCGATGTACCTGGATTAGGTATAAAAGGTATAATAAATCAAAAAGAATACTATGCTGGTAATAGAAAGTTCGTAAATGAAATAAATCCTGTTTTAAACGAAAATGGAGAATATTTAAAAATAGAAAAAGAATTTTTAAATAAAGGAGAAACTATCGTATATTTGTTCGATAAAGATAATATTTTGGGAATAGTGGGACTTTCGGATAAAATTAAACCTGAAATAAAAGGTGTTATTACTAAATTACAAGAGATTGGGAAAAAAATTGTAATGCTTACAGGAGATAATAAAGAATCTGCAAAAATTATTGGAGAAGAATTAGGAATTAAAGAAATAATTAGTAATGTTACACCAGAAGAAAAATTGAATAAAATAAAAGAACTAAATACAAATAAAAACTGTATGATGGTTGGAGATGGAGTCAATGATAGTCCTGCACTTAAAACCGCAACTATAGGTGTAAGTGTACATGGTGGGACAGATATAAGTCAAGATTCAGCAGATATTATTTTATTAAATGATAATATGTATATTTTAAAAGAAATGTTTGAAATTAGTAATAAAACAATTAAAATAATTAAAGAGAACTTATTTTGGGCATTGTTTTATAATATATGTATGATCCCACTAGCAACAGGGCTGTTTGCTATTCATATAAATCCAATGCTTGCAAGTTTAGCAATGACTTTAAGTAGTTTTACAGTTGTAGTTAATAGTTTAAGATTATTAAAATAAGGAAGGAATTAAGTAGATGATTGATTTAAATGAAAATAATAAAAAACTTGATAATTTAGTAAAGAGATTAAAAGAAATGGGAGATTCTCTTTGACATAGCAAGCCTAACTATAGAATTAAAGAATCTAGAAGCAAAAACTATGGAACAAAGTTTTTGGGATGATGCTAAAAGTTCGAATGTTGTTTTAAAGAAAATTACTCAGATAAAAAATAAAATAGAAAATTTTAATAAAATTAAACAAGAAATAGATGATATTATAGAGTTTAATAATTTTCTAAATGAAGAACAAGAGTACTCTGATGAAGAAGCGGAAGAAGTTTTAAAAAATACATCTATTGTTGAAAAGAAAATTGAGAGGTTAGAAATAGACACCCTTTTGTCGGGAAAATATGACAAAAATAATGCTATATTAACAATTCATCCAGGAGCAGGAGGAACAGAAGCACAAGATTGGGCTGAAATGCTTTATAGAATGTATACAAGATGGTCTCAAAAACAAGGTTATACAGTAAAAGAATTAGACTATTTAGAGGGAGATGAAGCAGGTATAAAAAGTGTCACATTTGAGGTTATTGGCGAAAATGCCTATGGATATTTAAAATGTGAGATGGGCGTACATAGATTAGTAAGGATCTCTCCTTTTGATGCTGGGGGAAGGAGACATACTTCATTTGCTTCACTAGAAGTTCTTCCAGAAATAACTGACGATGTAGAGCTTTATATTAATCCAGACGATATTAAAATGGATGTATATAGAGCATCTGGTGCAGGAGGTCAGCATATTAATAAAACGTCATCTGCAGTGAGATTAACACACATTCCAACAGGAATTGTTGTTGCATGTCAAACAGAGCGTTCTCAATTACAAAATAGAGAGAATGCAATGAGAATGCTTAAATCAAAGTTATTAGATCTAAAAGAAAGAGAACATAAAGAAACTATTGATGAATTAAAAGGAATACAACGTGATATTGCATGGGGAAGTCAAATAAGATCATATGTTTTTTGTCCATATACATTAGTAAAAGATCATAGAACTAATTATGAGGTTGGTAATGTTCAAAATGTAATGGATGGAGATTTAGATGGATTTATTGAAAGTTACCTAAAAATGAAAAAAGAATAATTTTTTAAAACTACTACATTAAGTAACCTACATTTTAAATACTTCATAAAATATATTAAACCAATTAAAATTCTTTAAGATAAAACTTTTATAATAATTGGTTTAAAACTTAATATAAGGAGGTGCCATAGTTTAAAAATAATTATAATATGTGACTTTATTAAACTGAATTTTTAGACTTAGCATGTGCCTTGGAAAGGAATGTGTTTAAATATGGACACATTAGTAGTATTAAAATTTGGAGGTAGTTCAGTTTCAGATAATGATAAATTACTTATTGTAGCTGAAAAAATTAGAGAATTTTATGATAAAGATATAAAAGTAGTTGTTGTAGTATCTGCTCAAGGAAAAATGACAGATAAGCTTTTAGGAGAAGCAAAATCAATAACAAAAATTCCAAACGAAAGAGAATTAGATGTTCTATTAAGTTCAGGAGAACAAATGTCTATTTCTAAACTTGCTATTTGTTTAAATAATTTGAAGATTCCAGCTATATCCCTTACTGGTTGGCAAGCAGGCATTTTTACCAATAAAGTAAATCAAAATGCTATTATTTTAGATATAGATATTTCAAGAATACAAAATGAATTAAATCAAAATAAAGTAGTTATTGTTGCAGGTTTTCAAGGAATAAATGAATTAGAAGATATTACGACATTAGGTAGAGGAGGATCAGATACAACAGCTGTTGCTCTAGCTGCTAAGCTTAATGCAGATAAATGCTATATATATTCTGATGTTGATGGAATTTATATGGCTGATCCAAATAAAATAAAAGATGCTAAAAAGTTAAATAATATTTCATATGATGAAATGATTGATATGGCAAACGAAGGGGCAAAAGTTTTACAGGCTAGATGTGTTGAAATTGGAAAAAAGTATAGTGTACCAATTGTTGCTAAATCAACATTCTTAGATAATGAAGGAACAAATATTAATTCTAATTTAGAAGAAATATCTATTAAAAGTATTGTAAAAAACGACAAATTAAAGCTCGTAAAATTAATTGACTGGAAAAATACTGATAAGATTTTTAATTATTTATATAAAGATTTTGTAGATAATAGCATAAATGTTAAAGACATGATTAATACAAGTAAAGATAATTTTGAAGTTTCATTTACAATTATCGAAGAAGATATTGATAAATTAGAAAATTTACTTAGTAGAAAATATTTTAATATTAAAAGTTCATATAGAGATATTTCTAAAGTTTCGATAATTGGAAGCGGAATATTAAAAGATAATAATATCTTGAAAAAAACAATTCTTTTTGTCGAAAAAAATATGCTAGAAATTTTAAAAATTGAAACTAGCGAATTCAAAATTTCGATTCTTTTCAAAGATAAGATTTTAGACGAAACTTTGGATAAATTATATAAATTTCTCTTAAAATAGAATATGAATAGATGGAATTACTTAGTAAGTGATTTCGTCTATTTTTTCTTTTATTATTGAAAAATACAGTTTAAAGTTCTATTTTATGAAAAAGCGAATAAAATATAATAAAACAAAAGGGAGGAATGACAATGGTAGTAGAAGAAAGAAGACCTATTGCTTCAAATAGTGGTGTAATACAAAATATAGTTTTAGAAAATAGAAATAAGCTTAGTGTATCAGGAGTAAAAGATGTTTTAAGTTTTGATGACCAAGTAGTTATAATGGAAACGGAATTAGGGCTTTTAACAGTAAAGGGAGAAAACTTAAAAATTAATAAATTAAGCATAGATACATCTGAGGTAATTGTAGAAGGTGAAATTTGTAATCTTGGATATAGTGAGCAAAGTAAAATGAAACAAGAGGGAAGCTTACTTAGCAAAATTTTTAAATAAGGTGAAAAGTAATGGCTGAAAATCAAGCATATTTATTTTTAATATTTACTATTGATGGTTTTTTAATAGGGTTAATATTTGATTTTTTTAGAATATTAAGAAAAGAATTTAAAACCAGTAATATTGTTACATATATAGAAGATATACTATTTTGGATTTTAACGGGATTAATTGTATTAATTTCAATGATTTTATTTAGTAATGGGACAATAAGATTTTATATGCTAATTGGCATTATCATTGGCTTTATAACATATATTTTAACATTAAGTAAACTTTTAATTAAGATGTCAGTATTTATTATTGATAAAATAAAAGGTACAATAAAATTTATATTTAGTATAATATTTTATCCAATAAAAATAATATATGAATTTTTGTATAAAATTGTAAAAAAATTATGTAATTTATTATTTAAGTTTGCAAAAACAACAGAAAAAAATATAAAAAAGGTCGAAAAAAGTGATAAAAAAAGAGGGATTTTTAAAAGAAATGTAGAAAAATAAATACATAAGAGTTTTTTGAAAAGGTGAAGAAGGTACACATGAGAAATTTAAAGAGTTTATTAAAAAAAATTATAATAATAGTAATTGTAATATACGGTTTTATAACATATATAAATCAACAAAAAATATTAAATACATATGCATCTAATGCAGAAACTTTAGATGGTCAAATAACAGAGGCAAAGAGCCGTCAACAAGAATTGAAAGATATAAAAGACAATGTAACATCATCAGATTATATAGAAGAAGTAGCAAGAGAAAAATTAGATATGTATTTGCCAAATGAAAGAGTTTATGTTGATAACTCAAATTAAAATTTTGTGTAACTTATTAATAATAAAATAAAAGTAAAAGAAATCCTAAAAATTAAAAAAACAAGGATTTTTTTTATTTCTCTTCACAAAATTAAAAAAATATGTTATACTAACAACCGTACGAATAAAAAAATTAAAATTTTCAGAGATATGAAGTTTAATCAAAAAGTATTTTATTGAATTTAGTTTTAAATTGATTTATTTAATCAATTTGCTTTCTTATAATAAATCCCACTACCTTTATTTTTATATTAAAAGGAAAAATCTTACTAAAAAAGATTTTACGTAAGATAAATATAGCGGATATTATAATACCTATTAAACATAATGTGTCATGAAAAACTAAAAATCTGTTTTATTAAAGAATATAAAGAAAATCAATTATAAATAATTTGTAAAAAATTAGGAGGAAAAAAGATGAATTTTGAAGAAATGACTTTGCTTGAATTGAAAAAAATGGCAAAAGAAAATAACATAAGAAATATATCAAAATTAAATAAAGAAGAACTTATTGAAGTATTAAAAAGTATTCTTATTAGTGAAAATAACGAATCGAATAAAGAAGAAATTGAGATAGAAGAAAAGGATATGAATCAAAGATATGATTCTGCTGATGATGAGGTAGAAGAAGAGGGATTAAATGCAGAAGAATCTGAGATTACATACAAAGTAAATAACGAAGAAGATGAAATAATAGAAGGAATATTGGAAGTTCTTCCAGATGGATACGGTTTTTTAAGAGGAGAAAATTATCTGTCAACAACAAAAGATGTCTACATATCTCCTATTCAAATAAGAAGATTTAGATTAGAAACAGGAGATTTAATAAAAGGAATTTCAAGATGTAAAGATGGAGAAAAATTTCCGTCACTAATCTTTGTTGGAGAAGTAAATGGAGAACATCCTGAAAAAGCTTTAAAAAGAAAAAGGTTTGATGATTTAACACCTATATATCCAAATGAAAGATTATATTTAGAAACTGCTCAAGAAAATATTGCAACTAGAATGATAGATATAATTTCACCAATAGGAAAAGGACAAAGAGGATTAATAGTTGCTCAACCAAAAGCTGGTAAAACAACTCTTTTAAAAGAAATAGCAAATAGTATTTCGAAAAATAACCCAGAATGTGAACTTATAATGCTTTTAATTGATGAGAGACCGGAAGAAGTAACAGATATGAAACGTTCAATAGAAGGACAGGTAATCTATTCTACATTTGATGAACTTCCAGAACATCATGCAAAAGTTGCAGAAATGGTTATAGAAAGAGCAAAAAGGTTGGTAGAACAAGGTAAAGATGTTGTAATTTTATTAGATAGTATTACAAGACTTGCACGTGCATACAACTTAGTAGTGCCAGCATCTGGTAGAACTTTATCAGGTGGTATAGATCCAGCATCACTTCATAAGCCTAAAAAATTCTTTGGAGCTGCTCGTAATATAGAAGACGGAGGAAGTTTAACAATTCTAGCTACAGCTTTAACTGAAACTGGAAGTAGAATGGACGATGTTATTTTTGAGGAATTTAAAGGTACAGGCAATATGGAAGTATTATTAGATAGAAGCTTAGCAGAAAAAAGAATATTCCCTGCTATCGATATTAATAAATCAAATACTAGAAGAGAAGACCTACTTCTTACTAAAAAAGAACAAGAAGCTGCATATCTTATTAGAAAAGCATTTAATAATGTTGCTAACTATGAAGCTACTGAACAAATTATTAAGCTTATTAAGGGGACAAAGAATAATAAAGAATTTTTAGAAAAGATTGATTTTAACTTTGGAAGATATAAAGATTAAGTAAATGGGATTATCCCATTTATTTTTTATCCGAAAATAATATTTTATATAAATACTTTTCATTAATTCGATTTTTTAAATATGTCGAAAAATGAAGTATTACGCGATTAAAAAATGGAAAATTTTACCAAAAAGTATAGACATTTTTAAATGATTGTTATAAAATACAAAATGTTAAAAGTTGCAACAAAAAATAAAATTTATAGGAGGCAAAAGAGAATGGAAATTTTAAAAATTTCATCAAAATCTAATCCAAATTCAGTAGCAGGAGCTATTGCAGGATTGATAAAAGAATCACAAAAGGCAGAAATGCAAGCAATCGGAGCAGGAGCTCTAAATCAAGCAGTAAAAGCTGTAGCTATAGCAAGAGGTTTTGTAGCACCAGCAGGAGTTGATTTAATATGTATCCCAGCTTTTGCAGAAGTTGAGGTTGAAGGTGAAGATAGAACTGGAATGAAACTTATTGTTGAATCTAGAAAATAATATAATTATAAGCTGTTGTGATAGAAATGTTATTGTTTCTATTTCAACAGTTTTTTTGTTTTCATTGCTAATTTATATAGATATTCAGTATATAATAAAAAATAGAGTATTGTATTAAAAATACTCTATTGACATTTAAAAAAAATAATATATAATAACAATGTAGTTTTAAAAGAGGTGTTTATGAAAAATAATATATTTGGATATTTATTTATAATATTTATTATAGCTATTATGTCATTTGCAATATATAAGGTCAAAAAAGAAGATAATAAAAAGCAAGAAAATATTGTCGAGTCAAATTCAATTAGCGATGAAGAAAAAGGCACAGAAATGGTTTTAGCAATTTCAGGTTTTGATACTATAAATCCAATAATTACAAAAAATAGAGATGTACAAGATATTGACAAAATAATATATGAATCATTATTTAATGTTACAGAAAATTATAAGATTGAAAATTGTTTGGCAACAGAATTTGCCAAAACTGATAGTACAACCTATTTAATAAAATTAAGACAAAATGTTAGATGGTCAAATAATTCAAAATTTAACAGTTCGGATGTAAAGTATACTATAGATAAATTAAAACAAAGTAATAATTCAGTTTATTCTTCAAATGTTAATTATGTAAAAGAAGTGGATATTGTAGATGATTATACTGTAAGGATAATTTTATCACAGGAAGTAGAATTTTTTGAATATTATTTAAGTTTTCCAATTTTATGTAGTAGTTATTATGGTCAAGATGATTTTTGGAATACAGAAAAAAATCGTGCACCGGTAACAACAGGAAAATTCAAAATCTCAGGGGTAACTAATAGTACAATTACACTAATAAAAAATAAAAATTGGTGGAATAAGTCAAACGAAAAAACTAATTTAGAAAAAATAACTGTAAATATTTATTCGACACCTTCAGAATTATATAATGCATTTAAATTAGGAAGTATAGATTTAATTACAACAGAAAACGAAAAATATCAAGATTATGTGGGTACAATTGGATATAATACTACAGAAACAGAAGGAAGAGAATTTGTTTTTTTGGCAATGAACACATACAGTAATATTTTATCAGATGTAAATGTCAGAAAAGCAATTAGAAGCTATTTAAATAAAGAAGAAGTTGTTTCGAATTCATATAACTCATTTTATAAGTCAGCTAATTTTCCGTTGAATACTTCAAATTATTTAATTAGTTTAGGTGAAGAAAATTTCTATAATTTGGAAGAAGCAAATAGCACACTTTCTTCCTCAGAATGGGCATTAAGAAATAATATATGGCAAAAAGTAATTGATTACAAACTAACTAAATTAGAATTTAATTTGGTTGTAAAAGCAAGTGATTCAAAGAGAGCAAGAGCAGCTGAAACAATAAAAGAAAATTTAGCGAATCAAGGAATTATAATAGATATTGTTTATGCAAATGATAGCGATTATCAAAATTATTTGCAAAATAAAAATTATGATATGATTTTGTGCTCGATAAATTTAGGAATATCGCCTGATTTAACAACATTTTTTGGAGAAAACAATTTAGCTAATTATAACAATGAAGAAATAAAAAATACGATAAGAAATTTAGACAATATAGTAAATGAGGATGAATTAAAAACGAATTATCAAAATATTTATAATGCATATAATCAAGATGTTCCTTATATAGGAATTTGTAGAAATAAAGTAAAAGTTTTAACTTCTAGTAGACTAGTAGGAGATATTAAAACAAATTGGTATAATGTATTTTATAATTTGAAAGAATGGTATACAAAATAAAAATAAAAAAGTACTTGACAAAATAAAAGTTTGGTATATAATAGTGGCAAACATAAGTTCAAATAAGGAGGATAAAAATGTCAGAAAATAATGAAAGAAGAAAAGCATTAGATGTAGCATTAGGACAAATAGAAAAACAATTTGGAAAAGGGTCTGTAATGAGACTAGGAAATTATAAAGCAATGGAAGTAGATGCAATCTCAACAGGAGCTTTAAGTTTGGATATTGCACTTGGAATTGGAGGATTGCCAAGAGGAAGAATTATAGAAATATATGGACCTGAATCATCAGGAAAAACAACACTTGCATTAAGTGTTGTAGCAGAAGCACAAAAAGCAGGAGGAGAAGCAGCTTTTATAGATGCAGAACACGCATTAGACCCAATTCATGCAAAAAAATTAGGTGTAGATATAGATAATTTAATAGTATCACAACCAGATACAGGAGAGCAAGCATTAGAAATTACAGAAAGCTTAGTAAGAAGTGGAGCATTAGATGTAATAGTAGTAGACTCTGTTGCAGCATTAGTTCCAAAAGCAGAAATAGATGGAGATATGGGTGATTCTCATATGGGACTACAAGCACGTTTAATGTCACAAGCATTAAGGAAACTTGCTGGTGCAATAAATAAATCAAAAACAGTAATAATATTCATAAACCAATTAAGAGAGAAGATAGGAGTTATGTTTGGAAATCCTGAAACAACAACAGGTGGACGTGCACTTAAATTTTATGCATCTGTAAGACTTGATATAAGAAGAATAGAAAGCATTAAACAAGATGGAGTTGTTACAGGACACAGAGTGAGAGTAAAAGTAGTAAAAAATAAAGTGGCACCACCTTTTAGAGAAGCTGAATTTGATTTGGTTTATAGCGAAGGAATTTCTAAAATTGGAAATATATTTGATATGGCTGTAAATTTAGATATCATTGAAAAAAGCGGATCATGGTTTAGCTATAATGGAGAAAGAATAGGCCAAGGAAGAGAAAATATAAAGAAATATTTAAAAGAAAATCCTAAAGTTCTTGCAGAAGTTGAAAAGAAGGTTAGAGATAACTTTGCTAAAGCATTCGAACAAAGCTTAGGAGAAGAAATGCCTGAAGATAAAGAAGAAGAAACTCAACCAGAAGAATAAATGAAAACTGATTGTTATTTTAAATAAGAGATAGAATAATAAAAACTAGAGATAGCAAATTGGCTATCTCTAGTTCCATTTAAGGAGTAAAAAATTGGAATAAGTGTTATTATACAAAGTTAACATAACAATATGAATAAAATTAAAATTAAAAAGATTCTATTGACAAAATAAATACCAAAGTATACAATGATGTAAAAAAACAAAAGGTAAAAGGAGAAAAGTGCATATGAGAAAAGAAAAAAGAAATAAAGGACACCCCATATTTTGATAATATTAATATTATTGGAAAAAATATTAAAAAGTTAAAAATGGAGGATAAAATGAATTTTAAAAAATTAAAAAGTGAAAAAGGTATAACATTAATAGCATTAATTATAACAATTATAGTACTGCTAATTCTTGCAGGAGTAAGTATTATAACGTTAACGGGAGAAAATGGAACAATAACAAGAGTGCAAACTGCTAAAAAGCAAAGTAAAAAAGGAAAATTAGAAGAAGAAGTAAAATTAGCAATAACAAATTTACAGATTGAAGAAAATCAAAAAGAAATGACACAAGAAGAAAAAAGAGCAGAGTTAGAAAAAGAATTAAAAAAACAAGATTCAAATTCAACAGTTTCTATAGATGGTTCAGGATTTATAGCAAGTCATGGAGGATATAATTTTAATATAAGCGATAATTATAAAGTTTCTATAAAAGAACCATTTAATGCAGAAGAATGGGATAAGACAGCAGCAGATGATGACTGTTTCTATTGGGGAAGCAATGACCCAAATAGTGAAGACTACGGTAAAGTAATAGGCTATACTAAAAAAATAGAAATTTATACCGTATTAAGATTTCCAAGTAGATGTACAAAAATAAGTTTTTGTATAGCGGGTGAATACGAAGATGGAGTAACTGTAAGCGAGTCAAGATCATTTACTAATAATATAAAAAAAGTAGAGATTCCAGGAACAGTTAATTCAATAGAAGATCAAGCTTTTGGTGGTCCAGTGGCTAATACTTTTCAAGAATTAAAAGAAGTTACGATAGAAGAAGGAATGCATGAAATAATAGGGTTCGCATTTAGGCATTGTACAAATCTAAGCAGTATAACAATTCCAAATAGTGTAATAAGTATAGGCGGAGGTGCTTTAGATGATACCCAATGGTATAAAAATCAACCCGATGGACTTGTATATGCAGGAAGAATAGCATATAAATATAAAGGAAATATGCCTAGTAATACAAATATAGAAATAAAATCAGGAACAACAGAAATTGCAAGTGATTGCTTTGAAAATTGTACGAATTTAAATAGTATAGCAATTCCAAATAGTGTAACAAGTATTGGATGGGCTGCTTTTGGTGGATGCGTCAATTTAAATAGTATAATGATTCCGAATAATATAAAGAAGATAGATAGACAGGTATTTAATAGATGTTCAAGTTTAACAAGTGTAATTTACAAAGGCATAACTTATACGAGTAAAGCTTCTTTAGTACAAGCATTAGAAGATAATGGCGTAACAGGCGTAGAAGATCTTACTTTTGGTTCTACTGGTCTTTCAGATTAAAACACAATAATCACAAAATAAAATTTAAATATAGATTTCACTTTGAATTTAAGAGATTAAGTTCAAGGTGAATTTTTTATAACATTTTAAAACAAATTTTTTAATTTAATTGAATTTTTAAGTAATTTATAGTAAAATGTAACAATAAAAGGAGAATTGTAGATGTACACAATAGAAGAATTTGATGAACAAAAAACAAGGATAATGAAATATATAGTATATAAAAGAAGAACAGAAAAAGAAGTAAGAGATAAGTTCAAAAATAGTATGGAAGAAGAAATATTAAATGACATTATAGAATATTTAAAAGATGCTAAATATATTGATGATAATGACTATTTAAGAAAAATGGTTCAAAATATAATGATATTAAAAACACAGTCGATAAAAGAAATCCAATATAAATTACTTTCAAAAGGAATTAAGAAGGATGAAATAGAAAGATATATATATATAAACGAAGAAGAATTAGAAGAATATGAATTAAATTGTGCAAAAAAAATAATTTTAAAAAAATCAGATAAAGACGAAAACGAAATAAGAGCTTATTTAATAAGAAAAGGTTATAAATTAGAAAATATAAGAAAAGCAATAGATGAAATTAATCAAAAATGAAAGGAAAAATTAAATGTCAATTTTAGCATTACAAACAGGAAAATATAAAATAAAAGTTGAAAATTTTGAAGGTCCACTTGATTTACTATGTATGCTTATAGAAAAAAATAAAATGAATATATATGATATAAAACTAGATGAGATAACAGACCAGTATTTAGAGTATATAAAGCAAATGGAAAAAGAGAACTTAGAAGTGAAAAGCGAATTTTTAGTTATGGCATCGACTCTTTTATATATGAAATCAAAAAAATTATTGCCAAATCAAGAAGAAAAAGAAGATGAAATAACAGAAGAAGAACTTATAAGAAGAATTATTGAATATAAAAAATATAAAGATGCAGTTGTAAAGTTTAAAAATAATTTTGAGATGTATTCAAACAGAATATATAAAGCGCCTGAAGAAATGGAACTTCCAAAACAAGAATTAAAAGTTGAATATGATGACAAAATTATTCCAAAAGTTTATGAAAAAATAGTAAATTCTAACAAAGAAAAATTAAATAAAAATGCAAAAAATATTGAACAAATAAAATTAACAGAACAATTTACTGTAACAAGTAAAGTAAAGCAAATGTTTAAGGAATTAATCAAAAATAAAAGATTTGTATTTAACAGAATGTATACAACAAAGAAAAATAGCAAAAACGAAGTTGTTACAGCCTTTTCCGGATTGTTGGAATTATCAAGGAAAAATAAGGTTATAACCAATCAAGAAGAAATTTTTGGTGATATATTAGTAGAAAAGAGTAAAATAAAAAAAGAAAAGTAAATAATTGAAATAATAAAAAGAAAGGGCGAATCAAATTGAAAAAAGAAGAAGCAGAAATAAATTTACAAAAGGAATATATGGAAAAAGTTAGAGATATACATAATGGAAAAAATATGAAATATTATATACTTACAATGGGATGTCAATTAAATGAAAATGATTCAGAAAAATTAAGTGGTATGTTAGAAGAAATGGGATATTCAAGAACAGAGAAAATTGATGATGCAAATTTAGCATTAATAAATACATGCTGTGTACGAGAAAACGCTGAAGAAAGGCTATTTGGCAAAGTAGGAGAACTTAAAAATTTAAAAGAAAAAAATGATTTAGTAATAGCAGTTGGCGGATGCATGATGCAAGAAAAACATATACAAGAAAAAATAAAAAAATCATATCCATATATAGATGTTGTTTTTGGAACACACACACTTCATAAATTTCCTGAAGATTTATATAAAGTTATTAAAAATAAAGAGAAAATAAAAGACGTAATAGACATAAATGGAGAAGTATATGAAAATTTGCCAATTAAAAGAGATAATAAAATATCAGGATCTGTAACAATAATGTATGGGTGCGATAATTTTTGCTCTTATTGTATAGTACCATATGTTAGAGGAAGAGAAAGAAGCAGAAATCCTGAAGATATTTTAAAAGAATGCAGAGAATTAGCTAAAGAAGGATACAAAGAAATTGTTTTACTTGGGCAAAATGTAAACTCATATTTAAGAAGTGAAATGGAA
This sequence comes from uncultured Clostridium sp., assembly GCA_900554175.1. Taxonomy (GTDB): domain Bacteria; phylum Bacillota; class Clostridia; order TANB77; family CAG-508; genus CAG-269. Next base: position 103,205 of record USGK01000001.1, read on the forward strand.
GCAATTAGACAAGGAAAATTGGTAGATGAAGAAGGTGTATACAAAGAAATAAACTCATTTGCTAAGCTTTTAAAAGCAATAAATAAAATAGATGGAATTGAAAGAATACGTTTTGTTTCACCACATCCAAAAGATTTTACAGATGATGTTATAGAAGCTATTGCAGAGTCAGAAAAAGTATGCAAATTTATTCACTTACCACTTCAATCTGGAAGTACTAATATGCTGAAAATAATGAATAGAAAATATACAAAAGAACAATATTTAAATTTAGTAGAAAAAATAAAATCAAAAATTCCAAATATAAAGTTTTCAACAGATATAATAGTTGGATTTGCAGGTGAAAGCGAGGAAGATTTTGAAGATACCTTAGATGTTGTTAGAAAGGTTAAATTTGAACAAGTATTTATGTTTATATATTCAAGAAGAGTAGGAACTCCTGGAGATAAAATGGAAAACCAAGTTCCTGAAGATATTAAACATAAAAGATTTGATAAATTAAAAACATTAGTTGAATCTCAAATTGCAGAAAATAATAAAGAATATGTAAATACGATTCAAAAAGTTTTAGTTGAAGGAAAGAGTAAGAATAATGACAAGATGCTTACAGGTAGAACGGAAACAAATAAAGTTGTTGTTTTTGAAGGATCAGATAATTTAATAAATAATATAATTGACGTAAAATTAATTGAAGATCATATGTGGTATTTTAAAGGAGAAACAATAAATGAATGTAGATAAATCAAAGTGTTCACCAATGATGCAAAGGTATTTAGAAACAAAAGAAAATTATCCTGACTGTATTTTGTTTTACAGATTAGGAGACTTTTATGAAATGTTTTTTGATGATGCAGAAAATGTTTCAAGAGAACTTGAACTTACACTTACAGGAAAAGATTGTGGGTTAGAAAAAAGAGCACCTATGTGTGGAATTCCACATCATGCAGCAGACACATATATTGCTAGATTAATTGCAAAAGGATACAAAGTAGCAATATGCGAACAATTAGAAGACCCTAAAACAGCGAAAGGAATTGTAAAAAGAGGTGTAATAAAAGTCGTAACTCCTGGAACAGTTGTAGAATCAAATATGCTTGAAGAAAGAAAAAACAACTATATAATGAGTATATTTAAGTCAGGAATTTACTATGGTATAGCGATTACTGATATTACAACAGGAGAATTTTATTCAAGTCAAATAAAAGAAGTTAATAATTTTCCTGTATTACTTGATGAAATTGCAAGATTTTCACCATCTGAAATTATAGTTAATTCTTTGATGACAAATTCTTTAGAAGAAATTTCAAAAATAAAAGAAAGATTTGAAAATGCATATATCAGTAATTTTGAAGACAAATATTTCTATGACGAAAAAGAAAATATTTTAAATAGATTTAAAATTCATGACATTAAAGGAGCAGAGATTAATTTAAATAATTTAGAGCTTGCTGTATGTAGTATAAATGCACTTGTAGAATATTTAAATCAAACCCAAATGACATCACTTGATCATATTAATAAAATTACAATTTATACTGTTTCAAGATATATGGCCTTAGATATAAATGCAAGAAGGAATCTTGAGATAACAGAAAGAATGAGAGATAAATCAAAAAAAGGCACTTTGCTTTGGGTATTAGATAAAACATCAACATCAATGGGAGGTAGACTTTTAAGAAGATGGTTAAGTGACCCATTAATTGATTTAAACGAAATAAATAGAAGACTAGATGCGGTTGAAGAATTGAAAAATGATTTGATGCTAAGAGGAGAAGTTACAGAAGCTTTAAAAAAAGTATATGACATTGAACGTTTAGCAGGAAAAATGGCATATGGCAATGGAACGCCAAGAGATATGATAACATTAAAAAATTCTCTAGGCAAAGTTCCAGAAGTCAAAAATATAATATCGAATGCTAAAAGTAGTTATATAAGATATATTTATGAAAATATAGACGAATTAAAAGATATTTATGAATTAATTGACTCTTCAATTGTAGATGACCCACCAATGTTAACAAAAGACGGTGGATATATAAAAATGGGATATAATGAAGAAATAGATAAATTAAAAACTGCAACAACAGATGGAAAATCTTGGCTTATGCAACTAGAACTTGATGAAAAAGAAAAAACAGGAATAAAGTCATTAAAGGTTGGTTTTAATAAAGTTTTTGGATATTATATAGAAGTTACAAATACATATAAAGATCAAGTTCCAGATAGATATATAAGAAAGCAGACATTAACAAATGGAGAAAGATATATTACAGAAGAACTTAAAAATATTGAAAACCAAATTTTAGGAGCTGAAGAAAAAGTAATAAAACTTGAATTAGAGGCATTTGATAAAATTAGAAAACAAATTGCTAAAAATGTTCAAAGACTTCAAATTACAGCAGAAATGATATCATCACTTGATGTTTTAGTATCATTTGCAACGGTTGCAGAAGATATGAACTATTGTAAACCTAAAATAGAAAATGATGGAGTTATTGACATTAAAGAAGGTCGACATCCTGTAATAGAAAAAATGTTACCATTTGGTAGTTTTGTTTCAAATGATACATATTTAAATGAAAATGAATCAAGACTATCTATTATAACAGGACCTAATATGGCAGGAAAGTCTACATATATGAGGCAAACAGCATTAATAACATTAATGGCCCAAATAGGAAGTTTTGTTCCTGCAAAATCAGCTCAAATAGGAATCGTTGACAAAATTTTTACAAGAGTTGGTGCATCAGATGATTTAAGTATGGGACAAAGTACATTTATGGTTGAAATGATGGAAGTGGCAACAATTTTAAAAGAGGCAACAAAAAATAGTTTAGTCATTTTAGACGAGATTGGTAGAGGAACTTCTACGTTTGATGGATTATCAATTGCTTGGGCTGTTGCTGAATATATTGCAGATAAGTCTAAATGTGGAGCTAAGACTTTATTTGCAACACATTATCATGAATTGATAGAGCTTGAAGATAAAATAGAAGGAATAAATAACTACTCAATTGCAGTAAAAGAAAAAGGTGAAGATATAATCTTTTTAAGAAAGATAGTACCAGGTGGAACAGATGAAAGTTATGGTATTCACGTTGCAAAACTTGCAGGAGTTCCAAAAGATGTTACTAAAAGGGCAAATGAAATATTAAGAACAATGGAAAGAAAAAGTGTATTTGGAAACAATTCTGAGAAACCAAAAGAAAACAAAAAAGTAGTTGAAGGACAATTTGATATGTTTAACTTTAAAATTGCAGAAATTGCTCAAGAAATAGATAAAATTAATCTAAACGAGTTAACTCCTATAGATGCTTTAAATACTTTAGTTAAAATTAAAGAAAAAATAATGTAAACTAAAAATGTAATTTTGGGAAAATAGGATATAATTTATTTTGGAGGAAAAAAATGGCAAAATCGAGTAACAAAACAGTTTTTGTTTGTAATGAATGCGGATATGAAAGTCCAAAGTGGATGGGAAAGTGTCCAGCTTGCAATAGCTGGAATACTTTTTTTGAACAAAAAATAGAAACTCATATTGAAAACGGAGTAAAAAGAATAAAAGAAAAGAACGAACCAAAGAAGCTAAGTTCTTATAAAGGACAAGATGTTGCTAGAATTTCTACTGGATTTAATGAATTGGATAGAGTTTTAGGTGGAGGTATTGTAAATGGTTCTTTGATTTTGTTAGGAGGAGAACCAGGGATTGGAAAATCAACACTAATTCTTCAAATCTGTGATAAGATTAAAGGAGAAGGAAAAGTTTTATATGTATCAGGTGAAGAATCTGCGGAACAAATAAAATTAAGAGCAGATAGACTTCGGAATAAATAATGATGATATTTTATTTCTTGGCGAAACGGATATATCTTCAATAAATGACAGTATAATAGAAATAAAGCCTAAACTAGTTATTATAGATTCTATTCAGACGATGTATTCTGAAGATATAACAGCGGCAGCAGGAAGCGTAAGCCAAGTAAGAGAAATAACATCCCAAATTATGAGGATTTGTAAATCACAAGGAATTACAACGATAATTATAGGGCATGTTACAAAAGATGGAACAATTGCAGGACCAAGAGTTTTAGAACATATGGTAGATACTGTTTTATATCTTGAAGGAGAAAGATATTTTTCTTATAGAGTTTTAAGGGGAGTAAAAAATAGATTTGGATCTACAAATGAAATCGGTATGTTTGAAATGAAGGGAGAAGGACTATGTGAAATAACAAATCCTTCTGAAATTCTAATTTCTGAAAGAGACGATAATCCATCAGGTTCAGGAATAGTTGCAAGTATTGAGGGAACGAGAGCTATGCTTGTGGAAATTCAAGCTTTAACATCTCAAAGTGTTTTTGGAATACCTAAAAGAACAGCTAACGGTTTTGATTATAATAGATTAGCAGTTCTAGTAGCAGTTCTTGAAAAAAGATCAAGACTAATGTTAGGAGGGCAAGATATTTATTTAAATGTTGTAGGAGGTATAAAATTAAATGAGCCTGCAATTGATTTAGGAGTATGTTGTATAGTTGCTTCAAGTTTTAAAAATGTACCTATTTCAAAGGATACTGTAATTATGGGTGAAGTTGGTCTAACGGGAGAAGTAAGAAGAATAAGTATGATTGAAAAAAGACTAAAAGAAGCAGAAAAACTTGGATTTAAAAGGTGTATTATTCCAGAAAATAATAAAAAGTATTTAGAAGAAGAATATAAAATTCAAATAATTGGTGTTAAAAATTTAAATGATGCCATGCAAGTTTTGGGAATAAAATAATAACAGGGATTTTTAAAAAATCTCTGTTATTTTTAAATTATACTTATCTTCAAAAACTTTCTTTTTTGTAATATATTCTTTAGTTTTAAAACCTTTTACATCAATTACATCATAAGTAGAATCATTATTAAAAACAATGAAATCAGCTTTATATTTAAGACCAGGTGCTAAAATAAAAGTAGGTTGTATGCAAAATCCTTTTATATCTTTAGCTTGAAGTCTCAGTTTTAAACTTTGATAATATTCAGCTTCTTTCAAACTATCAAATGTATGACCATCCACAGAGGTTTTCGTTGCTCTATATTTTGTTTTTTTGACAGTTTTATTAGTATAATTTTTATAATCTTCAACACTCCAATGTTCCATTCTTCCCAATTCCTTTTGTATAAATTTAAAAAAAGTATATCATAAATAAAATTTGATTTCAATATATTATAAAGTAAAAAATAAATATGAAAAATTTTTACATATTCACTGATTTTAACAAAAAAACACTTGACAGTACACAATAATATATGTTATACTAGAAAAGTAATGTAAATGAGATAATATTTAAAAAAAGTTGGAACCAAGGGAAAAAACCAAAAATTCCAGCTTTTTTCTTATGTAAACGAAAAAAGAAATTAGTTATTGGTTCAAAAAATAAAAAGGAGGAAAAGAAATGGAAGAAGAAATAAAAAAACTTCAAGAAATTTTGATACTTGTAGAGGAGAACCTAAAAAGAAATGACATTCTATATACAAATGTATTAAAAACAACAGAAGATGAATATCTTATAGGAAGTTTAGAACAAGAATTCTACACGAAAGAAAAGAGTTTAAAAAGGGCACAATTAACCCCATATTTTGCAAGAATAGATTTCAAACAAGATAATTTAAAACAATCAAATAAAGAAGAAATTTATATTGGAAAAGCGACAATATTTGATGATGACTCTAATGTTGCAGTAGTTGATTGGAGAGCACCTATAGCGAGTATTTATTATGATGGAAAGATTGGAAAAACAAAATATGAATGTCCTGAAGGAATAATTGAAGGAGAATTAAGTTTAAAAAGGCAATATACTATAGAAAACGGAAAATTAATAAATTATAGAGATGTAGACATTACCACAAATGATGAGATGCTTCAAGATTGTTTAAATGAAAAGTCTGACAAGAGACTTAAAAATATAGTATCAACAATTCAATCTGAGCAAAATCAAATAATCAGAGCAAATATGTTTAAACCGTTAATAGTTCAAGGAGTTGCAGGATCAGGAAAAACAACAGTTGCACTTCATAGAATTGCTTACTTAGTATATACATATAAGGAAAATTTTAAGGCAGATGATTTTCTTATTCTTGCACCAAATAAATTCTTTTTGGACTATATATCAAATGTTTTACCTGACTTAGGTGTAGAAAATGTAAAACAACAAACTTTTGAGGAATTTGCAATGGAAATTATTAAAACAAATATTAAAGTATTAAATCCAAATATTGAACTTTCAAAAATAGTTGAAAATAGTGAAGATGCAAGCATAGTCAAGAAATCAGCAATTTTTAAATCAAGTTTAAACTTTAAGATAGTACTAGATAATTATCTGAATAATTTATATAAAAATATACTTCCACAAAAAAATTTTGAAATATGTAAAATAATAATATTTGAACATAAAGAATTACAAAGTTTACTGGAAGACGCGTTAAAAAGGAACTCATTAAATGCAAGTTTAAAAATTTTAACTAGCATTATGGAAAAAAGATTAAAAGAAAGAAGCAATAACATTATTGATATTATAACAGAAAGTCGTAAAGTAAAATTAGATAAAATTTCAGAAGAAAATAAAAAAGAAAGAATGAAAATTTTTGAAGAAACCGAATATGAAATAAGCAACTTATTAAAGGGCGGAAAAAAATTAGTAAAAGATTATATAAAAGGTATAAAATTGAGAGGCATTTTAGAATATTATAAGGAAATATTAAATAATAAAGAGAATTTGCTAAAATATATAGATAGTGCAACTGCAGAGTATGTTATAAAAGAATTAAATAATAACGTTAAAAATAAAAAGATTGAATATGAAGATGTAGCAGCTCTTTTGTATCTAAAATATAAGATTTACGGATTACAAGAAAGGTTTTCATTAAAACATATTGTAATAGATGAAGCACAAGATTTTAGTGAATTTCAATTTTATGTATTAAATGAAGTTTTAGGAAATAATAAATCAATGACTATATTAGGTGATATTGCACAAGGAATTTATTCGTATAGAGGTACAAATAATTGGCAAAAGATAAATGAAGAAGTATTTGGAGGAGATGCAAAAATTGAGATGTTAAGCAATAGTTATAGAACAACTTATGAAATTATGAATGAAGCAAATAAAATATTATCAAAAATTTCTAGTGAAGAAAATTTAAACTTAGCTATTCCTTTATCAAGGCATGGAAGGAATGTTACCTATACCAGTGCAAAAAAATTTGAAGAAAAAATTATGATTACATTAGAAAAAATAAAGGAATTACAAAATGAAGGATTTAAAAATATTGCCATAATTGCCAAAGATGCAGATACTTGTTTGAAAATACAAAAAAAACTTGAAGATTATAATATTTTTGCAAATTTAATTTCAAATGATTTAATTAAATATGAGGGAGGTTTGATAGTGGTTCCTTCATATTTATCTAAAGGCTTAGAATTTGATAATGTAATAATTTTTGACTATGATAAATACAGTAGCAGTAAATTAGATATAAAACTTTTATATGTGGCATTTACAAGAGCTATGCATACATTGGATGTAATAAAAGATTAATGAGATAAAAATTAAATTAAAGTTTAAACTAATTCAAAAAAATGTCGAATTAGAATAAATTTTGAAAAAAAGTGAGTCAATATATCAAATTATGTATTGACATATAATAAAAAAGAATTTATAATAAAATATATTATCAAGAGTGGACGAGAGAATCGGCTCTATGACTCCACAGCAACCTGTAAAAAGAAGGTGCTAATACCGACAAAGTTATTTTAAGAAACTTTGGTTGATAATTAATATGAAAAAATATTATTAGCCTTGCTTCTTAAAGTTAAGGCTTTTTATATTGAAATTAATTTAATTTTTTTATACAAATATAAAAATCCAAAAAGCCTTACAACGAAAGGAGTTTATATGAAAAAATTATTCACATCAGAAAGCGTAACAGAAGGGCATCCAGATAAATTATGCGATTTTATTTCAGACAGCGTGTTGGATGCATATTTAGAAAAAGACCCATTTGCGAGAGTAGCTTGTGAAACGGTTGCAGGAAAAGGAGAAATTTTTATTACAGGAGAAATTACATCAAAAGCTGATATTGATATAGAAAGTGTTGCAAGAAATGCAATAAAAAGTATCGGATATTCAAATGCAAATACAGACATAGATTATAGGACATGCAAAGTAGAGCTAAATATATCAAAACAATCTCCTGACATAGCATTAGGAGTAGATAAATCTTTAGAAGATAAAAATGGAGAAAGTGCCAATTCTGAAGGTGCTGGAGATCAAGGATTAATGTTTGGATTTGCTTGTGATGAAACAGAAGAATTAATGCCAATGCCGATAGCTCTTGCACATAAATTATCTCAAAATCTAACAAAATTAAGAAAAGATGGAACCTTAAAATATTTAAGACCAGATGGAAAAGTTCAAGTTACAGTTGAATATGATCAAAATGATATTCCAAAGAGAATTGACACTATAGTTGTTTCAACACAACATACAGAAACGATAAGTCTAGAAACATTAAAAAAAGATATCGTAGAAAAATTAATTAATAAAACTATACCAAATAAATTATTAGATGAAAATACGATAATTTATGTAAATCCAACAGGAAGATTTGTAATTGGAGGACCATTGGGAGATAGTGGACTTACTGGAAGAAAAATAATTGTTGATACATATGGAGGATTTGCAAGACATGGAGGTGGAGCGTTTTCAGGAAAGGATCCAACAAAAGTTGATAGATCTGCATCATATATGGCAAGGTTTTTAGCAAAAAATATTGTTGCAAATAAATTAGCTAATAAATGTGAAATACAGTTATCATATGCAATAGGTGTTGCAAAACCTGTTTCTATTTATGTCAATACATTTAATACAAATAAAATTCCAGAAGAAGAAATTGTTAATAAGATAATCAATAAATTTGATCTAACACCATCAGGAATTATAAATTACTTAGATTTAAGAAAACCTATTTATAAAGGTACAACAAATTATGGACATTTTGGAAAAAAAGAATTACCTTGGGAAAAAATCATTAATTTATAAATATATTTTTAAAAGTCAATAAATGTAAAAAAATTTTACATCTCTATTGACTTTTTTTTATTGTATAAGTATAATACAAATGAAATATGAAAAAAGATTCATGTTTGAAAAGGCGAGAAAATGGGAAAAATAGTTTTATTAGATAATTTAACAATAAATCAAATAGCTGCAGGAGAAGTAATTGAAAGACCAATGAATGTTGTTAAAGAATTGGTTGAAAATAGCTTGGATGCAAATGCAAAAAATATTATTATAGAAATAAAAAATGGTGGAAAAACATTTATAAAAGTAACAGATGATGGAACAGGTATTGAAAAAGATGATATGGTATTTACAATTGAACGACATGCAACTAGTAAGATAAGAAGTGTAGATGATTTAGAAAATACATATTCTATGGGATTTAGAGGAGAAGCGTTAGCAAGCATTTCATCAATATCAGAACTAACTATAATTTCAAAAACTTCAGATATGCAAACAGGAATGAGAATATTTTCAAAAGCAGGAAAAATTTTACAAGAAGAAGAAGTTGGGTGTCCAAAAGGTACGAATATTTTAGTAGAAAAAATATTTTTTAATACACCTGTTAGGTATAAATTTTTAAAGAAAGATGCAACGGAATATAGATATATAAAAGAATGGATTGAAAAAACAGCAATTGCAAACCTTGATGTCTCTTTTAAGTTAATAAATGATGGAAAACAAGTTTTTTGCTCAAATGGAGATGGAAATTTATTAAATACAATCTACAAAATTTTCGGAAAGCATATAAAAGAAAATCTAGTAAGCGTAAATTATAATAAAGATAATATAAAAATAACAGGAGTTGTTGGAAATACAACAATTGCAAGGGATACGAGAAAAGATCAAATTTTATTTTTAAATAAAAGAAATATTAAAAATAAAATAATAATCAATAGTGCAGACCAAGCGTTTAAGGGAAGTACAGGAATCGGTAAATATGGATTCTATATTTTAAATATGGAAATGCCCGCCAATTACTATGATGTAAATGTTCATCCAACAAAATTAGAAGTTAGATTTAAAGACGAAAGTCAAGTTTATAAGTCTGTTTATCATGCAATAAAAGAATCTTTATTAAATAGTAATTTTCTAGGAAACGATGAAAAAAATGATAAAGAAAAATATGTAGAAAATGAAGTAGATTTTCTTACTAATCATAACGAAGATATTGATAATCTAAAATTAATTGAAAGAAGTAAAGAAAGAAAAATCAATTATAAGATTATCGGAATAAGTTTTAAAACATATATAATTACTGAAATAGATAATGAGATATTTTTAATAGATCAACATGCGGCACATGAAAGAATTTTGTATGAAAAAATTAAATCGAATTATAAAAATAATATAAATGCTAATACACAGATGAAACTTATTCCAGAAGTTGTTACTTTAAAAAATAAAGAAATGGAATTCATAAATACCAATAAAGAGCTAATAAAGAGGGTGGGGTTCGAAATAGAAGATTTTGGAGAAAGAGCCATAAAAATTTGTGGAGTTCCAGACTTAGAATATAGGTCAAAAAGCAAAAACATATTTTTAGATATTGTTGATGAAATAATGGTAAATGAAAGAACCTCAATAAAAGATATTGAGGAAGGATTCATTGCAACAGTTGCATGTAAAGCAGCTGTTAAAGCTGGAATGGTATTAACATTACAAGAAGCAGATAATTTAATAAAAGAGTTATTAAAGTTAAATAATCCATATACTTGTCCACATGGACGACCAACAACAATAAAAATAATGTCTTTAAAAAAAGAAAATAAAATATGAAAAAATAATTAATATAATATAAAATGGGGGAATCAAAGTTTATTATTCTTGATTCTCTTTTTATATTAAAAAACTTTATGAAAATTAAAGACATTTATTAAGTTTTGTGATATAGTACAATTAAATTAAGAAAAGAGGTAATATATTAATGACAGAAGACATAGTTACAAAGTATCTTGAAGGAAAGATAAAAAAGAATGAAAATTATATAGTTATAACATTTTTTGAATTGAGAGTTAAAAGCAATTTTTCTGAAGAAGAAACTAAAAAGTTTCTCGAAATTGCAAAAACCAAGTTAGAAATATGGGGATATAAGGTATATTTTACAGGTGAAAAATATTTTTATAAATTTCAGAATATGATTGTACAAGAAAACGAATTAATGGTAGGAATTAAGGAAAATTAATCATAAGATCAAATGAAAATATATATTATATATAAATAGCTGTTGAATTAGGTTATAGGAACCTAAAAATCCTAAATAAAAAATAAGGAGATGTTTAAATATGATAAAATTAGGAATTATTTATGGGGGCATTTCCACAGAACATGATATATCTAAAATGTCTGCAAAGTCGATAATAGAAAATTTAGATAAAACAAAATATGAAATAAAGGAAATATATATTAATAAACAAGGAAAATGGTTTGAAATAAAAGGTAAAGAAAAAGTAGAATTACATAATTTAATTGTTACATTAAAAGAATTGGATGTAATATTCCCAGTATTGCATGGTTTAGGCGGAGAGGACGGTACTATACAAGGATTATTCGAAATGGTTCAAAGACCCTATGTAGGTTGTGGAGTATTAGCATCAAGTATTGGAATGGATAAGGTATATACAAAAATTATTTTTGAAAAAGCAAAAATACCACAGGCAAAATATATATATATAAAGAAAATAGAAAATTCATACAGTATTATTAATCAACAATTTAATGAAGAAGAATTTGATATAGATAAGATAATAGAAAAAATAAAATTTCCTATGTTTGTCAAACCATCAAATTCAGGGTCATCAGTTGGGGTAAAAAAAGCAAAAAACAAAGAAGAACTGAAGCAAGCCATAGAAAATGCAGCACAATTTGATAATAAAATTTTAGTTGAACAAGGTATTGAAGCTAAAGAAGTGGAATGTGCAATCTTACAAGACAGAGAGAATATAGTTGCATCGACGGTTGGAGAGATTAAAGCGGCTGAAGAATTCTATAGCTATGATGCAAAATATAACGAACCAGAATCTAAAACTATAATTCCAGCAAATATTTCCGAAAAGCAAAGAGAAAAAATTAAAGAATTAGCAATTAAAGCATTTAAAGCAATTGACGGAAAAGGTCTAGCAAGAGTTGACTTTTTTATAGAAAAAGAAACAAATAAAATTTATATTAATGAAATTAATACAATGCCAGGATTTACACAAATAAGTATGTATCCCAAATTATTTGAAGCAGTTGGAGTTTCGTATACAAACTTACTAGATAAATTAGTAAAAAATGAACTTCAAAATACTAGACAAAAAGATAAATAAATGTTATAAATAAATTAATATTCATAAAAATACAAATGAAAATAGGGGGAATTTTAATATGGAAAAGAAAAATATAGGAAATAATATTCTAAAATTAATAGGTTATCTATTATTAGTAGTTATAATATTAGTTGCCGTAAATACAGTTAGAAATTATATTATAATAAGCCAAATAAATGAAAAGCAAATAAGCCTTAACAATTGTGAAAATTACTCTTATGTAAGAGAGAGTTATTCTTCAAAAAGTGACGACGAAAAAACTATTATTGAAGTATATTATAAAGATGGAAGAAGTATGTTAGTAAATGATAAAACCAATAAAATAATAATGTGGCATGATAATGACACTAAAGAATTTATTGTAACAATTCCAAATGAATTAAAAGCTATAGTAGATACTTCAGAGTTTATGATTGGAGCAGGGAAGCCAATTGTAGGAGAAATACTACCTTTTAACGAAAAATTGTCTGTATCCATTTTTTCATTTATAACTAATAATGAAATTAATGGAGAAAAATGTTATTGTATTAATAGGGGAAAATCCAACATAACATATATAAGCAAAAAAGATGGTATACCATTAAAGGAAATTAGTGGGTATTCTATAATCGATGGAAAAAAATATAATACTATTACAGAAATAAAGAATTGGAAAACTAACGAATTAAGTGATGAAGATATGTCTAGACCTAATTTAACAGGGTATGAAATAACTAAAAAATAAAATTATACATTATCTAAAAAAACACTAAAAAATATAATTTGGAGAGTAATATGAAAGAATATATTATAAGATATGAAAAACTTAGACATAAATTACTAGAAAAACATAAATGTAAAAATTTTAATGAAAAAGGTATAACTTTAATAGCTCTTATAGTAACTATTATAGTATTATTAATACTATCAGCTGTTGTATTAATAATGTTAGCAGGAAAAAATAGTATATTACGTAGAGCAGAGACTGCTAATGAAGAATATGAGATTGGTGCAGAAAAAGAACAAGTTGATATTGCTCAGATATCATTAAAAAATGAAACAGACGTCAAAGAAGAGACATGGGAAAAATTAATTGCAAATACCAAAGCAACAAAAATTACCGAAACAGACTATATTATAAAATTCAATAATAGTGGTAGATTATATTGGGTAAAAGCAGATAAAGAATCTTCTTACATAGGAAAGGATCAAGAAAATGAATTTAGAGAAATAGAGCAAGATGGAACAAAAGAAAAACCATATGTAATAAATACAATAGAAGATTTAGTTGATTTTTCTAACAATGTGAGAACCCGGAACATCATATAATGGCAACTATGTTATTTTGAACAGAAATCTTGATTTTAAGATGACAGATTCGTATAAAAACTATAAAACAACAGAGTATGGTGATATAAACGGGAATGGAATTGAAGAACCATTAATTATAGAATTGAACAAAGATGAAGGTTTTAAACCTATCGGCAATGAAAATAAAAAAGATGGAGCTGGAGGAGGAGGAGCTTTTGAAGGTAATTTTGACGGAAAAGGAAATTCTATAAACAATATATATGAAAATAGAAAAGGAAATGCAAGTTTATTTAGTTATACAAAAAAGGCGAAAATAGAAAATATTAGTATTAATGGTACATTAATATCAACTGATTCAATTGCAGCTGGAATTGTAGCATACGGAGAATCAGAAACTCAAGTAGAAAATTGTGTAAATAAAGCAAATTTAAATGGAGTAAATGCAGGTGGAATAGTTGGAAGAACAGCTGATAATCAAATAATTCAAAATTGTATTAATATGGGAAATATAATTGCAGAAGAGGATGCAGGAGGAATATTAGGTTTTTCATGTTATTCAAATAATAAAGCAACTATTAATTATTGTGCTAATTTAGGAAACGTTGAAGCCAAAAAGAAATATGCAGGAGGAATCATAGGTGAATGTTCACTGTATTCAGGAGGAAATGAATTCTATATCAGTTATTCATACAATAGAGGAACAATTGAATCAAAAGAAAACTATGCTGCAGGACTAATGGGGAGATATAGTGAGGGCACAGCAAAAAGTTGCTATAATGTTGGAAACATTATTACAAAAGGAAATAATTTAAAAGGTCCTTTGGTAGGATACACTTTTGCTACTAAAACTGAATTTTTAAATTGTTTTTATATAAAAGGAGATTATGGAATTAGCCAATCTAAGGGAATAGAAAAAGAAGAACAAGAAATGAAAATACAAAATTTTGTAGATTTATTGAATGAGAACCAAGAAAAAGTGGTATGGAAAATGGATTTGATTAATAAAAATAATGGATATCCAGTTTTTGATTAAAATTTAATGTTAAACGTAAAAATAGCAGATTTTTCTGCTATTTTTTTTATAATTAGATAATATAATTCAAAGTTATTGACAATTAGAATTCTAAGTAATATAATAATTAGAAATCAAACTATTATTAAATGGAGAAAAATATGTATCATAATTTAATGATGAAAAATCAAACAATTTTTACAAAGTTAGTATTTGAAAAACTAACAGAGGAAAATTTATCAATAGGACAACCAAAAATATTAGAATATTTATCGTCGCACGATGGAGCAATTCAAAAAGAAATTGCAGAGGCATGTAACATTGAACCTGCAACCTTAACTAGTCTTTTATCTAGAATGGAAAAAATGGGATTGATTAGAAGAAAAAATATGAATGAAGATAAAAGATATACATGTGTGAATCTTACAAATTTAGGAAGATGTGAGGGTAAAAATGTAATAAAAGCTTTAGAAGAAACAGAAAAAATAGCCTTAAAAGGTTTTACTAAAAATGAAAAAGAAGATTTTATTAATTACTTAGAAAAAGTAAATAAAAATTTGCTCAAGGTAAAGGAAGAAAATAATTAATTTAATGCTCAAATTTATAAAAAGACAAATTGCTTATAATAGTTAACATTTTAAAAAGAATTGTTAAATTATATAAAAATATAATTAAAATTTATTAGAAATGGAGTAAATATGGAAAAAGCAATCGAATTAGGAATTGGTTTTGTAACTGGAAGAGCTAATGTATGCAAAATTGTTAATAGTTATTTTAAGGATATGATAAGACAAACAAAAAACATGAATAGACCAGTTAATATTACACTTTTTATATTGTATGATTTAAATTATATAGGAGAAGAAAGAATAAATTTTTATAAAATTATTCCAGAAGTATATAAAGATATTAATATAAAATTTATAACTCCTGAAAATATAGAAGAAGAGAAAAAAAGAATAATTGCTAGAACAGATATTACACAGGATGAGGTAAATTTACTTTTAGGAAACGGACATGCTAAAGGAAGAAATACACTTATGCATTTTGCATATAGAGATAATATGGACTATTTATTATTTTGGGATGATGATGAATACCCATTAGCTAATATAAAAGGAGAAAATTCTATAATTTGGAAAAAACAAAATAATATAAGTATGCACTTAGAAAATATTGATAAGGCAGATATAACAATAGGATACCATTGTGGGTATATTTCACCAATCCCATATATAGACTTAAAAAATAAAATTAAAGAAGAAGATTTTAAAGATTATATTGAATCCATAAGTAATGACATAATTTCCTGGGATTCTATTAAAGAAAAGCTAAAAAAAGATAATGGAGTAACCTATGCAAATAAAGAGATTGCAAACGGAAAAGGAATATATGAAGTTCAAATGCAAAATGGAGGTAAATGGATTGCTGGTTCAACATTATGCCTAAATTTGCAACATATTGACAAAATACCAGCATTCTATAATCCACCTAATGCAAGAGGAGAAGATACTTTTTTTGCAACAAGATTAAAAGACTCAAAAGTCCTAAAAGTCCCTGTATATCATTTTCATGACGGATTTTTGATGTATACAGATATTATGAATGGAAAGTATCCCTCAATTTTAAGAAAAGCTCAAGCAGATAATGCGTTAAATTTTATAGAGAAAAGATTTTATCATGCCTCTATAGGTTGGATTCGTTATAAGCCACTACTAATGTATATAACGGATAATTCTAATTATAATAAAAATATAGAAACTATTTATAATAAATTAAAAAAATCAATTCCAAAAATGAATAGAATTTTTAAAGAGTATGATTTTTCGCACCTTTTAGATGAATTAAAACAATATTCAGATAATGTAGAACATGATTATAAGGAATATATAAAAACAAACGATATTTGGAATCGTTTAAAGAAATAGGAGAATTATAATGAATTATATATATTTAGCTAATATAAAAATAAAAGGTCAAAGTGCAGAGTTTGAGTTTTTATATAAAAGTAACAGTATAGAAAATATTACAAATATATATTTTGAAGAAGAATTGACCAAAAATAAATATCAATGCAATATAAAAAAATGTAAAAATAAAATAAATTATTCTTATTATAATGAGACATGTTTCATTTCAAAAGTAGTATTATATATGAATGAAATTAAGTGTGGAAAATTTAAGATTAAATTAAACGAAATAAATAATATAAGTAAGCTAGAAATAAGAGACAATAGAAAAGAAATAATTTCAGAAAATGAAAATCCGTACATTATATTTACAAATAAATATAAAATTCATATATCTAATGAGGGTATAGAAATATCTAATAAGCATTTTGCAGATAAGGCAAAATATGAAATAAAAAAACAGCTATATGGAATAAAAAAATTCAAAAAAATCTTCATTTTTCGATGGCTAAAAAGTAAAAAAAGAAAATATTATTTGTTTAACGATAGAATGATGTATGGAGACGATAATGCAGAACAATTATTCAAATATATCAATGAAAATCATCCTGAATTTGCTAAGAAGTGTTATTTTGTTTTAAATAAAAGTTCTAAATCAATAAAGAGAGTTAAAAAAATTGGAAATGTACTTAATTATGGAAGCTTCAAACATAAGTTTATGTTTTTAAATAGTACCATGATTATATCTTCACATTCTAGTTATTTAGATAATTGTTTCAATCCATTTAGCATGAATGAAATGAAAATATATAAAGACATTATAAATAAAAAATTCGTATTTTTGCAACATGGTATAATAATGAATGATGTAAGACAATATCACAATAGGGAACTAATAACCGCAGATGTATTTATTACATCTACGAAAGATGAATATAAATATATGTTACAAGATGACCTTATGTATGATCCGAACATGATAGCAGGTACTGGATTACCAAGATTTGATAGATTACAAGATGAAAGTATGAACAATAGAATTATTTTTATTTCACCAACATGGAGATCATTAGACATTAATGCAAAATTTAATGATTCTGAATATTTTAAAAAATTTCAAAGTCTGTTATCAAATGAAAAACTTTTGATGACTTTAAAACAAAATAAATATAAAATCAAATTTTTGTTACATCCTGTATTTGCTAAATATAAATCATTATTTAACAATTTAGCAAATGAATATATTGAAATTTTAGAAACAAGTCAAATTGAATATTATAAAATGTTTAATGAATGCAATATTTTTATTACAGATTATTCAAGCATTCATTTTGATGTAGCATTTTTAAAAAAGCCAATTATATATTACCAATTTGATAAAGAATATTTTTTTAATAAGCACTATCAAAAAGGATATTTTGATTATGAAAAAGATGGATTTGGAAAAGTAATTGAAAGAGAAAATGATCTTATAAATGAGATAATTTATTATATAGAAAATGACAGTCATATAAGGAAAGAATATAAAGAAAAAATTGAAGAAACTTTTATGTATTTAGATCATAATAACTCTAAAAGGGTATTTGATAAAATTGTAGAATTAGATAACTGTGATGAATTAAATTATAGATTTAATAATGTTCATTGATATTTGTATAAAATGGAAAGAGAGGAATTAAAATGAATTTTTTAGGAAATATATTATGGTTTATTTTTGGAGGATTCTTAAGCGGGATATCTTGGTGTATAGCAGGGATTATTTGGTGTATAACTCTAATTGGGATACCTTATGGAAAACAATGTTTTAAATTTGCATCACTTTCATTTGCACCTTTTGGTAAAAATGTCGAATATGGTGGAGGAATTCCATCATTATTTGCTAATATAATATGGATTATATTTTTTGGTATACCAATGGCACTTGAAAACTTTTTCTTTGGATGTCTATGGTGTATAACAATAATAGGAATACCATTTGGACTACAATTTTTTAAAATTTCAAAATTAGCTTTGCTTCCTTTTGGCACAAAAGTTAGATAATATAAAAGAGATTTTATCTAAAGAATATTCTGAAGTATTTTCTTTTAAATAATTTATTACATTATCAAGATAATTAAAAGCATTATTTATTGTTTCTAGCTTTTTATTGTCTTCAAATAAAACTTCAATTATTTCATCTTCAAACTCAATTATCTGGAGGAGAGCAACAAAGGGTTTCAATAGCAAGGGCAGTCGCAAAAAATTCAAAGATATTATTATGTGATGAACCAACTGGTGCTTTAGACTACAAAACAGGTAAGCAAATATTAAAATTATTGCAAGATACTTGTAGAAAAAATAAAATGACAGTAATTATAGTTACTCATAATACAGCAATAGCCCCAATGGCGGACAAAGTTATAAGATTTAAATTCAGCAGATATAACAATTTTAAGTGACTATGGAATTGATAAAAGCGAGCAAGAATATATAGAAAAAGCAAGTGGACTAAAAATAAAACCAGGATATAACAATGGCACAATATATTTATTTTTACATACTTTTGGAAGAATTGTTGCACCAATATTTTGTTTTTTCATAGCTGAAGGAGCATACTATACACATAGTCGAAAAAAATATTTACTAAGATTACTTATTTTTGCAATTATATCGCATTTTGCATATTGTTTTGCATTTGGAATTAATTTTATTCCATTTTCAAATGGAATCTTTTTTAATCAGACAAGTATAATGTGGTCACTAGCATTAGGCCTTATAGGTATAATGATTCAAGACTCAGACATAAAAAATATATGGAAAACAATAATAACATTATTATTGTGTGTTTTAGGATTTCCGTCAGAC
>USGK01000002.1 GCA_900554175.1 uncultured Clostridium sp.
GACGGGATTTCCACCCACTAGATTACTTGCCCTTTTCTGGGCGCACAATTACTATTTTTTGTTTGGTAATCCCTTGCAAGTATCTATTACAATATCCTTTAATCTTTCCTTATTATCTATATCTTCAACAAGATACATAGTTTTTTTCGATCCATCATAAGGTATTTTTTCTTTCATATTATACTTTTTATTACTTTTAACTATCTTTACAAGAAAATTGTCACCACCATAAAGACCACCAAATAATATATTATTATAATAAATTAAATATCCACCCATCATAGGCCTGCAAGTAATATTATCTAATAAATCTAATTGTTCTAAAATAAAATCTTTATATTCTTTTGATGTTGCCATTGTTCATCACTCCTATATCTTTTTTATTGGATGTCTAATAACAGTTTTTAATTTACTTACATCACATTTTCTTGGATCACTTAAATATATTTCGTGGTGTAATCTTTTATCTGTTATATCTAATTTATATCCGTTTTCTTCTGCAAATGTGTGCATTAAATTAACTGTTGTTGGCTCATCATCATAACTACCAATGTGCATACTTTGAACACAAATACCTTCATCATAAGTTAAAAACTCAACTCTTGAAAAATCTTGTTTTTTCTTTTTTGTTGCTTCTTCAACAGCCCAATCAAAGTCTGATTTACTTACAAAGTCTGGTAATCTAATAATTGATATAAAGTGCATTGCACCTTTATTATTATAATCAATAGTTCCATTCATACCATCTTGCCACCAAAATCCTTCAAGTGGTGGAACAACATATTCAAAAAATCCATCTATTTTATGAGTTCCTTTATAACTCATTTTTATTGTATATGCTATTCCATATAATAGCCCTATTGTATTTTGATATTCTCCATTTTCTTCATTTGGATTTCCTGTTCCTCTTACTGCAATATAATTCATTTTAGGAACTTCTACAATATTTGGTTTATTTTTAGGCATATAAAACTCTTTATATTCTTTCTTAAAATCAAAAGCCATAATTAACATCTCCAATCTCAACAATAACTTACTATTTATCTTTAACTTTTTTCTTTAAATCTTTTGAATAATATATTAAATCTGTACAAGTTAAATTTCCACCTGTTATTTCTTCTTTATAATTATCTATAAAGAAATTCTTAACTGTTTTCTCATATTTATCAAATCCCTGCTTAACAAAGAAAGGAATATTGTTCTCTGTTGTTCCTATCAACATTCTGTCGTATTTCTGTTTATAAT
The DNA here is from genome assembly GCA_900554175.1 of uncultured Clostridium sp. Lineage (GTDB taxonomy): Bacteria > Bacillota > Clostridia > TANB77 > CAG-508 > CAG-269. The sequence continues at coordinate 1,246 of USGK01000002.1, forward strand.
TACCGCATAATGATTTTAGAAGTGTTTTTGCATAACCTCTATTTCTATAATTTTCTTTTGTAACTATGTTCTTTAACTCTAATGTTTTTCTATCAATGTGTAAAATAACTGCAATAGAAATTAGTTCATCTGCTTTTTGAATAGCATATACATCAGAATCGTTCAAATACTTGTGTATCATATCTTTTGAAGGATCTGCCTCTAAAAGTAAATCAATATAATCTTCTTTATTTTCTATCTTTTTTACTTGCATTCTAGGTTTTCTTGGTATCTCGTAGCCATTGGGAATACTAGGTTTTGTAGTATTACGGTTATTATATCTGTCCTCCTCTGAATAAATATCATAAACCCACAAAAAGATATTTTATTTTATAATTTGCTTATCATATTCTATCATAATAATAAAAAATTTTCCATAAAAAATGAAGATATTTACAAATAAAATATCTTCATACTTAACCAAGTTTTTCTTCATTTCTCAATAGTGTTAAGTTCTCATTTCTCTTAATGTATTCTATTGCCCTTTGATACTCATCTTCATATTTGAATTTTATTGTTATCTCTTTACCCTCATGAACATATATATCTTCAATTAATTCATCTACAACTTCCTTTGATAATTCAGTGATATTTCTATATTTAGTAAATTTATCAATCCAAATTGCATTTTCATCATTTTTATTAAACTTTGCTAATTCATTTTGAATATTTTGTATATTCTCTTGTATTCGATTTATAGAATTTGTATAAGAAATAGAATACTCTTTATACTCTTCTTCAGTAATATTGCCTAATTTCCAATCCTCGTAAGCCATTTTTTTCAAATTTTTTTGTTTTTCACTTTTTTGTTCCAAATTTTTTAGTCTATCTTTCATTGTCTCTATTCTATAATCAATATTATTAATGCTCTTAATATCTATTAAAGTCTGTTCAAAATCAACTATTAATTTTATTTGCATTTTTATTGCTTGTAAAACACTTTCCTCTAATATTGTATTTCTAATATTATGGCTTGTACATAAATCAATTGACCTTTGTTTATATGTAGAACATACATAATAGTAATATGGTCTTGGTTTTCCTTTATAATATCCTGATGGATTTTTACACATTGCTCTACCACAATCTGCACATTTTATGTGCCCTGCAAAATAAGTTAAATATCCTGTTTTACAAACTCTAGTGTCTCTATAATTGATTGCTTCTTGCACTTTTTCCCAAGTATCTCTGTCTATAATAGCCTCATGAGTGTTTCTTACTATTATCCATTCACTTTGTGGATTCTTGACATGTTTATGAACTTTATAGCTTATAAGCTTTCCTCTATTTTGAATTGTATCTCCACAATAAGTTTGGTCTTCTAGTATCCTTTGTAAAACAGTCATGTCCCAAGCATAACTTAGGTCTCCATCATTTCTTCTCCTACCACCACATTTTTGATTCAATTCAAGAAGTTTATGTCCCATAGGATTAAGTATCCCCATATCATTAAGTTTTTTAGCAATTTTCTTTCTTCCACATCCTTCTAGTGACCACCTATATATCATCTTTACAACTCTTGCTGCATCCTCATCAACTATCAAATGATGAGAATCTTCAGGATCTTTTATATATCCATAAGGTGTAAATGCTGCAACATATTCTCCTCTTCTTTTTTTCATGGTAAGTACCGACCTTATTTTGTTTGAAATATCTCTGCAATATTCATCATTAATTAAATTTTTAAATGGAACTATAACATTATTTACAGAAGAAGGATCACTATAACTATCTATTCCATCATTAACAGCTATGAATCTAATATTGAATAAAGGAAATATTTGCTCTATATAATTACCAACCTCAATATAATTTCTTCCAAGTCTTGATAAATCTTTCACTATAATTGTATTAAATTTTTTGTCTTTCATGTCATCTAGCAATCTCTTGAATGCAGGTCTTTCAAAATCTGTTCCTGAATATCCATCATCCACATAATAATCGTATAAATTAAAATTACTTTTTTCATTTATAAAATCATTTAATAATTGCTTTTGATTAATTACACTATTACTTTCTGCTTTGTCCCCATCTTCTACTGATAATCTTACATACAATGCAACATTCCAAATTAAATTTTCTTCTTGATTAGAGGTATATCTATATCTTCTCCCCATAGCATACCTCCTTTTTTTCATTCAATGATAAATATTTAAATTCATCTCTATATTTGAAATTTATTATTATAGAATTATTTGAACATACCTCTATTGAATCAATAAAATATTCAATCATTTCATAAGTTAGTTCTTTAGAATTACTAAAAAAATCTAGTGTATGTTCACTTACATTAGTATTTAACTTTTTTTCAACTCTTTTAATATTATTTATCTTTTCGCTTATATAATCTATATTTTTTATAATGTTATTTATTTTGTCTGTGTATTCAATAGAATAGTTTTTATATTCTTCTTCGGTAATATTACCTAATTTCCAATCTTCATATAAACTTACTTTTATACTTTTATATTTATTTAGATTAATATTTTCTTTTTCCAAGTCTTTATTGTATATATTAATATTATCAATATTAGATTTTGTTTTATTTGCTTTTTTCATATTGTTAAATAAACTTATCTGTTGCTTAATAACTTTCCATACTATTTTTTTTAGCTTGTTTTCAGTTATAAAATGATTTGAACAAGCGTCTTTTGACCTAGACATATATGTTGAACAATTAAATGCAATTCTATCTTTTGTTTCAGGTCTATATTGTCTCTGTAAATGATATCCACAATCAGCACATTTTAATTTGCCCTTAAATAATGATTTTTCCTTTTCTTTTATATTAACTTTTATATATGCTTTTTTTCTTAATTCATGAACCTTATTCCAAGTATCTCTGTCTATAATAGCTTCATGAGTATTTTCAACAATAGCCCAATTTTCCTTATCTTTCTTTATTCTCTTATGTATTTTGTAACTAACATAAGTTGACTTACCTTGAACCATGTCTCCACAGTATCTTTGGTCATCTAGTATTTTTGAAATAGTAGAATCTCCCCAAAAATATCCAATTCTATTAGTATTTTTTCTATTTAAGTTTCTGTATCCTGATGGATTTACAATATTTTTCTCATTTAAATAATTTGCAATTTTCTTTATTCCAAATCCTTTTAAATACAATTTATAAATTAGTCTAACAATTTTTGCAGCCTCATCATCTATTACTAAATGATGCTTGTCTTTTGAATCTTTTTTATACCCATAAGGAGCAATTCCACCCGTAAACAATCCGTTTTTTCGCATTACCTCTAATGCACTAGATACTTTTTTTGAAATGTCTCTTGCATACTCATCATTTATCAAATTTTTTAGTGGCAAGTTTAATTCGCTTATTGATTTTGGATTTAAATAACTATCTATATTATCATTTACTGCAATAAATCTAATATTAAATAAAGGAAATATTTGCTCTATATAATTTCCTGCCTCAATATAATTTCTTCCAAGTCTTGATAAGTCTTTTACAATGATAGTATTAAATTTATTTAACTTCATATCTTCAAATAACTTTTTGAATGCAGGTCTATTAAAATCTGTTCCAGTATAACCATCATCCACATAAATATTGTATAAAACAATATCCTCGCTATTTTTTAGGAATTCTTCTAATAAATGTTTTTGACTTTCAATACTTGTGCTCTCTTCCTTATCTCCATCTTCTGAAGATAATCTCAAATATAGTGCAGCAGTCCATTTATTTAATATAATGTTACTATTAGTATATTTACTTTTCCTTGCCATGCGAATTTTACCTCCTTTGCTTAATATTTTAATTTGATAAACCTCTTTTGTTAAATGTACAAAAATAGCTTTTTTTTTATTTTACACATTTGACAACAAAGTCATTTCATGTATTCATTTTTTAGTACTCTAGAAATACATTGCTCTGCTGTTATAGAACAATTATCTGAAAATTGTAATCTTACTATTGTTCCATTCACATTAAACACATAAGGATTTTTACATTTTTCTAAAAAATCTAATATTCTCTCATTACCTTTCTTATTTTCATCTATCTTGATGTTTTCTAATTTATCAATTTCCTTAATATTTATTTCTTCAATAGTTTTATGTTTACATTGAAGAACCTTATATTCTAATTTTTCAAAATCATATTTCATAAAATCTATATAATTTCTACCTTATATGTAAATTTAGGCTTTGAGTTGAATATTTGATTTAAACTATCTTTTGTAGCATTTTCTATAACTGTCCTCACATCATGTAATGCTTTTTCGCTATTCACTTGTTCATGATCCATTGTAATTTCCTTTATCATTTTAATTTTAATTCTATATTTTTTCATAACTAATCTCTTCCTTTCAAATAAAGAGCTTGTATATTTCAACAAGCTCTTTTAATTAATTTTATTTTTTCTTTTTTGAATGTTCATTTAAGTATTTAATTTGTTCTTCATCTTCATATCTTTGTTCTTCTTCAGATTTATTTATATTTCCACTAATTAAAATTAACATCATAAATACTGCAAAAGAACTAAATAATATTATTAATGTAGCCATTGAAATAATATCTAACATTTTTTATTCCTCCATATGTTTCAGAGCTACCATTATAGATAGCCCTAAAAATTATTTATTCTATCATTTCTTAATTTCATTAGACTGCTATTGTTTCTAGCACATCGGAATTCCACCGGTCAGAACTCTGGCTTGTACTCATTGCTTGGGACGGCTCATTATATAAATAATGGACTACCTATATAACTTCAACGCTCGAACTATGACTATACAAAAGTTTCCTATATTACCTTCTCATACAAGTACCACACTTGTAGATTATCTAAATAGTTGCCAACCCACTTAGAATGTAATATTTGCTATGTATCTAACTACCTATAAAATTTTCAATGTGCTTGTCCATAATTTTGAAAAGATTAGTACCCTTTCACTTGTTTCCTCACTTAAATGCAAAATAGCACCCCCCTTATCTAAAATTTCTTAAAATTTTTCTTAAATTATTTATTGCTTTTTTTATACTTCTATCAACAACTTGATGTGCTATTCCCTCTAATCTAGCAATTTGATATGTATTTAAATCATCAAAATAATAATTTTTTATTCTTCTCTTTTGATTTTCAGGCAACATTTCAATAGCTTTTTTCAATTCTTCAAATGTTGTCTGTTTTATAAACTCATCTTCTATGCTAATTGTCTTTTCTTTAGTTCGTTTTTCTAAATTATTTTCATAAATTTCAGAATGCTCTATGTGTCTATCAAATTCATTCATTTCAGATAAATCTTCTAATTCAAATTCATTAAAAGCATTATTTTGTTTTTCATTTATTTCAATTTCTTGAAAAATTCCCATTCCATCTTTAAAGCTAACAAAAAACTTATTTCCCACTTTTTTTAATGTATATGGATTATCTTTATGCTTTCTTCTTTTTGGATTTTCGTCCATATAAAAAACCTCCAATCAACACGAATCTCTAAAAATTCGTGCTAATTGGAGGCGAACGGCAATGAGATAAACTAGCTAGTCCACTCAAATAAAAAAATATATAAAAAGCTAAAAATAAGCCATTAGACACAAGTATGCCTAATGACTCTAATACAATTCTATAAAATATAACAATATATAAGATTATACAGAAAGATAATACTCTATTTTCCATAATACACCCTCCAAAGCAGAGCTATCCTCTGCATCAAAACTTATATATTCACTTAATTTTTCTTTAGGTAAATTAAGATAAAGCGAGTGTATTACTAGGATTTCTATACAAAAAAGAACACACCAATATATAAAAATTTAATACATTAGTATGTTCTTTAGTTTTTATTCAAATATAGATAATCCATTTTATCCCTCCCAAAATGTTAGTACATCATTTGTAAATCAGTGGATTATCTTATGTATATCAACATAATAGCATCTTTTTTGTGCGAAACTTGTCGAACTTTGCGAAAAGCACAAAAAACTTTATGAAATCTGTATTTTTTATTTTCGTATAGTAAATAAGTGCTTTCATATAACTTTTTTCTTTACTTGACACAAATTATAATATGATTTTTTATTTATGGAGAAAGTAGGCACTTAGGTGGCATATAGGTGGCACTTCGATGAATTGAAAATACTTTTCCAATTACTTCCGTTTATCTCCATTTTTTTACACTTTTTTACCATTTTATTGATTTCAAGCACCTTTCGTGCTATAATGATGGCAAATTCTATGATATTAGTAGAATTAAATTGAGTGAGGAATGAAATGAAGTTAGTATTTGTTGCTTTTGATAGCGTTAGTCATCAACCAAAATCAACTAATATGATCTCAATGCTACAAGAAAATAATATTTACTCAATAGATAGTGCTTTCGTTGATGATGTAAAAACATTAAATGAAATATATAATTCAGTTAGACCTGATGTATTTCTAATTGACACAACTTTTAAGAAACAAGAAATTATGGAATTTTTGACTGAATTTCAGAAAAAAAATAACAATGAATGTAAAATAATTTTGACTTATAAAAATAAAAAAGACAAATATGATTTCGCCCAAACAAAAATACCTGCAAGATTTTTCCCTTGCAAAGTACCAAGTGATATACTTTCTGCCTCATTTAAAGAAATGTCTGAAGCTCAAATTTTCTCTCATAACGAGAACATATATAATTTAATAAAAATTTTTAAACTAGACTTATCATCTCCTATTACTAGACAATTTAGAGATTGTCTTGAAATTTTAACTGCTGACAATAGCAGATATTTATTATTTGGATATTTATATAATGCTTTCTATACTGCAAGTAAATTAGAAGATGTTAGTTTAGATACAATAAGAAAGAGTGTCTATAAAGTTAAGGATATTATTGATAACAATATTTCACCTACTTTAAGGCACTCTATTTTTAGAGATAATAATATTAGAAATATGAATTTACCTGATTTTTTCGATTATATTGTTGAATATATTGAAGGTCTATAATAATTTTTGTTTCCATTTAATTACACTTTTTACCTTTTTCTTGACATTCATGATATAATTTATTGTTGTAGATACTAAATGGGCTTTGCTCAATTTTTGGTGGATTTTGTTTATGTTTGCAGCATATACTTTTAGACCGTAGCAAATCATTGAATTTGCGATGATGGAATAATCTAATTGCAATGCGACTCATATTCTTACACTGCATTTCAAAGAGTGGTATCTACAACCTATATAACTTATAAATATTTAAGGGACAGATTTTCATCTGTCCCTTATTATTCCTATTTTTATTATAGTTTATCTTTCACTAATACTTGTAACCACACCATTTCTAAAATATATGTATCCTTTGTTTTTATAAACCCATTGTTCTGTTGTTCCCCAAGAATATGTATCCTTATTAATTTTATCAGGATATCCCCATGTAGATTGTCTAACTTCGCTTGCGCTCATTCCAATTTTTGGTTTTTCCTTCTTATTTTTGCTTGCAGATTTATTAGGATGTTCTTCCAATAGCTTGTTTGCTGTCTCAACAAAATTCATTTCATCTGTTTCTCTTGATAGTTCTATTTTTTCTGGGTTAAAACTTTCATATGAATAAATAATTTTATCATTTTCTAGACTAATAATTGCCTTACTCCAAATTGGATAGCCACTTTCTTTAGCAACATTTATACTACTATCATCAATGAATTCAAATTTCGCTGTTCCATATTCTGGATTATAATATTGTGGCTCAGTTGTCCATGGACTTGAAATATAACATGTATATACTTTTTTATTAAAATAATTAATTGCAACCTGATATAGGTTTCTATTTTTATATCCTCCAAATCCAACCCATGAACCTTGCCATTTTAAAGCCGTATCAATTTCTGATACATATTCGGAAGCATTTTCAAAGTCTCCTAACTTAATAAAAGATTCTTTTAAATAACTCAATTCAGATACTCTACAATCATCAGCTCTATTCTTAAAATTTTTATACTGGTTATCTAAAAACAAATATTGAGTTTTCTTATCAGAATTATACTTTTCATCGTTAAAGATGAAGGAAAACAAACTATATGTTGTTCTATCATCAAATTTATTATTATTACCTTGCTCCACAATATATTTATATTCAATTTCTAAGTACTTATCTTTAAGATTTTGAGGTAAATATTCTTCTACTTGTTTATATCTATACCATAACTCACTATTTATATCATAATCAATATTTTTAGAACTTAAAATATAATTAAATAAATTTTCATATATTGTTAAAGCTTCTTTCGTTTTCTTGTCGCTTATATTTTTATTCACTACATCAATTATATTTTGACTATAATTATTATAAAAATTTTCATCAAACTTCCCTGCACTTACAAAATCTCCATTATTTATAGATTTAATAAGTTGTAATTTTTTATTAACAAAATAGCCTACCATTAAAATAATACAAACTAATATTATTGAAATAATTGCTAAAATTACTATTTTCTTCTTTTTTTCCATACAAAATTCATTCCCTTCAAAATACTTTTATACCATCTAGCTAATTATAATTTTTATTAAACAATTCCGTTTACAATGTACAATTCGTTTAAAGCTCTTGTATATGCAATATATTTTTCGTTTTCCGTCATATCATTGTCAAAAACAATAACACTATCAAATTCAATACCTTTTACTTGACTAATAGTATTATAGAATGTATATTCACTATCTATAGGTATAATATTCTCTAAATCTTCTATATTGCGAACTATTACTGCAATTCTTTTTTGGTCATTCATTTTTCTTATAATAATATTATTTATTTGTTTCTTATCAATGTATTCTACATCTTTTCCTGTGATTCCCATTGAAATATTATTATAGTTAAATACTTTATTACAAAAATCAGTAATTTGTTCAGTGTTTCTATAATTTTCATTCAAATTATAATAATTAAAATCAGTAACTTTTTTTAATAAATCCCAATCTTTTATTCCTTTTGCAAATATAGATTGATTAACATCTCCATACAAATTAAAAATAACATTTCTATTTACTAATTTTAATGTTTTATATTCATTTTCATTATAATCTTGTGCCTCATCAAAACATAATAATCTATCAGCATTTAACATTTCGCCAAAGTGTAAATAATTAATGTATAATAGTAATAATAATTGGCATCTCATTAATTTTCCATGAATTAAAGTTGGGTTATTCAATAGCATGTCTTCTATAATTACATTAAAAAAATCATATGTAAAATAAAAATTATTTATTACTTTATCTTGTAATTGTTCTATTTCTTTTATTTTATCATTTATTTCATCAATTCTTCGTTTTGTATTTGAAAAAAATCGATTTTTCAATTTTGCTTTTTCAACCATTAAATTATCAATTTTCTCTATACTTTTAACAATAAACAATTCGAAATATTGATAATTACTTATATTCTCTGAATAAGAAAATATTTCAGATATTTCTTCTTTAATTTCTTTTATTCTTCTGTCATACTCTACTTTCAATCCATTCAAGTATTCACTTGAATAGAATTTTTTTATAATATCAGAATCTAACTCATCTTCATCTATGATTTTTCCTTCATTAATATAATCCCTATATCTACTTTGTTTTCTTCGTATAGTATCTTTTAATGAATCTATTATAATTTTTAATTTTTTATTTCTTTCTTCTATATCAATTCCAAATACATTATTTTCTTTAAATCTATCATTGAATCTATCATTTAATATTTGAATCATGTTATATCTACGATTATATTCATTATTCAACGATAAATAATAATTTGATATAGATATTTGTTCTATTTCTGATATATCTAAATCTCTTGATAATTCTCCTATGAAATCCTTAAAAACTTTACTTGGAGCAATTATTTTTATCTTATCATATTCAGGCAATAAATTATTATATTTTAAGTATGTCAACCTATGTAATAAAATCATCGTTTTTCCTGAACCAGCACATCCTTGAACAATAAAGTTTTCATTTGATTTAGTTCTAATTATCTTATTTTGATTAGATTGAATACTATAAATAATGTCTGTTAGTTTGTTAGAATTTCTTTTTTCTAACAATATTTGCATTAAAAATTCATCTGCCATTCCTTCTTTAAAAAAGTCATTATTTGCAATATAACTATTCCAATATCTAAATGGTAAAAAACTAAATTTTCTTTTTAATAATACTTTATAAAAATATTTATCTCTCGTTAATTCATTAACTTCTGTATTATAATAAAAATCTCCTAAAGGCGATCTCCAATCTATTAAAGTTATCCCATCTTCAATTTCAATTGGCTCAGTATCTTTTGCAATATAAAACTTTTCATAATAATTTTCTTTTTCATATTCCGTATTCAAATCCATTCTTGCAAAATACGAAATATTATTTTTTTGGGAATAATCATAAAAATCTTTTTCTTCTTTTAGACTTTTTTCTTCATCAGAATATGATGATAAAATTAAGTCAATGTCTTCACTTGTTATTTTTTTTGAATTTGGACGCAATGATTCAATATATTCTAATCTTTTTTGTTCCTTTTCCTCATCCATTTTTACTCTATTTTGTAAATTTTCATTGTACTTTAAATAATCTTTATCTTTATATAATTCATCTATTGTTTTATAACAATCTCCGTCTTTAAAAAATATTTTTATGCCTATATCTTCTATAAAAAAAGATATATGTTCTTCATTAATTCTAGTTTCTTGATTATTTCCCAAATTATATGTTATATGTAATTTTCTATAATATATAACATTAATCTGATTGTCTTCAATTGATTCAATAGTATATACTTCATTATTAATACCATATAATGTATTATTAACATTTAGTTTATTTATATTATTTTCTATATCTACATTATTCATTTCCATTATTTCCACCATTTAAATTATAATTCTCTACAAATTCATATACTTCAACTACTTTCTCAATTATAACATCAAGAGAAGTATTAAAATCATATTTATATAATATTCGATGACTTCCATCATCTTCAATTAAAGCATAATTACTATTTCTTAAAATTTGTTGTATTTCGTTATTCTTCCCAACTGTCCATGCAAACAAACCAACTTTCCATCCTGCTGGAGTTAGATTTGCATCTACATGATATTTTTTGGGAGAGTCAATGTAGCACACCATTTCATTATTGCCTTTCCAAATTCTAATAAAACTTATTGCTAATTTATTTTCTAAAAGTGATTTTAGTTCATTTACTTTTCTTTCAATACTTTTATTAGCTATTTCCTTTATTTTATCAAGTTCTTCAAGTTTTTCTTTATTATCCTTTAGCCAATTTAGTACTTCTTCTTCCATTTCTACTTCTCCTTCATAATTTTCAAGATTTTGAATAAACTCCTTTAAGAAAATAAGCCATTTGTTATTATCTTGGTTATTTAACAAATCTGTTTTTAATTGTCTAAAAAACTCTTGATATGTAATATTAATAAATTCTGACTTATCTATTTTACTCGAATTATCATAAAGAGATAATAGTACTTTTATAGAGTTGCTATTTAATTTATTAAGAGTTTCTGAATAGTCCTCTAAGTCATTGTAAACTGACGCATCAATTTTATTTTCAATTCCAATTACAAAATCATTATTTTGTATAACAATATCAATTCTGTTTCCTTTTATTGTTGTATATTCTCGTTCTATTTCAAGTTTTTCATTTTCTTTTATTACTTCAATGTTGTAATTTTTACCGATTAGTACTTTTATAAAAGAATTAATAACTAAATTATTTAGATTATGTTCCTCTAATGGGTTAAAATAAAATGCCAAAATGTTACTACACACATTTTCATAATGTGGATAGCCTGAAATATCCATAAATGTTTTTTCTTTTCGAGGTATCCTTTTATATATTTCTGATGCCTCATATAATAAATCATTATAATTGCTTAATTCCATATCAATAATCTCCTAAAAATCAAAGTATTCATCATCATGAAAATTACCATGCTTATCTGTGTGAACATCTTGGTAACAGTCCTCACACATAAAATCATTTAATTCATATTCCTCAAAAGATATTTTCTTAAAACATCTTTCACATTCACAATCTAATTTTTCATCTTCATCTAAAAAATCTTTTTCTTCGTCATTCTCTATTTCTTCGTCTATTATCGGAATATAATCTTCTTTAATTATTTCTTTTGGTCTTGTTACTTTTGTGTTTGGTTTAGTATAGTTTACATTATTATTTAAATTATTTATTTTAGATATTTCTTCAGTCCTATCTTTTTTTTCAATACGAATAAAGCAAAATATGAATATTGCAATAATTGTAAATAGAATTATAAATCCCACAAATGTTGGCACATAATCTATAAGGCATATATATGCAATTGTATATACAATATAAATAAAAGCATTTCCAATATCTAATGTTTTTATTAAAGCAATTCCTAATGGAAATAAACTTCCAAAAACAATTCCATGTTTTATATCTTGATTATTATCTATGCTATATGTATATCCTGCATATCCAAACAATACTGCAAGAAATATGAAGGCTAAAAGTGATTTAATCAATTCTGTTAGTTCTTTTGAAATAAGTTCTTTTTTTATATCCACTTTATTTTTCACTTTTTCACTATTTTCCATATTATATTTCCTTTATTTATAATATTTTGTTTTCTTTTTATTATTTTTTTAATACATCTTTACCCAAGAAATAATCTTCAATGTAATTCCATCTTTCTTCATCAGTATTAAGTTCCATTATAAACTTTTCTAATATTTCAATATCTCTATCATGTTTTTCTATTGCTTTTTTTACTATATTATTTTTATATACAATGCTTTTTTCTGCTATTGCTTTTATTCTTGCAGGATCGTTTATACGAATAAATATTTCTGGATTTTGTCCTCCATACATATCATATTGAATAATATCAAACATAGATAAAAGAGTTAATGCTTTTGTAATATTTTTTAATTTATCTCTATCTGATGTTTTGTATTTTTCAACTTTATTAACATTTAAGTTATTTAATTCTTTAATAATCTGGCTCTTATATATTAAGGTTTCTGCTTTTTGTCTATATGAAGTATTTACAATTCTATATTTTATTACATCACCAATTCTTTTTGTAATATAAAATGGTTTTGAATAAAAACTATTCTCATTGTCTTCGATACATCTAAAATATCCATTTGCAATATTTTCAGCTATAACAGAGTTTTTAAAGACTTGATTCAATTTTTGTTTAAATTGAACCATCGTAAATTCTCCCTGTTGGCTTTGAAATCCTGATAATATATCACTAACTTTATTTATATTATCTAATATTTTATCTCTTATTCCTACAAAGCTTTTTTCTTCATCTATCATTTGAATTGCTACTTTCATTCTAGGATAAATGAATTGGCTATATTTACCAAGTATTTTTTCTTTTTCAGAATAAAACTGATATTTAAATGATGCAAAAGACATTCTATCAAACATATCTTCCCACATTCTTTTTAAGTCAATACTATATATATCTCCTATATCACTAACAATATAGTTGCTTTCTTTTTCTCTATTTCTTCCTTTTGATTCAATTTTTAAATATTTTCCATATTCACTACTTAAAATTTCTTTTTCTATTTCTGGTGCAATTACAATAAAAGCACTCGTAAACATTGCTCTAGGTCTAGTAATTATAACTGGAATCTTATATTTCAAATTTAAATCTTTTTCTATATTTAATAAAGCAGTTTTTACCGTACTATCCAAATCAGAACTTTTAGGGAAAACAATTTCAAATGCCTGTGGTGTAATAAGATTATTTCTTCTATGTGTTCTATTATAAATATTATTTAAAACTCTTATACATCCTTCAACATGAAAATCTCTTATAGCTGACATTCCAAATAATATTTTAGCATAATTTCTGTCTTTCAAATAATAATCCATGTGTGCTATGCCTTGTATTCGTTCATCTCTTGCTGCTCTACCAATTTCTTGAACATAATCATTTAAATTTCCTGCTTCAGCATAATGATAAACATGCTTAATATCCTTTATATCTATCCCCATTCCAAATGCTTTTGTTGCAAACATAGTATTTATCTCGCCACTTTTAAATTTAATAGCAGAGTCCTTTTTTATACTTTTACTTACTTGTCCAGTATATATTCCTATTTTTTGTCTATCTTTTTCGTCAAATAATCCCGTAAATATATCATCCGTTTTATATGCTTGTATTGCAGTAGTATTATAAGGAAAATATATTAATGATTTTTCATTATTATTTTGCCATTTTTTTATCTTTTCCTTTAAATCTTGTGTTTTTCTAACAGATGTTTCTGTAGCATTTAGCTCCTCATTATTTTTATTTATATCAAATGATATGTCATTTCTTTTTACTTTTCCTATGAATTTTATAGGATCTCTCAAATATAAACTTTCAGCCATTTCATTTACGCCATCATCTTTTCCTCCAAACACTGCTGTTGCTGTAAATGTACATATTGGAAATTTATATTTTCTGGAATTTAAGTCTAATACACCATTTTTATATCTAAATCTTCTTAATTTCTCAATATATGTACCTAAATACCAATAATCAGGTCTAAAACCTTGTCCCCATGTTGTAACAATATGAGCTTCATCTACTATTATAGTTGAAATATCTCTTGTTCCAATTATTGTATCTATAGAATATGATAGTAATACTTCAGGACTCAAATACAAAATATCAATCTCTCCATCATTTATCTTTTTTAAGATTTCTGTTTTATCAAATGGATTAACATCAGAATTTAATCTTGCTGCTCTATAATAGCCCCTCTTAACAAGATTTTCTACTTGGTCATTCATAAGTTCTACTAATGGAGAAATTACTATTGTTAAACTTCCGTATTTTTTTGCAGCATAAACTGCTGGAATTTGAAACATTACAGATTTACCTGCTCCAGTTGGTGCTGTTACAAAAATATCTCTGTAAAAAGAATTATTATCCTCTTTGTCGCTTTTGCTTTTTTCAATTTGTTCAACTATTTCATTTATTATCGTTTCTTGACTTATTTCTTCAACTTCGTTTCCCTCTAATGGATTTTTATAAATTTCTAATGTTTTGAACTTTTCAAAATTCGGTATTCCTATTTCATTCTTGGCTATTTCAAGATAAATTTCATGTCTTTCTTTTGCTTTATCTATGTCTTCATATTTATATACTTCATAATTATTTTCAGATAAGAAACCTACTAGACCATTATACATTTCTGTAGTTTCATTATTTTCTATATTTAAAATAATACCAATTTTCTTATATTTTACACATTCAACAATATTTTCCAAATAAATTTCTATATTATTGGTTATTTCAAAAATATAATCAACATCAGAATTTTTACTTATTCTTAAATTCTTTATATCATATCTTTTTTCTATTTTTATTTTTTTTCGATAATCATATTCATAATTATTATATTGAACATAATACTCTCCATTTATATTATATACATAAGAATATATTTCATCTTCACTTTCTTGTGTATTTTCAAGATTTTGCATTTCTATTAGTTTGTTCAATTTTTCTTTGTCATAATAATCTAAATGATAAACATTATAATACTTATTATTTTCAATTACTTTTATTTCAATTTCATATAATTCAGATAATTCTACTATTGTTTTATAACATACTGAAAATTCTTCATATGTTATCCATTTGTCATTATTTTTAAGTTCTTCAGCATTTGCCGTGAATTGAGCTATTACATTTTTAGCGACATCTTTTTTTGTATCAGAAATATTAATTTTTTCTTCCACTTTATTAGCAATTAAACTTTCTTTTATTTCTTTTTCTAAATATTCTTTTTCATATCCTTTATATATTACTAACATTTGATTACTCCATTTCTTTTTATTTATTCATTTACCTTTGGTAAATTATAATACTCTCCATTATGTTTTAGTATTTGTATATTTTCATCTTGTTTATCATTGCTATATGGAAGTAGCTCTTTCACATTCATCTGACTATCTATCATTGTTTCTATACTCTCATCTAGTTTATTATAAGCCCATTCTTCATTTATTCTTCCAATTGTATTTTTTCTTATCTCAAAGAAATTTGCTTTTCTTCTATGTTCTGTTTTACTAATACCAAACTTTTCACAATATACCTCATGCCAACTATCAAGTTGTTCATTCACTTTGTTAGTATGTATTAGATATTTATTATATTGACTATGTGCTGACTTTGA
This sequence comes from uncultured Clostridium sp., assembly GCA_900554175.1. Classification (GTDB taxonomy): domain Bacteria; phylum Bacillota; class Clostridia; order TANB77; family CAG-508; genus CAG-269. The sequence continues at coordinate 17,459 of USGK01000002.1, forward strand.
TGTTTCGTTTCCATTTGCTAGTACATATCTTAAATCTCCTATTTCTGCTAATAGTCGCATTAATATTTGTTGTCTTACTGACCACATTTGAATATCTTTTATATTTTTTTCATAATTCTTGTAGTCCAATTCTTCTTTAAGATATTTTATTATACTTGCATTTGCTTGAGTTAATAATTCTGCACAATTTTCTTCTATTCGTGAAATTTCATCATATCTTTTATCTCTTGAAAACTCATTGCCTATAATTTCATTTTTATTTTCTAATACTTCTTGTATTTTTGAAATAATATACATAAGTTTACCTTGATATTGTGTATCCAAAAAATTAGCAATTCCATCTATATCATGTTGTATATTTTCTAATTTGTCATTTATTTCATTCATATAATATTGTCCAACAACCATAGATGCAGCATTAAAACCTGCATTTACTAGAGCATCTTTTCCCATATTTGCCATCATTTTATCTTCGCTTAAAAATCTAGTCTGTTTACTAAATTTTCCATCTACCATTTGTGTTCCAATAAATTCATTTGAACCTTTCATTTTCATCATGTTTTCAGTTCCTGATTTAGCTGCTGAAAAGAAAGCTCTATCACTATTTAATGCTTTACTTGCAGTTCCAAGATTTTTTCCAACCATTGCAGATTTTGAAACGGAATTATCTAATATGGATATAGCATTTTTTACATTAGAATCTACTATTTTATTTTTCTCAGAAGGTATTAAAGTAGCATTTTCTATTATTTGAATATCAGGGAAATTACTTATATTATTATCTACTGATAAACTAACTTCTTTTTTTATTACTTTTTCTTTTTTATTATTTTTTCTATTATAAAATGAAAATATAATTATACCTGTTACAATAACTAATACACCAATTATTAGATATATTTCCATATTAGACACCCTTTCACTAACTATTTACCAAATATACCAATTCCAAAGTATTTTTCAAAGAATTTTAATATCTTATCAATTATAGTTTGTTTTCTTTCTGTTCTATTTCCTCCTCCAAATCTTCTCATTGGTGGCAATATTTTCTCAATATCTGTTCCTGAAGTTTTAACTTGTCCATCTCTAAATGAGTTATCTATAAATTTTCTAGTTTCTTCTTCATTTAAGTTTTCTTCTTCAATAAGTTTCTTTAAGTCTGTTTCTTCTTGTTCTTTTACAAATTTAGTCCAATCATTCATTACATCTGTATTAACATTTATTTTTGATATAAATGTATCAATAAGTTCTTTCTTTGAACGAAGTGCTAAACTTGACTTAATTGCTTTATCAATAGAACCAAGTATTTCTTTATCAGTACAATTAGATTCATGATATTTTGCAACTAGCATTAAAATATAATCAATATTGACTTCTATTTGTTTTACAAGTTCCATTTCAAATACTACATCTTCTTTAATGCTCTCTGCCTCTGTTTTATCTCTCTTAAATTCTTCATATAAATCAGTATATGTTCCAATATAATCTTGAAAATCTCTTTCAGAAAGTATTTCATTTCCTTCAAATTTATCAAATGAAGACAAGATATTCTTTAATCTTAATATATTGCCCATTGCAACGATAAAGTCTTTTTTAGCTTGTTCTCCTATTATTTGTTCTCCTAATGGATATTTTTGAATTAACTCTGCAATTCTTTCTTCATATCCTTTTTGATGTTTTCCTTTATCATCTTCATAGCCATAATAATAGTCATCATAAGATTTTAATAGAACTATTCCTGATGCATCCTTATCTCCAAATAATGCAATAGCATCATTTGTTTGTTCTTGTAAATCTCTAAAACAAACTATATTTCCATAAGATTTTACAGAATTTAATATACGATTAGTTCTTGAATATGCTTGTATTAGTCCATGCTGTTTTAAGTTTTTATCTACCCATAAAGTATTTAATGTTGTAGCATCAAAACCTGTTAAAAACATATTTACTACTATCAATAAATCAATTTCTCTATGTTTTACTTTATCTGATAAGTCTTTATAATAATCTTGGAAACCATTTCCCTCTGATGAGAAATTAGTTTTGAATTTCTTATTATATTCGCCTATTGCAAAATCCAAAAATTCTCTTGAACTTTGGTCTAATAAATCGGTTTCAAATCCTTCATCATCTAAAATACCATCAGCAGTATCTTCTTCGTTTGCAGCAAAAGAATAAATTGTTGCTATTGTTAAGTCTTTGTGTTTTTCTTCTAATTGTTTCTTAAACTCTAAATAATATTTCTTTGCCATTGGTATAGATGCTACAGCAAACATTGAGTTAAATCCATTTACTCTTTGTCCTTTTAAGTCATAGAATGAATTTCTTTTAGTTTTTTGGTCAAAATGTTCTATTATATAACTTACAACATTGCTTACTCTTTCATGAGATGCTAATACTTCTTCAGTATTTATTGCTTGAACTTCTTTATCTGTCATATCTTCTTTTTGTTTTATTGTATTTATATAATCAATTCTAAATGGTAATACATTTCCGTCATTTATTGCATCAACTATTGTATATGTATGTAATTTATCTCCAAATGCCTGCTCAGTAGTACAAAAATCAGGATTTGATTTATTAGTTGCATTTTGTGAGAATATTGGTGTTCCTGTAAATCCAAACAAATGATAATTCTTGAAGTTTTTAACTATCATTTTATGCATATCTCCAAATTGAGATCTATGACATTCATCAAATATCAATACTAAATGTTTTTGGAATATTGGATGACTTGGATTTTTCTTTACAAATTCACTTAACTTTTGAATTGTTGTAACTATAATTCTTGATGTAGTATCTTCTAATTGTTTTTGAAGTATTTTTGTACTTCTATTACCATTAGCTGCACCTTTTTCAAATCTATCGTATTCTCTCATTGTTTGGTAATCTAGGTCTTTTCTATCAACTACAAATAATACTTTATCAATGTATTCTAAATTAGTTGCAAGTTGTGCTGTTTTAAATGATGTTAAAGTTTTACCTGAACCTGTTGTATGCCAAATATAACCACCTGCCTCTATTGTTCCCATTTTCTTATAGTTCGTTGATACTTCTATCTTATTAAGTATTCTTTCAGTTGCAACTATTTGATATGGTCGCATAACAAGTAGTAATTCTTCAGAAGTAAATACACAATATTTTGTTAGTACATTTAAAATAGTATGTTTTGATAAAAATGTTCTAGTAAAATCAACTAAATCATTTATAACTTTATTACTTGCATCTGCCCAATAACTTGTAAACTCAAAACTATTACTTGTCCTTTTGCTTTTATTTCTTGTAGTCACTTGCTCTTTTATATGGCTTTCTCTTGTTGTATTAGAGTAGTATTTTGTATTTGTTCCATTAGAAATTACAAATATTTGTATATATTCATAAAGTCCTGAACCTGCCCAAAAACTATCTCTTTGATATCTATTTATTTGATTAAATGCCTCTTTTAGAGCTACACCTCTTCTTTTTAATTCAACATGAACTAAAGGTAGTCCATTTACAAGAATAGTAACATCATATCTATTATCATAATTTCCACTATTTTCTACATATTGGTTTATAACTTGTAGTCTATTGTTATGAATATTCTTTTTATCTAAAAGATAAATGTTTTTACTTGTTCCATCATCTTTCTTTAAAACTTGAATATAATCTTCTTGGATTTTTCGTGTTTTTTCGACAATTCCATCATTATTGTTTGCTATATTGTTGTTAAAAAAACTCTCCCACTCACTATCAGAAAATTTATAGTTATTTAATAATTCTAATTGATTACGAAGATTCTTAATTAATGTATCTTGCTCGTGAATTTCTAAATAATCATATCCTTGTTCAGTTAGCATTCTTATAAACTCTTGTTCAAGAGCTGCTTCGCTTTGATAACTATCTGATTTTCTTTTTAATGGTTCATATTCTGCTACAACAGTAGAATTACTTGTTTCCATTACTACATTATATTTACTCATATTATCCCTCATTTAATATTTCTTTTATCGTTTTTCCATCTTTATTTTTCCATGCTGTTAATCCATTTGTACTTCTACCAGTTACAAAATTTCCAGCAGTTGATGGACTTTTGAATTTTACATCTTCTTGTAAAATATTATTCTTAATTATTCCTTCTCTTTGTTTCTCTATACTTTTAGCTCCTCTAAATTTTTCAGAATAAGCAATTTCCTTTGATACTTTAGAACCTGCTAAAACTACAAGTTCTCTTGTAATTTTATTGAACTCTCCTACTGATTCTACATTACTTTTTACTCTATTGATATATACTTTCATTCTACATCTCCCTCTCTCTTAAAATTTAATAATCTATCTCTATAATAGTTGTATTGTTTTTCTCTATAATCTATTTCTGCAGGAATTCCTTCAGTAAAGTCTTGTGTTATTTTCTTAAACTTATCCAATATTGAAACAATTTTTCTTTGTTTCTCTAAAGATGGAATTGGAACTTTTAATTCTTTTACTATCTTTGAATTAATATTAGTTTGGCTTCCTTGTCCCAATGATTTAATGTAGGTATATTGTTCTGATAGCCAATAAAATAAATATTTGTATTCTACTATATTGGGATTTACTTCAATATTGCAACATGCTTGATTTGTTGTCATTTCAATTTTATTTATTCCAACTTTTCCAACAGTTGCACCATACATTGCTACAATAACACAGTTTTTTGGAATCAGTTTTGCTGATGAGTTTTTTATAGCATCTTTTGTTATTTTTACTCCTGTATCATATATTTCATCAAAGTTTACTTCTTGAGTTCTTAGCCAAGGAATATTACCATTGTAATATTCCTGATTAGTAGTTAATGGTGTTCCACCACTTGATATTTTTAAGCTTATATCTTCTACTTTCATAATCTTTGATTCATTCTGTATATCGTTAAACAATTTATTTCTGTAATATTCATATTGCTTTTGTCTTGCTTTCAGCTCTGCTGAAAGCTCTGCTGAAAGCAATGTGAAATCGTCCAAAATATGGACAATTTCGCATTGTACCTCCAAAGGAGGTACAGCAATCTTTACCTTTTCCATTAATTTTTTTGAAACATTAAACCTCGTAACACCACTAGCAGTTTTTCCTATTTGATATCTTAAATTGCTAGAACGAAATAGATGCTTAGCAAAATCTGGGTTCATAATTGATGGCTCATTAAATCTGAAAAAGAAGCAAAAACTATTCAAATATAGTTTTTCATCTGTTTTTTTTGTTAAGACAGATGTAATTCCACATTCATCAGGAGTTTCTGAAGAACCTGTAAATATTATATCTCCATACTCTAATGTTCTTTGTTTTTCATTTTCCCCTATTTTTACTTTATCTTCCACATCAATATCTAATGCAGGATTTTTATAGACATTCATATATGTAATAAATTTTGCATTTCCTTCTTTAAAATCTTCCTTTGATTTTCCTGTTAGTCCACCATAAAATTTCCCCAATTCTCCTAATTCATAAAACTTTACACCATTAGGACATAATTTTTCAATTAATTCATCTATCTTACTCATATTACACCTCGATTTCTGTAATAATCTTTTTTATTTCATCTCGAAGTATTTGTTCTCTTGCAACTATTTCATCAATTTCTTTATTTAATTCTACTATATCAATTTTCTCTCTTGTATCTTCTTTTTCAACATAAGTAGATACAGATAAATTGTAATCATTTTCTGATATTTCTTCATTTGAAACTAATTTTGCAATATGTTCTTTATCTTCTCTATTAGTAAATATTTCAACTATATCATTTATATTATCATCTGTTAATTTATTGTTATTAGTTACTTTTACACAATAGTTTGTAGCATCTATAAATAATGTGCTATTATCTTTTTTACTTTTCTTTAATACCATAATACAAGTTGCTATACTTGTTCCAAAGAATAAATTATCAGGTAATTGAATAATACAATCAACAAAGTTATTGTCGATTAAATATTTTCTTATTTTTTGCTCTGCTCCACCTCTATATAGAATACCAGGAAAACAAACTATTGATGCAGTACCATTAGTTGCTAACCATGATAAAGAGTGCATAATAAATGCAAAATCTGCTTTTGATTTTGGAGCAAGTACACCTGCTGGAGAATATCTTGGATCATTGATTAAAACTGCATTATCATCTCCTGCCCATTTAATCGAGTATGGTGGATTTGAAACTATAACCTCAAAAGGTTCATCATCCCAATGTTGTGGAGAAACTAAAGTGTCTTCACAAGCTATATTAAATTTATCATACCCAATATCATGTAAAAACATATTTATTCTACATAGGTTATATGTAGTCAAGTTTATTTCTTGTCCATAAAAACCATTTCTTACATTATCTTTTCCTAATATCTTTGCAGATTTTAATAGTAATGAACCTGAACCACAGGCAGGATCATATACTTTATTTACTGATGTTTTTCCTACTATTGCAAGTCTTGTTAATAGTTCACTTACTTCTTGTGGAGTATAAAACTCTCCTCCAGACTTACCTGCATTAGATGCATACATGCTCATTAAAAATTCATAAGCATCTCCAAAAGCATCAATTTGATTATCTTGGTATTTTCCTAAATTGATACCTGCAATACCTTCAAGAATTTTTACAAGTTTTTCATTTCTCTTTCCAACAGTTGCACCTAATTTATTACTATTTACATCTATATCATCAAATAATCCTGAAAAGTCATCTTCACTTTCAGCGCCTTTTGCAGAATTTTCTATATTATTAAATATCTTTTCTAAAGTTTCATTTAGGTTCTCATCATCTCTAGCTCTTTTTACTACATTAACAAATAATTCTGATGGAAGAATAAAAAATCCTTTTTCTTTTACAAGATTTGCTCTTTCAGGCTCTGCCTCACTATCTTTTAGTTTGGCATAATCAAAAGAAGTATCTCCTGCTTTTCTTTCTCCTTCATTTATATAATTTGTTATATTTTCTGAAATATATCTATAAAACATTATACCTAAAATATATTGTTTAAAATCCCATCCATCTACTGAACCTCTTAAATCATCTGCTATTGACCAAATAGCTTTGTGTAGTTCTTCTCTTTCTCTATTACTTGGCATTTTTAATCCTCCTCTTTTATTGCTACCATTAGTTGATTTTCTTCAACTTTTCTTCTTTCTTGGTAAAAATATTCTTGTCCTGTTCTATATATCTTATAATTGTTATTTTCTAATTTTGTACTCACTAAATGGAGAAAATTATATGTTTCTTCAGAAGTCAAATCTAGTTTTACTCTCAACTCATAAAATGTAAAAATAATACATTTTTTATCCTGTTTTAGCTTGTTTTCTAGATACATATCTATCTGTTGCAAATTCAATGATTTCACTCCATTCATTAATTTCTATTTTACCAAATACATTATATAACAAAATCAAAAAAATTCCAATACCTATAAGCCTACGAATTATTGTTCTCTATAATTTTTAGACAAAAAAATATAGACACTTACAGGTTTAATCCTATAAGTGTCTATTTTTCTTCTTTAATTTTTCTTATTGACTCTTTAATATTATTGGCTTGTTCATCATTTACTCTATTATTAAATCTAGCCACATTTACTAATCCTATTGCATTATCAAGAGTAAAGCAATCACTTTTACCTGCATTTATTTTATTAAAATAATGTTGTACTTCATCCATTATATAATAAGGTGTGTATTCAGGTAGTACTTTTATTGCATCTTTTATTGTTTCTTTTACTATATCTTCCATTACTTTTTCCTCTTTTCTTTTTGAATGCTAGTCTATTTTAGCATAAATTTTATTTCAATGCAACAAACTACTTCGAGAAATTGAAAAACTTTTGTATTTTTTCAATTCGCCAAAGTGGTTTTATCTTTTAATTTTATATAATTTTATAGAGAAAAGAGGTTGTTTTATTATGGAATTATCAAAAGCAATAAGAAAAAGAATAAAATACTATCTTAATAAAAATGATATGAATGTTTGGAATTTATGCAAAAATTCAGGTATTCCATGTTCTACTATTTCTACTTTTATGAGTGGTAGAACTGAACTTATCAAATTAGATACTCTTCTTCATATCTGTGATGGCTTTAATATTACACTTGGAGAATTTTTCACAGATGAACTTTTTAGTAATACTTATCACGAAACAAATAAAGACTAATAGTTTTTCAATGCTATTAGTCTTCTTTATTTTCTAAATATTACTTGTTTTATATCATTTTCGGTAATTTCCTTTATTCCAAGTGATATTCCTTTGTTATTTACTTCTTCTACTTTTATACTAGATTTATCATTTGTGATAATAGTAGCTTTGTTTCCATTATTCAATTCTACTACATCAAACATATTATAATTTTTCATAGGCAACTCCTATTCTACATTTAGAGTTCTATAAATACTATCATATTCATTTTGTAACCTTCCAATACTGCCATCTTTTGAACTATGATTCATTATATACTCCGTTATATTATGTTCTATTCTTTTCAATTCTTCACTTGAGTAATCTTTATCTTCTAAATATACTCCTGCATTTTTCATTAGTTTTACCTCTTTATCAGTACATTTATTTAATAAATTCATTGTTGTAACTTCCTTTCAATTTTACAAATCGTTTTTATTATAACATAAATTATAAAAATTTTGTTAAGTTTCGACAAAATTTGTTATTCATATTTTGGAGAGCCATATCCCATAACTTGTACATCATCAAATGAGTACATTCTTTCAGCACATTTATTGCTTGTATTTCCCTCAATAGTATAAATAGTTCTATTGTTTATATCTGTTCTCGTAACAATTCCAACATGATCTGAGACTCCGTCTTGATTACCATTATCATCGTACCAGTCAAAAAATATTATGTCTCCAACGATTGGATAATAACTTTCTCCTCTATCATGCCATTCGTTTTTTTCTTTAAACCAGTTTATTCCATCAGTGCATACTGAAAATTTTGGTATTATTCCCTTTTCTATATATTTACATTCATTAGCACACCAACTCACATAACATGCACACCAATGTACATGTTCTTCAAAACCATACCATTTCCAAAATTTATCTCCACCTTCATTACCAATTTGAGCTTTTGCAACTAAAACAATTTCACTATTTGGAATTTGTGAACTATCATAGTCCATATCTCCATCACTATTAAATATTGCTGCAACAAATCCTGCAATTAATACTATAACAAGTATAATTACAACTGCTACCCAACCTCCTGCTATAATTGCTGATATTAGTGCCTTTATTCCTGCTGCAATTGCCTTTATTGCTTTTATAGTTGCTTGTATTGTTGTTTTAACTGCTTTTGCAGTAACCTTTGCAGCATGTTTAGTTATCTTGATTGCTCTTTGTGTCGCTTTTACACTCTCTTTTGCAACCTTTTGACTATTCTTTGCAACTCTTTCAGCAGTTTTTATACTTTTTCCTGTTAGTTTAGTAGAACTCTTTGCTGTTTTAATTGTTTTCTTTGTTCCACTTTTAATCGTTTTATTAGTATTATTCACTACATTTTTTAGTTCTTTGGCTTTCTTTTCTTTTATTCGTGATTTGAAAGCATTAACTTTTTGCTTTCCTTTAATAAAATTTTGTTGTGTTTCTTTCAATGATTTTTTACCAATTTCATTACTTTTTTCAATGCCTTTTCTTGTTGCATAGCTTATTTCATTTTGTACTTTTCTTCCTGCATATTCTTCTCCTGAATTATTATCATCATCAATAGTAATTTCATTGATTTTCTCTTTCGTTGTTATTAAATTATTTTTTATCTTTTGTACTCCAACTATACTTTTATCAATATTTTTTATTGTAGCTTGAGGTTTTACTTTTATTTTTATATCTGGCATAAATAACCTCCTTTCTATTAAGCATAAAAAAAGAAGTCATTTAAGACTTCAAAATTTAATTTTTAATATTTTTCTTTTTTAACTCTTTAATAGAGTCCATATCAAAAGTAACTCTTGATACTAATTTCATTTTATCAATATCTACTTCAGGGATAAAATCTTTTGCAAGATACTTTTCTGCAAGTACTAAACTATGTTCTATGCTATCTATTACATCATTTGGTATTTTTCCATCGTACTCATTAATTAATATTTTCAGCATACAACTTGTTGCAAATAACTCCTCACTTATTTCATAATCTACTTCCTTTAATTTCATAATGATAAAATCCTCCTGTTTTTTTGATATTATATCACAACTTCGGCGAATTGAAAATTTTTCTTTGTTTTTTATTTACTCTTTTTTACACTTTCTTTGCCACAACTACCATTCGTCCATTTTTTTGTGAATATTCGCAAGTTGATAATGTAATATACTTGTCTTGATGAGTTCCAACAACTCCTGTATAATAAAATTCTAAATTTCTACAATTTTCGACAAATTCTTCATAGTCTTTATAATTTTGAAAATCAGTATAATTATAATATCTAAATCCTTCATCTGAATAAGCTATTGTTTTGAATGCTATCATTACTTCATAAGTGTTCTCAATAGTTCTTCCATTTTCTATTGTAAAGAATTTAATATACTTATGGTTTAGATAAAAGTTATAATTCTTATATTTTTCAAGTTGTGAAAACATTGTATTATCTTTCATGTGATGTCCATATATAATTAAATTATCTGATTTTTTCAAATTACAAAATGGTGCTAAATATGGAGTACCATGACTAGAATAATTTTTATAAATATCTTTATGCAAATAGTAATCTCCATTTTGCATTATTGGATAATCTATATTAGTTCCATCTATCTTGATCCAGCCTATAATATCTGAATTGATTTTTGCTATATTCTCTAAATTATAAGTATTTTCAGACGATAAATTACCTTCCTCATTTTCTAAAATGTCTGTAAATTGATTCTCGTTTGTCGTATTTTCAGGATTTTCGACAATTTCATGTAAATCATCAAATATATCAGTTTCTTTCTTATTTTTTACTAACTCTTTAATAAAGAAATAGCTACTAATAGCTAATATAACTATTAGTAGCATTAAAATTATTTTACTGACTTTATTCATTTACACTTTCTCCCGGTTTTGTTGTCATCAGTCTATAAAGTTCAGTATTCTTTGGAAATCTATTAACAAATGGGACATTTGCAGAACCAACTCTCATTAGTCCCTCTCCTGCACCAACATTTGTTATAAAGCTCATTTGCTCATCAGATATATTAAGTAATTTTCCTAACTCTAATCTATCAATATATGCTTGATTAAGCATTATAATAAATTCAGAGTTTGCAAGCATTGTTCTTGCAGTATGACTTTGTAATAAATCCTCAACATTTTGAGTTATACCTGTTGCATAAGCTCCATATTTTCTGACTCTCTTCCAAAGTGTAAATAAGAAATTGGCTGAATATTCGTATTGGAATAACAAATATATCTCATCAATGAATATATATGTGTTCTTACCTTTTGTTCTATTTGCAGTTATTCTATTAAGAATACTATCAAGTACAACTAACATTCCTATTGGAAGTAGTTGTTTTCCTAAATCTAATATATCATAGCAGATAAGTTTATTTGATGTATCAACATTAGTATTAAGTGCAAATGTATTTAAAGAACCATTTGTAAATAACTCTATTGCAAGTGCAATCTCCTTTGCCTCAGGCTCTTCTTGTTTTAATAATTCCTCTCTAAAGTCTTGCAAAGTTGGTGGTATTCCTTGATAATTTCCTTGTTGGAAAATTCTATACACACTAGCAGTACATCTATCAATAATAGACTTTTGCTTTGGACCGAGATTGCCACTTCCTATAAGTTGTTCACACAAAGACAAAATAAACTCTGATTTTAGGATTACTGGATTAGCTCCATCTCCATATTCAGAGTTCATGTCCATAGCATTTATATGATTATCACTTGTGGCAGATATTTTAATTACTTCTCCTCCTAGTGCATTTACTAAAGGAGAATACTCCCTTTCGGGATCTACGATTATAATATCTGCATCAGGTTCTCTTAATTTGATAGATGTTATTTCTTGTTTTGCAGTAAATGATTTACCACTACCACTAACACCTAAAATAAAACTATTACCATTTAATAATTGCTTTCTATCGACCATAATCATATTCTTACTAATTGTATTTTGACCATAAAAAACACCATTCTCGTGCCTAATTTCTTGCACTTTGAATGGTATAAATACTGCTAAGCTTTCTGTTGTAAGTGTTCTTAAAGCATTTATTTTTCTTACTCCAAATGGTAGTACAGTTTCTAATCCATCTAATTGTTGGTATCTTAAAGTACCCATTTGACACATATTTTTACCTGCTATTTGTTCTATTGCATCAGATAATACTTTTAATTTTTCTAATGATTCTTCAGTTATAACCATTGTTAAAACTGATAAGAACATTCTTTGGTCTCTTGTAATTAAGTCATCTAAAAATTCTTTACTTTCATTTCTTTGTTGCTCCATATCATACGGAATAATTGCTGAAAAGTTATTATTCGCATTTTGTTTTCTTTGCCAATTAGTTATATTTGTTTCTATTCCTAATCTTCTATTCTCTGCCTCTTTTACTGCCTCATCCATTGGTATAGGAATAATATCAATGGACAACATCATATTTTTATTAAGTTCAGTAAGTTCAGTTACCATTGAATCCTTTATATAACTTGCATAGGATTTTAAGAATAATACTTTTCCATATCTATTACCTATTTGAAAATAATCACTTTTGAATTTTGCAGAGTCAGGACATATTAAATCTCTAAAATCATGTCCTAATTTCATGTGTTCATGAATATCAAATGTAAATGCAGTTTCTTCTCCTGTTCTATAAAAGTCATGTGCTATTCTTAATCTTTCTTTTGCATCAAGTTCTATACATTTTGAGCCTAATGCACTAAAATGATTACTTAAATCTGCTCCAATTCTTGAAAAATAACTTCTTGCCTCTTCTTTTGTTTTCTTATATACGGATATTGTTAAAATCTTTTCTTGTACTATTTCATTTGCAGTTTTTGATTGAGAATTTAGCATTGCATTATATTCTTTTCTAAATTTGTCTAAATTATCTCCTGCATCTTTTAATAATATTGTTTTTTCAAAATCTAATTTATTTATTCTTCTATTGTTTATAGTTATTTTAGCAGTAGATCCTGTATCTAATGAATTAAGTAATTCGGAATATTCTAAAAACATTGCCTCTTTATCTTCTCTACTTGCTACTGCATAATTTATATCTAAAAACTTATATGATTTTGAATACTTATTCTTTCCAACTAAAAAAAGCCCATCTTCGTAAATTGCCTTTACAGGAATTATATCTTGTACGAATTTTGGAACTTTTATCTTTTCTTTATCTTGCTTGAATATTGTTTTAAGTGTTTTCAGCATCTTCTTCAACCTCCCTCATTTTCTTTTTTAATTTTTTAGTTTTAGGTTTCTTATTCTTTTTCTCTTTATGTTTTTTTTGTGGCTTTAATATTCCTTGCTTTAATTTCTTATCAATTATTCCCTTAAAATCTTCAGCATAGATATTTTGAGAGTTGAAAGTTAAATGTCTAGGCATTAGTATTTCAGATTTTATAAATGCAATAACAAATTCTTCAGCATTCATTCCGTTATACTTTATAAAACCAAGTGCAGCAAAAGGTGCAGCACCTAAAATACATACCCAAGACAATGTTTCAATTCCAAAAAAAGGCTTTAATAAGAAATATAAAACTACTGCTACTAAACAAGCTAATATAGAAAAAATGAACTGCCTTAATGACAGTCCAAAGAATATACTTTCGCTAAAATCCCTTATGTCTTTATTTATCTTTACCTCCATAATTTATCTTGCCTCCCTGTTTTTAATCTTTTTTTGTTTCTTCATTTCTTCCTGTGCCATTTTAATTTCTACATTTGCATATAAATCTTCGTCAATTATTTTGTATTTTTTTATTTCTGTCTCATTTGTTTGTAATGCAATTAGTCTATCTATCATTCTTTCTCTTAAATCAGGATTAATTTTGTCTAAATATTCTCCCATTGTTGTAATGTCAGGTTCATATACACCTTTTCCAACTTTGAAAAATTTTAGATTTCTCATCTCAAAGTTTCTATTATAATCAACTATAAAATCAGGTATATCTTCAAACTTTATTATTGCCTCATCTACACCATCATCAACATAGAAAAGCTCTGCATTAGATTTTATTAAATCTCTTATTTCATCTTCAGAATAAAATCTAACCTGAAACTCATCTTCTTTATTCTCAAATGTATCAGCTAAATTTTCGCCTTTTAACACTCTTGCAAAATCTTCTTTTGCTTTATCAATATTTTCATTATAGTAATATCCATAACCCCAATTTATAGAGTTATCTTTTATTTCATAATTAAATGCTATAATGTATTCTTTTGTTCCATTTTTAAATGTTCTTTCTATTAAAGCTATCGGTTCTTCATTTCTGAATCCTACATCCATTACAAACATTCCATTGTCTAATTCTCTTGTTCTACTCATTTACACTCCTCCTTATAGTCCCATCATTTCTCTTACTATTCTGTCTGAAAGTCTTATTGTTCCAACTAAAACTAGCATATTAAATATCAATTCTCCAACATATTTCCATACCATTGTTACGGTAGCTGCACCTGTATCAACTGATGGTGGACTTGCTGCAAAACTTGAAAATATAATACATGCCAATACTATTATTGCTCCCTCTAAACAAACTGCTACATAACTTTTCAAAAAGCTCTTACCAACATTTTGTGTAGGCTCTCCTGCAAAACTTGAAAGTGGTATTGGAGCTATAGCTGTGTACATATATAGCTTAAAGAATCTTCCATAGACAGTTAATATTAAAATGAATGAAAGTACTGTTACAAATAATCCACCAAGTAATGTTACTGCCCATAATGGAATGCTCTCAAAAAATCCACAATTATTGATTGCATCAATTACTGATTGTGGCAGAGATACTCCTGTTGCTTGAAATGAACTTCTTGCCATTATAGTAGAAACAACACCTTGTATAATCTTAAATATTGCTAACATTAAATCCATTCCATAAGTTACAATTCCTTTTGCTATTGCGAATCTTATAAAAAGTTTTAATGCTTGTTCAGGTCTTTTTATCTCTGAAAAATTACCCATCGTTTTTACTACACCCATAACAAAGAACAATACTAATAATGCAAATCCTATTGCTTGTAATGCTCCATTTATATTAGTAATAATGTCCCATATTGCTCCACCTTTGAAATCAGCAGGACTTTGAGTTACCAATGAATATATTTCAGACAATTTACCATTCCAAGTGTCTAAAGCATTTTGTAAATTTCCTACAATCCAATTCAATATTTCTCACCTCTATTCTTAAAATTAATATAGGCAGATAACTTGATACCTGCCTATACTTTCTAAATTTTAGCCTCCTGTAATTATGCTTAATATTTCTTTTGCAAATGTAATAACAATTCCACCTGCTAAAGTCATAATTCCATTTGCTCTTTGTGTTGGATCATGTGACTTAAGGCTCATACCTACTTGTACTACACCAAAACCTAAAATTATCATTCCAACTGCTCTAATTAAACCAAATATAAAATTTGATAAATTGTTTACAACTGCTATTGGATCGTCAGCAGCAAACACATGACTTGCTTGTAATACAAATAATAAAATTACATATCCTATAATAAATAAAATTTTTAATCCAATATTCTTTCTTCTACTTTTTTTGTTTTCTTCTTTCATAATTAAATTCTCCTTTCTTTGCCTATTTTTAGGCACAAAAAAAGACCTAGAATTTATTGTTACATAAACTCTAGGTCTTAATTGATATTGATATTGGCACTCTCAATATCTTGTTTAAATAAACTATCAATTTCTTCTTCAGATAATAATTCATAATCAGTTTCTTTTAATTCTAAATCAATTACTTCATTCATATTTATATTATCTTCAAAGTTAAATGATATTGTTCCTATTGCATTTGAAGTATCTCCATGTATATATGGCTTAATACTCTTATTTCCAATAGGTGTATTTATACTATTAAAATGTTCCTTTAGATTAAATTTGAAATCTTTTACAGGTCTTTCTCCTCTCACAAAAAGTAATGCATATTGATTATCTAGCATTCTTACTTCATCAGGAGTTAAAAGCTCTCTACCTGCAATTTGGTCATTTTTTGAATAATTACCATGTGAACCAAAAGTTCTTCCAAAAGTGTTAGTATCTATTGTTTCTTTTCCAAGAAGTTCAGACACATACTTATGAGTCGATTGCTCATTTCCACCTAAATACAAGAATTCATCACAATTTCCTACTATACTTTCCCATTGTTTTTCAAATAAAGCCTTTAATTGTGCTAAATTTTGCAATATGATAGAAACCGAAACTTCCCTACTTCTCATAACTGATAATATCTTATCAAAATCATCAGGTAGGCTTACATTAGCAAACTCATCCATAACAAAATGAACATGTACAGGTAAACTTCCACCATATTTGTAATCTGCTAAATAAAATAGTTGTTGGAATAATTGTGTATAAAGTACACTTACTAGGAAATTAAAAGATGTATCATTATCAGGTATTATAGCAAATAATGCTACTTTCTTTTCTCCTAAACTTGGTAAATCTAATTCATCAGTTTGAGTTAATTGTGCTACACTCTCTAAATTAAATTTTTCAAGTCTTGCAGCTAGTGTTACTTGTATTGATTTTAATGTTTTAGCAGAACCACTATGATATGCTCTATAATATTTTAATGAAATATGTTCAGGATTTGTTGTTTCTAATCTATTAAATAACATATCAAGTGGACTAACATAATCGTCATCATCTTCTTTTACATCTCCTGCTCTTAATAATTCCATAACCATAACAAAGTTTTGTTCTTCTTCAGGAGCTTCATATTTTAAGTAAAAGATTAAGGCTAATAACAACATACTTGCTGCAGTATCCCAAAACGGATCGTTTGTACTACTTCCTTTTGGAGTGGTAGATTTAAATAGGTTTGTTACTAATTTTTGAACATCATTATCTGATTTCAAATAAACAAATGGATTGTAGCAATGTGATTTTTCCATATTTATTAAATCTAAAACTCTTACCTCGTATCCATTTTGTTCTAGTAAATGTCCTGTATCTCTAACAATTTCCCCTTTAGGATCTAGCACAACATAAGATGTATTGCATTGCATAACATTAGGTTTGCAATAACTATAAGTCTTTCCTGCACCACTACCTCCAACAACTAATACATTTACATTTCTTCTGTGTTTCTTTCCATTTAATCCAAGTGAAACATTTTTAGTTAGTATCTTATTATAATTATTAGGTTGTTTATATTTCTTGTTTAATTCTTTTGCCTCGCCCCATTTGGCAGAACCATTTTCTTCTCTTCTCCTGTAATTCTTTCTAGTAGATTCGTAAACTAATATTGACATTATATATATTAGCAAAAAAATAAGAATAGTTTTTATACTACTCTCCATAAATGTAATATTGAAAGGATTACTTAAAGCATCACTTCCATTTTTTATTATCTCTATTAATCCACCATTTATATATGGTGCAACTAATAGTGCTAACCATATTACAGGAATTATTCCAAAAATATATACAACTCTAGCAATTTTCTTATCATCGTTCAAAGGCAAAATTACCTTTTACTTTTCTTTTATCTATTGGGGCATCTAATAATTTTTTAATAAGTTCATCAATAATTTCAGTATCAACATTTTCAGCTATCTTTTTATTTCTGAACTCATTAAGAGCATTTATTATTAGTTTATAATCATATATATCTAATACAATAGTTCTTGTTTCTTCCAATTTCAATTCCCCCTTATCTATCAGTTTTCGTTTTCGCTTTTGGAGTTACAACTTTTACATTGTTCTTCTCTTTAGCTCTAACTTCTTCTCGTTTTTCAACTTCAACTTTTAATTTTGCAAGTTCTTTTCTAACGGAAGGCTTTTTCTCTCCTTTAGATACCCCTTCTTGCATCTTTGAAGTTATTGAGGAAGGCTCTGACTGAGGGCTTTTTTCTGTCTTCGCCAAATTGAAATTTTCGGTTTTAGTTTCTTCCTTTTGTATTGGCTTATCTTGTAAAACTTCTTCTAATAATTCCTCTTTGGATTTCTTCTGCACTCCTAACTCCTTTCTTTGTGCCTCTCTATTTTCAATAGCTTTTGTAACTTCAGTATCAATTTTAGCAGTATCTATTGTTGTTAATTTGAATCTTTCTACTATTCTATTTATTCTTGAGGCATCTTCATCTTTTACCATAATGTCAGTCATTCCATCATAATTTATATGTTTCTTATCTACTAATGCACAATAAAGTATTCCATATTTTTTTGCCTCATACTTAAATGTTTCTAAATCTTCATTCTTAATAGAAAAGATTTTTAATGGCTTTCCTGCTTTTAACATATTATTTAATCTTGTTTTTCCTTTAGTTTGTTTTTTATCTTTCATTATGGTATATAACATTGCAGCTACATTTTTAGCTCCACTACCTGTTAGTTTAGCAAGAACTTCAAATCCCTCTAAACTCAATCTTACAACTTGTTCTGATGCATCTCCACTTACACTCATAAAATTTACTCCTTTCCTTTTTTAGATTTTTCTTTATTCTTTTTATCTTTAGTTTCTTTTTCTAGTTCTTCTTGTTTATCAAGTTCTTCTAGATTTTCATCAATAACTCGTATTCTCTTTTTTATATCCTCACATTGTTCTACCTCCTTTCGCAATTTATCTATATTAGTTGTCAAAGTTGATATTTGCTCTGCATATTTCCTCATTTCTTCTTCATCCTTTGACAATTTTCTAATTGCCCATAATCTTTCTCTTTGGTTTGATAATTCATTTATCTTATATGTAACTTCATCTTTATAATTTAATAAATCATCTAAAGTTTTTATCTTGTTTGTCGCTAATAGTTTTGCTTGATTAGACAATTCTTCCATTCTTGATACATCTGCCCTAATACTTGCAGGAAGTTTTTGTTGTGGTATATTATTAGGAAAAACTTTTAACAAATAACAATAATGATAATATAAAGCAATAAATCCTTTTGCTTTGGCTCGTTTGTGCCTCTTTGCAAAAGGATAATTTATTTTTCTGCTATAAACATTTTCTATAAATGGAATACGAATTGCTTGTTCATTTATAATTCTTCTCTTTATATTTTCTATTGTGTAATCTTCTCCAAATCTTCTTTCAATTCTAATATTTCTATTGTAATTCTTTTTTCTTATACTCAACTTTCCTGCTCTAACCATTACCTCATAATCTAATTTTTTCATTAGATATATAAAATCATCATAAGAATATGCTTGTCTAATTGCTAAATCAATTTCTCGTTTAGCAGTTTTAGAATAGTTATCATTATATAAAGATTTCTTGTAATAATTGCCAAAATTTATTTTACTTTTCTTACATGGTTTTTCTGGCAAAACACTTAACCCATGTTCTTTGCATATTTCATCTGATATATGTCTAAATTTTGCTGTATTATATCTATTACTATAATATTTTAAGCCATCTACAAATGAAACAGAATTTATTACAAAGTGATTGTGTATATGATTGGTATTAAGATGTGTTGTTACTACAACTTGGAATCTATCTCCCCACATTTCTTTTGCTGATTGAATTCCTATTTGATGAGCCTCCTCAGGAGAAATATTTTCTTTAAAAGATTGATAAGCATGAAATCCTAAAATGCCTTCTTCATTTTTGAAATACAATTTTGTATCTATCATTTCTTCATAAGCAGAATCAACCTCGCAATTTATTCCAGTTGTATAAAATTGTTTTTCCGTTTTATCTGAATTCATTGCATAATCTAAAACATCTTTTAAATCATCAACTAAAACAATATAATTACCTTTCTCAACTACAAATTCAACTTTTTGTGTTTTCTTTTCATCCGTTGCATAATCCATAACATGATCTAGTCTTTTTACAACTTTCCATATTTTTGTTGTTGCCACTTTTATTTCTCCTTTCATAAATATTTACTTTTAATTTGCCTAGATAACTCATTCCAATTCTTTGCCTCTTGATTATAGTAATCTTTATCAATAACATTTGTAC
The DNA here is from genome assembly GCA_900554175.1 of uncultured Clostridium sp. Lineage (GTDB taxonomy): Bacteria > Bacillota > Clostridia > TANB77 > CAG-508 > CAG-269. The sequence continues at coordinate 37,528 of USGK01000002.1, forward strand.
TATTTGCTTTATGTGCTATTTGATTAAGATTAACTCCTATTTTAGAAAGTTGTTTCATAACTTTATAAAATTCATAATCAGGTTTTTCCTTAACATCCTTTCCTAAAATAAGCTTTCTTATATAATCAGAAATATTTTCTTTACTCTTGGCAATGTCATCTAATAATTTTGCATACTCAATATCATTAAGTCTAACTTGTATTCTTATATTTCTCTTTCTCATCTTTACCTCCTCGCTTTGCAAAATATTTTTGGGGATTGGGGCAAAGCCCCATTGTACAGAATTTCGGAGAGCCGATTTTTCGGTCTCCCAAATTCATTGCTTGCTAGGACAAGAAATCTAAAATAAGTGCTTTTTATCGTACCCCAATTTGTTTCTTATTTTCCTTTTTATATGTTTTATATAATTCAATTTCTTGTCTATTTTTTAATCCTAATTTGAAACATAAATAATCATTTATGTCTTTACCATAAGGAGCAGGAATATCATAAACATTGTACTTATCTAATGCAATTATCATTGCTTTTGTTGCTTGTCTTCCTGCTCTATCATTATCAAAATGTAACACTATATCTTGAACATCTTGATATTTATTTAAGTAATTTTGTATTGCTATTGGTACTTTACTTTGTTCTATATTAGAACTTGGTTGGTACACTCCTGCTAGTGCAATAAGATTATGATTTTTATAATCATATCCCTTTATTTTAAGCATTGTTGCATAAGATAACAGATCTATTGCACTTTCAAAAATATGTATAGTATTGTTTTTTATATTACTTAACATTCTAAAAGAAAACTCTTTTGAACTACCTCTTGCATCTCTCATTATTCTTTTATTGTTTGTACTTCTACATCCTGCATATTTAATATTTCCTTCATTATCATACCCTAAAAAAACAATATTCTTTGTTCTATCTTCTTGATATATTAACTTTTTATCTACACATTCTTGTATTATTTCTTCATCAATACCTCTATTTTTAAGATACTCAATAGCTTGTTTGTTTGTACTTGCTCTAATAGGAATAACAATTTTTTTATTTTCTTCTCGTTCTTCTTTTGGTACAACATATTCTACTATTTCTCTATTTAAAATGCTTTTAACTGCCTCTTGCAAAGTCATTTTTTCAACTTTCATAAGATAATCTAGTGCTGTTTTTCCACCCTCATTAGTTGAAAATCTATGCCATAAACCATTACTTATAATCACACTATCATGTGTTTTTAAGGAATAAGTACCTACACCTTTTTTAACTAATTCACTTGGATTATAGTTCATAAAGTAAGTTAATAAATCAACCTCTTTTGCTTTTTTTACCAACTCTTTAGGTACATATTTCGACATTTTATGCACCTCCTATCGTTCGTGTTTTCTATTTATTATATTCTTTTTATAAGCTCTTTCATATTCTTCTTTGGTATAATCTGTTCCATATTCATCTGCTTGTTCTTTCAGAATCTCATACTTTAATCCATGTCTTGGATTTTCAATTGTTCTATTTATTTTTACTTTTATTGAATTTATTCCTTGACTATAAACTGATTCTTTGTAATCTTTTAATAGCTCTTGCTCTGAATAATATTCAACTATTTCTCCTGAATATAAAAATTCAAGATGACCTATTGGAGCATTTTCAGTTTCATCAGATACTGAATAATTAAATTTTAATTCCATATAAAATCCTCCTTATCTTGCATTATTTTTTGTTTTTATTTTATCTTTTTTATACTCATCTGTTATTAGATTCAATGATTCATCTACTGAATAATTGATGTTTTCTCTCATATTTCCATCAAAACTTAACCAGTCATCATATAACTCATCTAGTATATTTTCTCTTGATAAAAGTGCTTTTATTTGTGTTTTTGATAAGTCATGATCAAACTCAATGCTATCAATTATTTCTTGTTTTGTTGTTAATTCATAGGCTCTATCTATTGCATAATCAACTCCATTTTTTTTCATTTTTGTTTTAAAATCTTTTAATTCATTTTCTAATTTTTGATATAATTTATCTTCCATATTTACCCCTTTCTCATATAATTCTAATCATTATATGGTACAACATTTTTTCTCATATAATTCATATAAGAGTCCTCTATATTAGAATAAGTTTTCTCTTGTGTATAATATTCATTGTTAGAATCATTACAATATTTTTCTACTGTTTTTTTCTGTATTCTCTTAATTTCATTCTCATTAATTACCTTTTTATTACATTCAAGTTCAAGTTCTTGGAGTTTTAATTGTAATCCAACTCTTTCATTTTTGTATTTTTTTAACTCAATTCTTTTCTTTTTATACTCAAGTTCTAACTTTTCTAATTCCTTATTTGATGTTGCAATTTTTACATTTAGCTTTCCTATTTGCTCTATTAATTCTTTCTTCTGCACAATATCATCACTCCCTTTCCAACAAAAAAAGAAGTAAATAGTATTTAACTTACTTCTCATTTTTGCTATATTTAATTAAAATTTAGAAATTTAATATTTCATTTATACCTGCTTTAAAGCAAGCTTTTGCTTCTTCATATCCTACTTTTATATCAAGTTCTTTTATTTCCATCAATTTTATCATTTCTTCCTGATTTAAAACAATTGGTGTAGAATCTTCATATACTTTTAAAACTCTAGGATATTTTTCTTCAAGTTCTTTACATTTTGACTTGTATTCTTTATATATTTCAGTATTATAGTTTATTTTACTTTGAATATATTCATAAAAATCTGCATCTGTACAGTCCAAGAAAGTATCTCCTTTAGTTATAGTTTTGCTCCCAACTTTTAATTCATTTTTTAGTTTATACATATCATTCATTCCTAACATATAGTATGCTTTACTCCAAAAATCAACTTCCTTACTAAATTTAAGTTCATATTCTTGTAGTTTATTCTTTACTTTTTTAAAATCTTCTACGTTAGAAATAACTTCTCTTAATAATGTAAGTAATTTTTCATTTACATTATAAACTTCGCTTTCAATTTCTTGAATTTCCTTATTATTGTCGTATGTAGTTTGTTCAAAGTCTTCCTTCCTAAAAAGATACATTTGCTCTAATATTGGTTTATCAAAAATTTTTTCCATATCAATTACCTCCGTATCATCTTATATCATAATACTTCAATTCATTGAAATGTATAAATTATTTTTTTATATATTTGACAAAAAAGAGTAATATTTTAATAAAATACTACCCTTTATAGTGAACTATATTTATCTTTAATATTCTTCTTCATTATCTATTAAATATGTCATATTTGAAAAAGTTTCACTACATAAATTATCTAATTCTTCTTCATCCATATTTTCTTTAAATATTTCATCTACATAGTCTGATGCTACTCCACATATAAAAGCCAAATCAAATCTTTTATCTCCATATAAATAAGTATTCTCTATTAAAAGTATGAGTGTCTTCATTTTTAACTCATCATTTACTATATTTGATTTTAAATTTTCTTCAATTGTTAAAATATAATAAATATATAAATATGTCATATTTTCTTTATTATCATTTACTAACTGTTTAAATTTTTCAAAATCCATACTCATCTCTCACTTTCTTTTTTTAATATATATATATTATACATATATTATTTACAAATATGAAATGTACAAATTTCTATTTTTCACTATAATTATATCATAAAAAAAATTTTTTTAACATCTTTCTGGAGATTTTTTATCTGGAGATTTATCTTCTTTTTCTTCTTGCTCATCTCCAATAATTTCATGATCATCATCATTAATTTTTAACTCTGCATTTATTTCATCTAGTTTTCTTTGTTTTTCTTTTAATTCTTGTTCTTGTGGAAATTCTTTTTGACTTTCTACTTTAGCATTTTCTAGTTGTAGTTTAGTATTATCAAGTTTCTCTCTTTCAAGTGGAATATCTCTTGCAATATTCTCTAAACAATTATTTATTCTTGTAATATTACCATTTGCATCCACACCTAAATCAATCGTATAACTAAATTTATTCTTTAGCTTTAACTTTATATTTCTAGTAATAGAGTCAAAGCTAATTTCCATTTTGAAGCCTCTATATTCTCCAACTTCTTTTACTTCCATACTCTTTAATAATTGAGTACATTCTAAAAGTTTCTTTCCTGCATCTGCTTTTTCAGAGTATTCTTTACCATCAATTATCATTGGAGAAAATCCATCCATATTTGGTTTAGTATATTCTTGTAATTTTATAGTATCTTCTTCCATTGCTGCAATTTTGTTATTTAATCTTGTAATTTCTTCAGGATAATACTTTATAACTTTATCTTGTAAAGCATACTTTTGATTCATAAAGTTTTGCCTTAATAATTTCAATTTTGATATTTCACTATCTAAATTAGTCTTTTCCAAAATTAGAGGATTACCTGTTGCTAATGCTTTTATTTCCCCATAAGACAGAGCTTTCTCATCTATATCTTCCATACTTCTTGCAGGAGTTTTAGATGTCATTATTTGAGAAATAAACTTTTGCTTTTGTTCTACTAATTGATACATATAAGCATCAAAAGTTTTTTCAGTAACATAAGAATAAACGAAAACTTTTTCATTCTCGTTACCCTGTCTTATCATTCTACCATTTCTTTGTGTTAAATCGCTTGGTTTCCAAGCACAATCTAAATGGTGTAAAGCAATAAGTTTATCTTGAACATTAGTACCTGCTCCCATTTTAGAAGTAGAACCCATTAAAACTCTAACTTCTCCCTGTCTTACTTTGCTAAATAGTTCTTTCTTCTTTGTTTCATTATCTGCCTCATGAATAAAAGCTATTTCTTCTTCAGGAATACCTTTTTCAATAAGTTTTGTTTTAAGCTCATTATAAACATCTGTAAATTCTTCTTTTTCAAAACCTTTCATATCTTTAGGAGTAGATAAATCACAAAATACAAGTTGTGTTGATTTTTTATCAGAATTTTCGCTCCATATTTTATAAACATTTTCACAACAAGAATTAACTTTGCTAGTATCACTATCAGGTAATAATGGATTCATAAGCCTTTGCTCTAATGCTAATTTTCTACCCTCATTTGTTATTTTAAGCATATTATCTACTGATGCATCTATTGAGCCACTTCTAATACGATCTGCTCTTTTTCCTAATTCTGTTACCATATCTTGTTGTATTTCGCTAGGTTTTACAACCACATTTATATTTTCAAATTCAGGAGTTGGAAGATTCAATGTTTCAGCAGTTTGTATGTCAGCAACTTCTTTAAACATAGCCATAAGTTCAGGAAGATTATGAAATTTTGCAAATCTTGTTTTAGCTCTGTAGCCTGTACCTTCAGGTGCAAGTTCTATTGCAGTAACTGTTTCTCCAAATGTACTAGCCCAATTATCAAAATGTTCTAATTCATTTTTTCTTAATTCTCCATATTGTAAATATCTCTGCATTGTATATAATTCTGCCATTGAATTACTTACTGGAGTTCCTGTTGCAAAGACTGTGCCTTTGCCTCCTGTTATTTCATCAAGATAACGACATTTCATAAACAAATCAGAACTTTTTTGTGCCTCTGTTTGTGCAAGTCCTCCTACATTTCTCATTTTTGTATATAAAAATAAGTTTTTATAATTATGAGCCTCATCTACAAACAATTTATCAACACCTAGTTCTTCAAAAGTTACTACATCATCTTTTCTTTCTTGTTTATTTAATTTTTCAAGTCTTGTTTCTAATGTTCTCTTTGTTTTTTCTAATTGTTTTATAGTATAATTTTCTCCCCTACTTGCTTTTACATCTGCAATACCTCTTGTTATATCATCGATTTGTTCTCTTAATATTTCCTCTTGTCTTTCAATAGACATTGGTATTCTTTCAAATTGAGAATGTCCTATAATTACTGCATCAAAATCTCCTGTTGCTATTCTTGAACAAAACTTCTTTCTATTTTTAGTTTCAAAGTCTTTTTTAGTTGCAACAAGAATATTAGCAGATGGATATAATTGCAAAAATTCACTAGCAAATTGCTCTATTATGTGATTAGGGACAACAAATAAAGACTTGTTACATAGTCCAAGTCTTTTACTTTCCATTGCTGCTGCAACCATCTCAAATGTTTTTCCTGCTCCAACTTCATGTGCTAATAAAACATTATTACCATATAAAACATGTGCAATAGCATTTAATTGATGAGGTCGCAATTTTATTTCAGGATTCATTCCTACAAAATCTATATGTGAGCCATCATACTCACGAGGTCTTATTGAATTAAATTTATCATTATAAATTCTTACAAGTTTATTTCTTCTTTCAGGATCTTCCCATACCCAATTTAAAAATTCCTCTTTGATAGTATCTTGTTTGCTACTGGCAATAGCTGTTTCCTTTCTATTAAGAACTCTTTGTTTTCTACCATCTTCATCAATAATAGTATCAAATATTTTTACATCTTTTAGATTTAATGTTTGTTCTATTATTTTATATGCATTTATTCTTGGTGTTCCATATACTGAGTATGCTTTTACATTTTCTCTATCAGAGCTTTTATTTTCTATATACCATTCTGCATTTATATTAGAATACTTTACTTTAATATCCCATTGCTTATATCTTGGTGTATCTAATAATTCAAAAATAAATTGTCTTATTACTTCAGGAGGTATCCATGTTGCACCTAATTTAATTCCTATTTCACTAGCAGTTAAATCTTTAGGTATAACCTCTTTTAGATTATCTACATTTATTTGATATTCAGGATGTTCAGCTAATTGACTTTCTGCGATTTTTAATTTTTCTCTAACATTTCCTGATAAATATTCATCAGCAGTTACATATTTTTCTTCTATTGGAACTTTGAATATTACTCCTTTTAGTTCGTTTATAATTGTATCTTTATCTTTTCCAGTTAATTCAGACATATAATCTAAATCTACTTTTGCTTTTTCTTGAATAGATAGAATTAGAGCCTCATCTGAAGTATCAACTTCTTTTATTTCTTTTTTTGCTTTTATAGTTCTTTTTGTGAACATATCTGCTTTTCCAATAAAATTACCTTCTCCATCTAATTTTTCAAGTGAGCATAACAAGAAATAACTACTATCATTTGAAAAAGCATTCTCATTTGCCCTAGAATTAATTAAGCCATAGTCTTTTGTAAATTTATCATATAATTGATTAAGTTTTGCTTGTGCAAGATAAATATCTCCATCAGAAAAATCTTGCATTTGAAAATCTATAAGTTCTCTTACTTGCTCTCTTAATGCAATTAAGCCTCTAATTCTGTTTTGATTTGTTAATGGTAAATCATCTTGTAATAGCATTCTTGAATTTTCTCTAAAATACAATTTGTTATCAACTATTGCATAAGAAAAATTCTTTACATCAGGAGTTGCAGGAATAGATGTATCTTCTGTTTCTATCTCGTTTTCAATAGATATAGCTTGTATTTCTCCATGAATATTAGTAATGGCAACATTCAATCTATCTTCTAATTTTTCTCCATCTATTGCTTTACAAGTAGAATCAAAGCCATATTGTGTACTCTCTATCTCCATTTTTCCTAAAATCATATTAGGTTTATCAACAAAATATTTATTCATTGTGATATTATTTTCATCTTGATCTAAATATACCCAGTCTGGCATTATATCAGTTAAGTTTTCTCTCTTTTGTAAAAAGATAATATCTGATGTAACTTTTGTTCCTGCATTTTTAGTAAATGTATTATCAGGTAATCTAATCGCACCAAGTAAGTTTGCTCTTTGTGCTATATACTTTCTAACATCAGGACTTGCTTTGTCCATAGTTCCTTTTGATGTAATAAAAGCAACTACTCCTCCTGGTCTTATTTTATCTAAAGTCTTTGCGAAGAAATAATCATGAATTAAGAAATTGTTTTTATCATATCTTTTATCATTTACTTTGAAATCTCCAAAAGGTACATTTCCAAGTGCTACATCATAAAAAGAATCAGGTAAATCTGCCTTTTCATAACCTTGCACTTTGATATTCGCATTTTGATATAACTGCTTTGCTATTCTTCCACTAATACTATCTAATTCAACACCATATAATTTTGACTTTTGCATTTCTTGTGGCAACATTCCTAAAAAGTTTCCTGTTCCACAACTTGGCTCTAATATGTTTACTTCTTCAGCTCCCATATTATGAATTGCTTTATATATTGCATTTATAACAATAGGTGGTGTATAAAAAGCAGTTAGGGTACTTGCTCTTGCAGAATTATATTCTTCAGGAGTTAATAATGATTTTAATTCATTATATTCTTGCGACCAATTATCTTTTTTCTCATCAAATACATCAGGAAGACCACCCCAACCTACATATTGAGAAAGAATTTCTTGTTCTTCTTGATTTGCAAGTCTTTTTTCATCTTCTAGCTCTCTTAATAATTTTATAGCCTCTATATTTCTTCTAACTTTTTCTTTTGGAGTTCCTTCTCCTAAAGAGTTATTATCAATATGATAATTTATTTTGTCTTGCTTAATTTTAGATTCTGTTTCTACAATAGGTTCTTCTATTACTTCTTCAAAATTTCTTGGATTATTATTATATAGATTTAATGCTCTTAAATAACTTTCATTTCTAGTCATTGGATAATGAGCTTCTTCATACATTGTCATATCCATTAAAACTATTTGGTCATATTCTCTATTAAAAGCCTCAACTCTATATTTTCTTTCATTTTCTAAATAGATAATTTGTCCTATTTCAAATTCAGGCTTATCTTCTTTTAGCTCGTTTACTGCATTTATTGCATTATTTATAACAACTTGTTTAACTTCTTCTGCAACATCTTCAACTTTTTGACCACTTGTAATGTAGTCCATATCATCTTGTGATACTTCTTTAAGATTACTATCGGCTAGTTCTTCAATATCAGTAAATTCTGCAAGTCTTTTTCTAATGCTCATTAAAGTTTCATTTTCTTCATTGTCAGAATATTCTAATAAGCCACCATCTTGTTCAAATCCCAATTGATCGTATATTTCATAATAATATCCTTCTTCATTTGTATGAAAGTGAAAGTAATTACCATTTTTTAATTTATAGTTTTTATCTATATTTTGAATGTCTATTTCTTCAGTATCATTTGATTTATCTTCGTCAAATACTCTATTAAACATCCACTTTTCATTTTCATAGTCATTTTCTAGCCAATTTTGATATTCTTCTTTTTCGTTATCAACAAAATATCTATCTAATAAGATAAGCTCTCCAATTCGTTTTTCTATTGTGTTCCAATTAACTTGCATTGTATCTTCAACATCTCTTTTAGATAGTTTAATACCCTTACTTGGACTATATTCAACCCATATACCATCAAGACCTTTTACACCACTTGTTCCATAATAGTTAAATTCTTTTTTCAGAAAATCTTGTCTTTCTTTTGATGAAAAAGTTTCTTGATATAAGCGATATACCCTAAATTTACCATTTTCATGACCAGTTCCATCTTGTAATGCTTTATCTATCATCTCTTGGGTAAAAGAAAAAGCAGGAGTATTTTCTACTTCTGCTTGTGTTTCTATATTATCAATTTGTTGTTCTACACTAGGTAATTCTTTAATTGGTGGTATATAACTATCAGAGAATAGATTTAATTGTAAATTAGTTCCTGCATTACTATTTCCTCTGCTTGTGCTTTGATTGAATTCATCTGTCCTACCCATTCCATTTGATTGTTTGCTTTCATTTCCTCGTTCACTTTGAATTTCTCTGCTAATTGTTTGATTATTTCTTTCACTCTCGTTTGAGATGTCTGTTCTATTTCTCCTAAATGTTCTTCCATTTTGCCATCCATCATTAGCTCTGTGTAAAGTCCTTTTTTGTGTTCTTTCAGAAATGCTAACCTCATTCTTGAATATTTCCCTTGTGGTAGGTTCTTCGTTTTTGGTAATGCCACCTGTGGTACTTGATAATCTCCCATTTGTTTGTATGTTACTTCTATCATAATCATCACTTCTCCTTTCTTTACTTTCATGATACTCTCTATTATTATTTTTAACAAATGTGTAATTTTTATTATTTATAGATTTTTCTATATTTATGACAGTAGAATATATTTCTCGTAATTCTTGTTCTGCAATATCACTTATTGCTGCACCTAATCTTGAAATAACTTGTCTTGTATCAAAACTTGTTATTTGATTAAATGATTCTACATTAAATTCTTCAGATGGATCTAGTCTACATCTTTTCATTACCATATATGTAATTGAATTAGTAAGCAAAGTTATAAAAGCACCATCAACTTCATTTTCTTCTAAATCTTTTAATGAACTATATTTTACAACTTCTTTAAGTTCTTTCAAATAGTCATTAAGATTATCTTCTACTAGGTTTTGTGTTGCTGAATAAATTGCCTCACCTAAATTATTTTTTATTACTAAATCTCCAAAGTTATTTTCTAATGTTTCAATAAGTCCATTGTGATATGATTCTTTAACTTCCCATAGTTTTAATTCTTTATTTATTCCACTATAAGTATCTGATATATCAAAAACATGTCTTATAATATTTCTACCATCTTGTAAAGAAATAAGAGCAATACCTTTTGCACCTTTAGTAACCCATCTTTTCAGTCTTTTATTCCAAACTTCAATTTCTGCACAAGCAGTAGCATCAGGTTTTTGAGCATATATTAAAACTTGTTCATTAAAATCATATTTGTAATTACTACTTGCAGTATCAAGAAATTTTACCCATTCTTCTGGTTTAGATGTTATATCTTTTAATGTTTCTCTTGCCATTTCGTTGATTAGTTGATATTTATTAGGCATTAACTTTCCTCCTTTCTCTCTTCTTTTTTAGCTGGTTCATTATCATCTTTTAAGTATTCTAATGTATTTCTTTCCTTTACATATTTCCTTAAAAGAATAATATTTTTAACATCTTTATCTTCAGTTATTGTTTCTAAATCTTCTATTTGTAATTTTGAAATAGAAGTTTCATCTCCTTTTCCAATTTCAAATAGTTTCATTAGTGTTCTATATCTTGAATTGTCCTTTCTAGGCATCTTAACACCTCCATTTTAAGTAACAAAAAGAGTTAGAATATATCTAACTCCTCATAATTACTACACTACTTTTTTTCTCATATATTTTGTATTTTCAATAAAATCAAAACCATTCATCTTATAAAAAGATATTAATTTTTCCATTAATAGTTCTTTATTTTTATTATTATCAGAAACATTTTGATATCCTTTTTCTTTATTTAGTACTCTTGGTTGTGGTAAAACTATTATTTTACATGTGAATAAATTTGTATAAAAGTATAATATTTCATCTAAATTATCTATAATATAACTACCTATACCCATATTTCTAAACTGTTTATTTATATAAAAATCTTCTATATAAGTTATAGTTTCATTTTCTTCTGCTATCTCTGGTCTAATATTATTGTCCTCTCCGATTATTGCACAAGCCATATCATAGAAATCCCAGCCTCTACAATCTGCAACATCATGAAAATCTATATCAAATCTTGTAAAATCCATTGGGATAAAAATGCTACCTCTTATATGTCCAATTTTCATTTCAGAATCATCTTCAAGATTAGTTGCATATATCTCTATCCAAAAATCTGTTATAAATCGACTATCATATTCCATCCCTTCGATATGATTCAATGCATCTTCAGTTACATACATCAAATTTGGTCTTCGGATATGTGTTTTGAAAGATATAGAATCCCATCCTTTTTTCTCTAATTTTTCTAATTCATACATATATAATCATTCCTTTCTTATTATTAAAAGAGAGCTAGAATATCTCTAACTCTCTTTCAATTATTATTTATCTTTGTTTTTATTGCGATTATGAATAATAATGTAAGCAATTCCTAATATTGATAAAATTAGTATTCCACCAATTAGTTTTATATTACTTTCATCTCCTGTCTTTGGAACTACTATTTTCTTGTTCTCAAAAGTAAATTCTATTGTGCTATCTTTTTCTTCTATTTGTCCATTATCTACGAATATTCCTTTGTCATTTATTTCAACTTTTGCTATTCTGCTAGATAATTCATAATCTTTTGGAGCTTTTATTTCTTTGATGTAATATGTGCCATATCTTAAATCTTCAAATAAAGCTGTTCCATCTTCTTTGTTAGATTTAACCTCTTTAATTAGTTTGGTACATTCTGGATCTTCATAAATACCAAAAATAAAATTATCTTTAATAATTTCTTTAGTTTCAGTATCTACTTTAATTACTTTTACATTTTTAAGTATTGGCATATCTTTCATCTCGATTTTTTGAGTTTCTTTATCAGCTGTAACTATGAATTTTATTTCTTCTGTTATTTCATAACCATAAGGAGCTGTTGTTTCTTTTAATATATATGTCTTTCCTTCTTCTAAATCTTTAACTTGATGTGGTTCTTTGGTAGATGTCCATTTGTCTATTGTATTTCCATCTTCATCAGTTACTTCTAGTTCTGCTCCATCTAATTCATTGCCATTTGTTATATCAGTTTTTGTAATTTCAACTAATTTATCAATCATAACAATTTTTTGAGTAGCCTTATCTGTTGTAACTTTAAACTCAATATCAGATGCTTTTACATAGTTTCCTACTGCTAGTTCTTCATGTAATTTATATGTTTTGTTTTCTTCAAGTCCTGTAACCTTATGAGCCTCTTTTCCAGAAGTCCATTCATCAATTACATTTCCATCTGCATCTAATACTTGTAATTTTGCTCCCTCTATTTCTTTACTAGAAATATCTTCTTTTGACATTTCAACTATTTTGTCTACAAGTTCAATATGTTCATTTTCTTTTTTATCTGAAACTTTGAACTCAACATCAGTTGCTTTAACAAATCCATCAGGAGCTACTTCTTCATGTAGTCTATATGTTTCATTTTCTTTTAAATTCTTGATTTTGTGTTCTTCTTTAGTAGAAGTCCATTCATCTACTAGATTATCATCTTTATCAAATACTTGAATTTTAGCACCCTCTATTTCTTCTCCTCCAATATCTACTTTAGACATTGATACTATTTTATCTTTCATATTTACTATTTGAATTTCATTAGTATCTTTAATAATGAATTTGATTTCAGTAGCTATAACATATCTCTCTGGAGCAATTTCTTCTTTTAGTTTGTATTCTTTTCCTATTTTTAGTCCCTCAATTTTGTAAGTTTTTTCAGTAGAAATCCACTCATCAATTACATTATCTTCAGAATCTAAAACTTGTAATTTTGCTCCTGCAAGTTCTTTATCGCCTGTAATATCTGTTTTTGAAAAATCTACTAATGTTGTATCATTGATAACATCTAATTTTTCATCATAAACTTTTGTAGTTAAGTCTTTTTGTTCATATTTAACCTCATATTTATTTCTATTTAATACAAGTCCATCTAAAGTTTTAGTTTCTTCAATTTCATAAGTTCCCATTGGTAATTCTGAAATTATTAGTTTTCCATCTTTAGTTAGATTATATTTATTTATTTCTTGACCTTTATTATAAATTTTGCTACCATCAGCCATATCAATAATATCTTCTTTTGCAGTTAGTTTAAATTCAATACCTGATAAATCAGATATATCTATTAATGATGTATCCACATCTTCTCTTAATGCTATTTCTTTATCTAATTCTATAGTTCCTGTTGGTTGTTCATTTTTTACTACTACTTCTTTAATAAAATCTCCATCTTTATCAGTATCATAATCTTTGATATTCTTTATTTCAAAAGTAACAGGTTTATCTAATTGTAAAAATCCATTAGGTACTTTTATCTCTGTAATTTCATAACTACCTACAGGCAATTTTAATGGTGTCGTAACCTCTGATTTATTATCGTTTGTAGTATTAAAAGAATTATTAGGAACAACTATATTATCTGCATTTGTTGTAAATGAAGTATATGTTGTATTTCCTATTTTTTGAGATATAGCCTCTCCTTTTTTGAATAATATCTTTTTTGTAGCACGATCATAAATATCTTTTGTTGCCTTAATTTCAAATGTTGTTGAATTTAATGTAACATTTTTTCCAGTTTTTAAGTCTTTCTTTACTATTTTAATGTAAGATTCTAATTGTTCATTATTTACTACAATATGTTTAGTTTTCTTTGATACTTCATTTATTTCTGTTTCATCATTAGTAATTGAGAAAGTAAAATCAACTGCTGTTTCATAATCTGTTGGTGTTTTTGTTTCTTTTACTATATATTTTCCATAAGGAAGATTATTTTGTGTATATGCATTTCCATCTTTATCAGTTTTAATAATTTCGTAAGTTGGAGCAATAACTTGAGCTTGAGAAACTCTATTAGCATTTACATTTACTTTATTACCTTCTTCATCAATACCATTCCATACTTCTGCATAAGTATAACCTTGCTCGTATGCTTTTTCTACTGCTGAATTTAATTTTATAGTAAATTCTGCACCCTCTAATCCTGGTGTTTCTCCTGAATTTTCCTTTATACCAGATTTAAAAATATGAACTCCCATTTCTTTTACTTTTTCTAAACTTGTTGTAGTATTAAAAATAACTTTTGTATTTTGGTCTTTATAAACTAAATTAACCTCATATTCTTTAGTATCTATCATATATCCCAAAGATGCTGTTTCTTCTTTAACTACATATTTTCCTAAAGGTAAATTAGTGATATCTTCTGTAGTTCCTTTTTCATTCATTGTTCTAGTAGCTACTAAATCGCCATTAGAATAAAATTTTTTAGTTCTAGCTTTATTGTATATATCTTCTTTTGCATATACTTTATATACTGCTCCTGTAAGCATTGCATCTCCCTGTGGAATTGAACCAGTTTTAGAATCTTTCTTTATAATTGTTATATTCCCTGTTGGTTCATTATCTATAACATTATTTATATCTAAATAAATAACTTTTGTATTTTGATCTTTATACTTTAATTCTGCATCAAATTCTTTTGTATTTAATAAATATCCCTCTGGAGCATTTGTTTCTTTAACATAGTATTTACCTAAATATAAATCAGAAAATTTAACCATTCCCTCATCATTTGTAATAGCTTTTGTAATTAAATCTCCTTTTTTGTACCAAGTTTTAGTTCCTGCTACATTCTTTATATCTTCTCTTGCATAAAGTGATATTTCTGCTCCTTTTAGTTTGTTATTATAATCATCTGTTTTATATACTTTTATTTCTCCTGTTGGAGTAGTATCAATTTTTTCAAAACTTTCTAATACTATTTTTTGTGTTTGTCCTTTATAAGATAAAGTAACATTATGCTTTGTAGAATCTAACAAATAACCTGTTGTTGCTTGTGTTTCTTCTACTATATATTTTCCAAGTGGAAGATTAGTAATTTCTGCTAATCCTTTGCTATCTGTTGTAATATTAGCAATTACTTGTCCCTCTGTATAATATGTTTTAGTTCCTTCTACATTTTTTATATTTTCATTTGCTATAACTTTGAATATTGTCCCCTTAATTAAGTCGCCTTGTTCACTTTTTTTAATTACTTGAATTGTTCCTGTTGGCTCATTATTAACTATTGCTTGAGTTGCAGTTTGATTTACTTTCACTTCAACATTATAAGCCTGTGTATTTAATAAATAACCATTAGGAGCTGATTTTTCAGTAATCGTATATATTCCTTTTCTTAATTTATCTATAGTTATTTTTCCATTAGTAACAGTTATATCTTGATTATATCCATTTGGTCCTGTAACATTAAATATTGCACCATTTACTAAATCTCCATTTGTATTTAATTTTTGTAATTCTAATTTACCAAATGTTTCAATTTCTAAAGAAAAATTTAATGTTACTGGATCATTGTAACTCATACAATATAATTGATTTTGCACACCTGATGCAAATTCAAAATAAACCATTGTATCATTATCTTCTGTTCCATTTTTTATCATTCCCCACTCTCTAAAGGTATTGTCTGAAATTCTGTAATTCTCTAAATTTGTATTTTCATCTACTGAAATAGTCATTGAATTACTACCATTTTGATGAACAAATCTAATTCCATCTTTTGTATTATCTATTGTTCCATATTCTGCAAGAACCCCATTAGAGTCGTCTATTGTTTTTGTTTCTCCTGCTTGAATTGTGATTGTATCTCCATTAAAGCTAGGTCTTCTTTCAATACTTGCAATTTCGTTATTTATTCTATTTTTAAAATCTACATAACCTTGTTGCTCATCTGCATTAATAAATGTGGCATTACTTTGTCCTAGTATTTCCCAAATATATTGTTGAGTAAATACATAGTCCCATTTTACCCATTTCATATCACTTGCTAAAATACCACCATCTACTGTATATCCTCCATTATTTTTATACCATCCTAAATAAGCAACTTTACAAGCCTTTCTAATATTAGAATTAGTTGGAGTATAATAAACTCCATTATATGATGCTCCTGTCTTAAAATCTATTCCATGCTCTGCACAGAATACCGTTCTTCTTTCTCCTGTATTTAAGTTGTTTAATCTTCTTATTAGTACACCTGTTGTTCCACCTGCATTATCTGTTGTTTTCATTCCAGAGGCATATTGACCTCCAGACCATGTTCCACTTCCAGATGCTGCAAAAACAGGTTGAATTACACTAAATAATATTAAAAATAGCATTATGACAGATACTATTTTATTAACTTTTTTTATTTTCATATAATTTTACCTCCTATTTTCATAAAAAAAGAACAAGTAATACTATACTTGCTCTATCCAATTTTAATATTTTATTTAATTATAATAAAAGTTTATTGTCCATTTTTCACATAATGGACATGACCAAGTTTCATATCCATAAGGGCAATTTTTTTGATATGTTTCATCATCAATCTCAAATTTTTCCCATTTGTCACCCCAAGTTTTTATTATGCTTTGATAGTGATTTATAGCCTCTTGTTTTGAATTAAACCATTTATTTGAATTACCAACACCAATGTAATGATTAGATTCACTACATTTTGGAATAACTGGTTCAGGTTCTTTTATAGATTCAGGCTTTGTTTCAACAACTTTAATTTCTTCCTTTGGTTGTGAAACTTGTATTGGTTCTTCTACTTTTTGAATTTTTTGAACTTCTTGTACCTTAGGTTGTTCAACTATTTTTTCTTCTTTTGGTGTAGAGACAATTGTTTTATTCTTTTCTACACCAGTTTGTTCTTCTAATACACTATTTTCATTAATTTTCTGTGTTTTATTTTCTTCAGGCATTATTATTATATTTTCAGGAGTTTTATCCACTATTTCCACAATATTTTCTATATACTCATTTTTATTTTTTTCTTTATTGTTGCTATAAATATTTTCTCCCATAAAAGTTGTGAGCATTAATATTATAATTATTATTATTATTTTTTTCATTATTACCATCTCCTTTAACTTAATTATAGGAGCATATAAGTATTAAAACAAATGTGTAAATTATTATATATAATATTACTCTTTTAGTTTGTATATAGTATGTTATTTATAAGGGATTGTAAGGGAAAACTTTGTAATGTGGTCATACAAATGTCATACATTTATCTTGCATCTCTTTCTTGTTTTAATCTTTCTCTCTTATTATGTTCTTGGACACACATAATTATAAAGTCTTCCACATTTCCTGTTTCTTTAATCTTTGTTGGTATATACCTATCAATTTTTTCATTATGTATTTTTATAAATTCCTTTTGATTAGGCTTTTCTTTATCAAGCAGTTCTTCTATTTTTTCTTCTGTAATAGTTCCTTCTTGTTGCATTTTTTTAAGAACTATCGCTTGACTTAAACTTGGAGATATATCATCATATTCAAGTTTGTTTAATACCACATATTGATTTTCATCAGATAAATAAGATAATTCTACTGCTGGTCTAAAAGCAATTCGTTTATTATCAACTTCTTCTAATAATTCAGGTATTAGTTTAGTAAGTCTTATATATCTTCTTATATTTTCTCTGCTTTCTCCAACTTCCTCTCCTAATATTTCTCTCGATGTCAACTTCTGCACCACTGGTGCCGAAGTTTCATTTTCTTCTAAATCAATATTCTTTCCTTGATGTTTCATAGCATCTAGCTTCATTTTATATGCAAATGCTTTCTCACTTGGCAGTATTTCTTCTCTTTGAATATTACTATCTACCATTAAAATAGTAGCCTCATCATTAGATAAATCTTTTACAATACACCTTATTTGTTTTACTCCTGCAAGTTCACAAGCTCTTTTTCTCCTATGTCCTGAAATCATTTCATAAGTTCCGTTTTCTTTTGGTCTAACAATAACAGGAAGTATTACTCCATATTCTTTTACACTCTTGACCATTTCTTTCATTTTGTCATCATCATTAACTTTGAAAGGATGGTTTGGAAAATTAGAAATCTTACTTATATCGATTTCTTGCACTTTTTCTGAATTATTATAATCTCGTTCTTCTTGAGTAGTAAATAAATCATCTAACTTTGGAAGTTTCATTTCTTGTTTTTGTTCTTTCATTGTTTAATACCTCCTTTGCTAAATTTTTATAAGAATCAGCCACAGGACTATTTTTATCAAACTCGAATATACTTTTACCTGTTGAACTTGATTTTGCCGTATTTATGGCTTTTGGGATTTCTGTATTATATATTTTGACATGTTGTCCATAATTTTCTTCTAATGTATCTCTTACTTGTTTCGACAAATTAGTCCTTTTATCGACAAGAGTAAGTAATACCCCTCCAATTTTAAGATTAGGATTTATTTGTTTATGAACCTTTGAAACAGTTTGTAATAAATGTCCCATTCCTTTTGCAGCTAAATATTCTCCTTGAACAGGAATAATAATCTTATCACTACAAGCTAGAGCATTTATCGTTATCATTCCAAGAGATGGCATACAATCAATCAAAATATAATCGTATTTATCTTTTACACTACTAATAGCATTCTTTAATGTAAATTCTCTACTCATTGCATTTACTAATGACATTTCTAATGCAGACAAATCTAAATTAGATGGAATTAAATCTATTTTCTCTTTATGATGAAGAATTGCATCTTCAATTTTTATTTCTTTGTCTTGTATAGTATCAGTCATCAAAGTTCCAATGGTATTTTGCATTTCGTCTTGATTATAATATCCCATGCAAGTAGTTAAATCTCCCTGTGGATCAGCATCGATAAGTAAAACCTTTTTTCCTTCTTTTGCAAGAGCTACACCTAAAGAAAAAGTGGTAGTCGTTTTTCCAACTCCACCTTTTTGATTGGCTATTGCTATAATTTTACTCATCTTTGTCCTCCTGTTCTTCACTTTCAGGAAGAGATACAAACATAAAATTATTATCAAATAATCCTCTATAGTTTATATCTTCTTCAATACAATGTACATATTCGGATATAGCAAAGTCCAATGCTCTCAATATTTCATCACTATCTACATTAAATGAATTATTGTATTTTAATGCTTTTATAATTCCATTTACAAAAACAAAATCTTCTACTTCAAATTCATACCATGACTCTAATGATACTAAATTATTTGAAAATAATTCAGAACCTAATGCTCTTATTACTATCATCATTAAATCAACCATAGATGCAACATATCTGCCCTCTATCATTATAATTTCTTCTTCCTGTTTCTTTAATAATTTTTTTACATCAAGTTCTTTTTTGCTAGGTTTAGCATATTTATTCAATATTTTTTTAGTTCTTTTGAAATTTAATCTTGTTTCTTTCATTAAATCTCTTAAATCAAGAACTCTCCTAACTCTGTCATATAAAACTTGTTCAATGTTTTCGCATTCTTCTATTGCATATACTTCTCTTTGCTTTTTTAGAAAAGCCATTATTTCTTCTCTTGTGTCATATTTAATATTTTTTTCTTCTTCCATTTTTGCCTCTCTTTCTCGGAGGTATAAAAAAAGAAGACAACTTATTTCTAAATTATCTTCTATATGTTAGATATTATTTCAATAACTACATTTTCTTACTTAAATCTTTTGAATAATATATTAAATCAGTACAAATTAAATCTCCATCCCATATTTTTTCATCATAATTATCTACAAAGAAATTTTTTATTGTCTTTTCATATTTATCAAACCCCTGCTTAACATAGAATGGAATATTGTTCTCTGTTGTTCCAACTAACATCTTTTTATATTTTTGTTTATAATTATCTGCTAAATATTTTAGCATTTTCTTTCCTAAACCTTGTCCTCTAAATTCTTTTTTAGTTGCTATATTTTTTAACTCTACTGTATCTTCATCTATTTTTGTGACTACTGCAATACATGCTACATCATCTTTATATGTTAATACAAATAATTCTCCATTTTTTAAATAATTATTTATCATATCTTTACTTGGATCTGCTTCAAGTAATAAATCCATGTATTGTTCTTTGTTATCTTTTTCTTTTTTTATATTTATACTTCTTTTTACAGGAAGAAATTCAAATCCATCTGGTAATTTAGGTTTGTTATTTGTGTGGGCTAAAAATATTTGTGCCTCTGAAAACACGCATCCACAATATTTCTGCATATATAATCCTAATTGTATTGCCTTGTCATGTCCTTTCCAAAAACCTACTCTAAAATCCCTGTATAAGAATTCTATTCCATATTCTTTTGCTAATTTTTGGCCATATAATTTTATAAAATCATGTTTTTGATAAATACTATATAAAAGAGTTGTAGTAACAGCATCAAACCCATGGTCTCTCGCATATTCAAAACTCTTTTTTAATCTTATTTTATAACAATACTCTACACATCTTGTATTTAATGAACCTGCAACATTTTTACAAAATTCATCTAATCCATATTCATCTTCTATTATAGATTTTATATTAACCTTATCTGCATATTCTTTTAAACAATTTCTTCTTGTTTCATATTCTTTATATGGATGAATATTTGGATTGTACCAAAATAAAGTAGGCTCTATTCCTTCTTTTCTTAAACTATCTATACAATACACACTACACGGAGCACAACATACATGCATTAATAACTTCATTTTAAAAATCCTTTCATTATTAGAATAAATTTGTCTGATACCCAAATCCCATATGCTTATAAGCCGGAGGTAAAACTTGTCTACCTCTTGGTGTCCTTGCTACAAATCCTATTTGCATTAAATATGGTTCATATACGTCTTCTATTGTATCTATTTCTTCTCCCATTGATGCTGCTAATGCCTCTATTCCAACTGGTCTACCATTATATTGAACAATCATCATTTCTAACATTTTTCTGTCTACTTCATCTAATCCTAATTCATCTATTTCTAGTTTGTTTAAAGCGTGTTTTGCAATTTTTAATGTAATGCTACCATCTCCTAATACCAAAGCATAGTCACGCACTCTTTTTAGTAATCTATTTGCTATTCTTGGTGTTCCTCTAGATCTTCTTGCAATTTCAATTGCCGCTTCTTTTTCTATTTTTATTTTTAGAATTTTACTTGACCTTTCAACTATGGTCGTTAAATCTTCAACCGTATAAAGTTCTAATCTATGTACTATGCCGAATCTATCTCTTAATGGAGTTGTAAGTGAACCCGCTTTCGTTGTTGCTCCAATTAATGTAAATTTTGGTAAATCAATTCTTATAGATCTTGCCTCAGGTCCTTTTCCCAATGTAATATCTAATGAAAAGTCTTCTAATGCAGGGTATAAAATTTCTTCAACATTTTTACTTAATCTATGAATTTCATCGATAAATAAGACGTCAAACTCTTTAAGACTAGTTAAAATTCCAGCTAAATCTCCTGGTTTTTCTATAGCCGGTCCTGATGTTATCTTTATATTTGAATGCATTTCATTTGCTATAATACATGATATAGTTGTTTTACCTAATCCAGGTGGTCCATAAAAAAGGCAATGATCTAATGGTTCATTTCTTTTTTGAGCTGATTTTATATAAATATCCATATTCTCTTTTACTTTGTTTTGTCCTATATATTCTTTTAAAGTCTGAGGTCTTAATGATTTTTCTAAATTTTCTTCCTCAATGTCCTCAAGTTCTGGATTTGTAATTTTTTCTTCGTCCAACTTTTTTCTCCTTTCGAAAAATTTGTTTGATATTACTTCAGATTAAAATTTTTAGATTTTATAATTGATCAAATGAATCAATTAGCTCTTCAAAATATTGTGGTAATTTTGCTTCTATATGCATCTGTTTTCCGGTTATTGGATGCTTAAAATCCAGCATCCATGCATGTAGACATTGTCCGTGTATACCAAATTCATTTTTACCATTTGAATACACTTCATCACCAACTATTGGAAATCCTATATGAGATAAATGTACTCTTATTTGATGAGTTCTTCCTGTTTCTATATTAATTTTTAACAATGTATATTTGTTTTTTAATTTTGATTTTTCTATTCTCTTAATTACTTTAAAATGTGTTATTGCATTTTTTCCTTTTGAATCAACTGCCATTTTTTTTCTATCTTTTGTACTTCGTGCAATCGGCATATTTATTGTAGCTTCATCTTCTTTTATAATTCCTCTAACTAATGCAATATAAGTTTTCTTTACCTCATGTCTTTTTATCTGTTCACTTAATATAACATGTGCTTTATCATTTTTTGCAACAATAATTGCACCTGACGTATCTTTATCTAATCTGTGAACTATTCCTGGCCTTATTTCTCCTCCTATTCCAGAAAGCGAATCTTTACATTTAGCCATTACTGCATTAACCAAAGTACCTTCATAAATTCCATTTGCAGGATGTACAACCATGCCTTTTGGTTTGTTAATTATTATAATATCATCATCTTCATAAATTACATCCAAAGGTATATCTTGTGGTAATATATCCGACTTTATAGGTTTTTCTTCTATAATTTCAATCTTATCATTTTCTAAAACTTTATATGAAGCTTTTATTGTTTTTCCATTTACAGTAATTTTTTTTTCATCAATTAATCTTTGAACTTTATTCCTTGTGTAATCTCCTTCAAATTTAGGGATATATGCATCTATTCTTGTCTTAGAATTCTCTTTATTTACTATTATAGTCTTTTTCTTCATTTTACTTAAAATTTTTCCTTTCATCTACATTTTTTTCAATTTCTTTTATTCTTTTCTTTTTTTCAGTAATGATGTCAGCTGTATCAATTGTTAATATAATTGCCATTCCTAACCAAGCAATAAATATATATATATATGATAAATTTATATTTGTAAAATTTTTTATTTCTATAAAATTTCTTATATAATGAAAAATAATTCTATCTATTAAGTTTCCAATACCTCCTGCAACCGCAAAGCTAAGTATATATCTACTTGAATTTTTTATAAACCTATTTTTATTTAGAATATATCTAAATATTATAAAAATAATAATACAAGAAATAAAAATATGTTTAATATTTTCAGTTGTGTTCACATTAAATTCTTGAAAATCAGTGTATATAATTTCTTTTGTAATTTGATCTATTAAAATTAAAATAAAAATCAATATAAATACTCTCTTGTATATTTTATTTAATTTTTTCTTCTCTTCCATAATCAGGTCCTTTCTCAAGTTAACTCATTACAAAATTTTAAATTTTTTCAAAATGTAATCTTATAAATAATTTACTAATACAATTATTCTAATAGGAAGCCTTTACTTTTACATAAAAAAGTATATCACACAATTCAATAAAAAGCTACACTTTACAACATATAATTTTTGTGATATAATGCTTTTGAAATTTAATGTAAGGAAGTGGCTAAGATGGAAAATAATACAAATAGCTTAGCTCAAGACAAAGTTTTAATACTATATATCTTAAATAAAATTAATAAAGATATCACCAGTAGTGATTTATTTAAAATCATTTCAGGAATTAATGATATAAACTATTTTTATTTTAGACAAATATTAATGGACCTTGTTGAATCTAGGCTTGTTGGATCTTACACTAAGGACAAAACTTCAGTTTTCGAACTTACTCAAGAGGGCAAAAACTCTCTTACACTCACTTTAGATGTTCTACCAGGTCTTATAAAATTGAAGGCTGATACCGTTTTGAAAAATAATTTAAATGATATTATAGATGAATCCTCAATTGTAGCAGAATATATACCAGAAAATGAAAATAATTTTACAGTTAACTGTAAAATTATTGAAAACAACAATACTGTTTTTGAAGTAAAAACTTTTGCTGGTTCAAGAGAACGTGCAAAAGCTATAGCAGATAATTGGAAGAATAATGCAAGTGTTATTTATCCTAAAATTCTTGATTTACTTACTGAGACAGAAAAAAAGTAGAGTATCTTACTCTACTTTTTCTATATTAATTAATATGTCAACATAAGTATACATACTTTGCATAATTATTTATGCTTGCAAATATTCTAAACTAATTCTCTATTTTAACTCTGTTATAGCTTTTCTTGCAAGCTCATCACATCTATTATTAAGCTCTACATTACTGTGACCTTTTACTTTATTAAATGTAACTTTATGTTTTTTAGTTAAAACATATAACTCTTCCCATAATTCTTTATTCTTTACATCTTTTCCATCTGCTGTTTTCCAGCCTTTTTTTATCCAGTTATAAATCCAACCTTGATTAAAACTATTAACGGAATATGCACTATCACTGTATATTTCAACTTCACATTTTTGTTTTAATGCTTTTAAACCTTCAATTATGGCTGTAAGTTCCATTATATTATTAGTTGTATTCTTATCTCCACCATATATTTCCTTTTTGTGTTCTCCACAAATTAAAACCGCAGCCCATCCTCCTGGACCAGGGTTTCCTGAACAAGCTCCATCTGTATAGATTATTACTTTTTGCATTTAAAAATCTCCTTTATAATTTATTTGGTTCTACATATTTACACATAGTCCAATCTGGCAAACTTTTAAAAACCATCTTTTCTTTTTTTACTGGATGTTCTATTTCTAATTCATACGCCCATAGTCTTATTTGTTTTTGTTTACCTCGTACACCATATTTTTGATCTCCATACAAACTGTGTTTAAAATTAGCAAATTGAACTCTTATCTGGTGATGTCTTCCAGTGTATAGAATTATTTTTACCAAACTTAGATTTCTTTTTTCATCATAATCTAATACTTCGTAATCTAACTTAGCCAATTTTGAATTTTTTTTATTCTTATCTACTACTTTACTTATATTATTTCTCTCATCTTTATATAAATAGTCCTCTAAAGTTCCTTTTATATTTTCTATTTTTCCATCAACTACAGCTAAATATCTCTTTTTAAATATTTTGTTTCTAACTTGTTCACTAAGTCTTGATGCTGATTTTGATGTTCTTGCAAATACCATTACTCCACCAACAGGCCTGTCCAATCTATGTACCAATCCCAAATAAACTTCTCCAGGTTTATTATACTTTTCTTTGATATATTGCTTTACCATAGTTAGCATATCTATATCTCCTGTTT
The DNA here is from genome assembly GCA_900554175.1 of uncultured Clostridium sp. Classification (GTDB taxonomy): domain Bacteria; phylum Bacillota; class Clostridia; order TANB77; family CAG-508; genus CAG-269. The sequence continues at coordinate 62,866 of USGK01000002.1, forward strand.
TATCTTTTTGTGATGGAATATTTGGTTCTTTTTCAACTACTATTATCTGATTATCTTCATATATTACTTTCATATTTAATATCAATTCCCTCTTAAAGTTCAAACTAAATTTCTTCCCATCTTCCATATATTCCACATGGTAAAATTAATTTTGACTTTTCCATTGGTAAACCTATTTCACCTGACTCAACTTTACCATTATATTTCTTTGATATTGTCAAGTTTAAAATATTTGCCAAAACTGTGCTTGATATTCCTGTTGTATAAGAATTTATTAAGAAAAATAATGGATTATCTGACATAACTTTAGCACATAATTCTACTAAATCGTAAATATTATTTTCAAATTGCCATACTTCCCCATTTGTACCTCTTCCATAAGATGGAGGATCCATTATAATTGCATCATATTTATGTTCTCTTCTTATTTCTCTATTAACAAATTTAACAACATCATCTACTATATATCGTACTTTTTTATCTGATAAATTTGAACTTTCAACATTTTCCTTGGCCCAAGATACCATACCTTTAGAGCTATCCACATGGCAAACCTCTGCACCTGCACTCAAACATGCTACAGTTGCTCCACCTGTATATGCAAATAAATTTAAAACTCTTATAGGTCTATTTGAATCTCTTATTTTTTCAATCATCCAATCCCAATTGACTGCTTGTTCTGGAAATAATCCTGTATGTTTAAATCCCATTGGTTTAATGTTAAATGTTAGGTTTTTATATTTTACTTGCCAATTCTTAGGAACACTTTTTTTATATTCCCATGCTCCTCCTCCTGATTTACTTCTTTTATATATTGCATTTGCTTTTCCCCATTCTTTAGGATAACTTTTATTTTTCCATACAATTTGTGGATCTGGTCTTGAAAGAATAATATCTTTCCATATTTCTAATTTTTGCCCATCTGCCATATCTATTATTTTATAATCTTTCCAACTATTTGCTATTTTCATATTCTACTTTTAACAGAACTGTTATTTCCTCCTATTATCTTATTTTTTCTAAAATAATAATAAAATTATACACAAGAATAAAATTAAAACAAGATGCTAATAAAAAAATAAACATTGTAAAAGAAATTATTTTATTCTTTTTTATAAAATTAATTAAACTTGTCCTTTTCTTTTTTATTACCTTTTCTTCTTTAAATGCTGATGTATAATTTTTCTTAAATATATTTTCTTTTGATATCTCCATAAAAAACCTCCTAATACAATATATGCAGTAGAAACTTTTTTATGACTTTTTTATGACTTTTTTATTGACTTTTTTTAATTTTTATTGTATACTAAATGTACTGGTCTATATAATCAGTAGCGCCGGTATTTATATTAGTTTTTTTAGGACCAGTTCCCTTCTACTATGTTTCGTACATCCTCCTTAATAATACACTGTCTATCTATACATTTGTACCTTTTTTTAGGCTAATATAAATTCCGGAGGGCTCGTAGTTATTAAACTACGAGTCCATTTTTATGTATTATTATTTTCTGAAAGATTGTTATTTGCACCTTTTACATTATTTTTATTTGTTTCATTTGTATTTTCTTTAGATGTATTGTTCTTGTCTTTAGTATTAGTTGTTGAATTTTTAGGATATATTCCTTTACTTTCTAAGGTTTTGATTATATCATATTCTTTCTTATTAAATTGCATATAATAAAATCTCTCACCAGACGATATTTTTATATACATTGAATCAAAAGAAAATGGCATTCCTAACTCTTTTCCGTTTTCCTTTAGTAATGAATATTTTCTATCTTTTTGAGCTATAATATAATTATATTCTGGTAAAATTAACAACCCATATGTATTTGAGCCATTTGTAGCACTACATCCTATGTTATCATATATAAATCCATTTGTAAGCATAGTACCTTTTATGTCATATAATGCCCATTTATTATCTTGTTTTACTGGAATTAAATTTTCTAATAAAATATAAGAATTTTTTATTCCATTTGTTTCATAGTTTGTATTATCTAGTCCAACTTTTTCATTTTCAATATATATTACTTCTTTCCCGACACCATCTAAGACACCATATAAATTATTTTTTTTTGCTAAATATAGATCATTTTTAGCATCAATTAGTGATAGATTATCATACTCTGGTTTTATTAATGTTTTTCCATCTGAAGATATTAATCCAACTTTTTTATTTGATGCAACTAAAAAGCTTGAGTTAAATTTAAAATATTTTATTCCATCATATTTTTCTTCTAAGATAAATTTACCTGTACTTAAATCTAATACACCATATTTTTTACTGCTAGAATCACCTTCTGTTGCAACAATCAAAAAACCGTCTAAAATTCCCTTTTCATTAACAAAATTCTCTTTATCTAAAGAACCACATGAACCATATTTTCCATCTTCTATTAATTTAGAATACCAATCTATTAAGTAATTTAAAGTATATATAGTAATTTGATTTTTTTCTTTATCATATTCAAACGAAACATTAAATCCCTTTTCTATTCCATCCATAGTTGTATATAATTTATTATTTTTCTCTATTACTTTGCTATCTAATTCTAAATATTCGTATTCACGATTATTATCAGAAAGATCTAATTTATATAATATATTTGAGTTAAGTTCATAATTTGCAATTTCTTCATAAGTAGTATTTTCCTTAATAGCACTTACATAACACTTATTTGTGTCTTCTGTTGCATTATTATATTCTCCATTATATGCTTTATATCCTAAATATTGAGATATATCTTTAATTGGAAGTAATATATTGACATTTCCATTAGCATCTTGTTCAAAATCCAACATTGATAATATTTCTTTATTTTGCGCTCCATCTATGTATACTTTCAATTTTTTTCCATCTTCTTTTTTTAGCAATATAATTAAAAAAATTAAAACTATTATTATAATAAAGGTTACTGAAATAGATGCTGTTAACATTTTATTTATTTTTTTATCTTTTTGTTTATTTTTTTCTTCATCATACCATTGCATAACATCACCTCTATTTACTTTGTATATCCATATTTTTGATAAAATTCATTTTTAAAATTTAATAAATTATCATTTTCTATTTCTATTCTAACTCTTTCCATTAAATTAGTCAAGAAGTATAAATTATGTAATGATAGTAATCTAATTCCCAATATTTCATTTGTTTTTACCAAATGCCTTATATATGCTCTTGAATAATTTCTACAAGTATAACAATCACATTCTTCATCTAGCTTTCCCCAATCTCTTTCATATGTTGCATTTCTTATCACAACTTTTCCTTTTGATGTAAGTGCAGTACCATGTCTTGCAAGTCTTGTTGGAAGTACACAATCGCACATGTCAATTCCTGCTAAAGCTGCTTCAATTAAATAATCTGGTGTTCCTACTCCCATTAGATATCTTGGTTTATTTTCAGGCATTAACGGTGTTGTGTAGTTTAAGATATCTAAAAATTCTTCTTTTGGTTCTCCTACACTTATTCCTCCTATAGCATATCCCGGAAAGTCTAGCTTTATTAATTCTTCTGCTGATTTTTTTCTTAAATCTTTATAAAATCCTCCTTGTATAATTCCAAAAAGTCCCTGTGTTTCTTTTTTATGTGCTTCTTTACATCTTTTAGCCCATCTTGTTGTTCTTTCCATTGATTTTTTAGTATATTCATATGTTGAAGGGTATGGACAACATTCATCAAAAGCCATTATTATATCAGCACCTAAGTCCTCTTCTACTTGCATTACTTTTTCAGGCGAAAAAAATATCTTTTTTCCATCTAAATGTGAATTAAATGTCACACCTTCTTCTGTGATTTTTCTAAGTCCACTTAATGAAAATACTTGAAATCCTCCGCTATCGGTTAAAATTGGTCTATCCCAATTCATAAATTTATGTAGTCCTCCAGCTTCTTTTACTAAATCTTCACCTGGTCTTAAATATAGATGATATGTATTTGATAAAATTATTTGAGCATTTATATCATTTTTTAGCTCATCTGGTGTGATTGATTTTACTGTTGCTTGAGTTCCTACTGGCATAAAAATCGGTGTTTGAATATCACCATGAGGTGTATGTATAATACCTCTTCTTGCCCCTGAATTTTTATCTTTATGTATTAATTCATATGTTATTGCTTCTGACATTTTTTCCCCCTATTTTTATCTCATAATATTTTTACTATACACTTGATAATAATTTTAAAGATTCTTTTATTAATTCTTCAAGGCTAAAATCTGTATTAGCCATTTTATCACTCACTAAATCTATATCTTTTCTACTATATCCTAATACTTGAAGTGCTGTTTTCATCTCTCCTAAATTTTCATTTTGCAATTTGTTATTTGACTTTGTATTTAGAGTTTCTTTTGCATTTGTTAACTCTGAAATTGCTTGTTCTTTTTTAATTTTATCTTTTAGTTCTAATATAATTCTTTGTGCTGTTTTTGCTCCTACTCCAGGTAATTTCTTTAAAGTAGAAACATCATCTGAAACTACTGCTATTGCAAAATCAGAAGCTTCTATTACACTTAACATTGCAATTGCACTTTTAGCTCCTACTCCACTCACTGAAATTAAAAGTTCAAACATTCTAAGTTCTTCTTTTGTTTTAAATCCAAAAATACTTATATCATCTTCCATTACTCTATAATAAGTATGTACCTTTACTATCTCTCCTATATTTCCCATATTTTGAATAGATTTATCTGACATAAATACTTTGTAGCCCAAGCCTCCTACATCTATTACTATATATCCTATATTTTTTGAAGCTAATTCACCTTTTATGTATGCTAACATTTTTTCCTCCTTAGTTATAAAAAATAAATTTTAGAATTTATTTTACTTTTTCCTCAATAAACTTTTCTATAACCTCAATAATTCTGCTCTTTTCTTTAATATATTTTTTAAAATTCCTATTTTCTATTTCTCTAATTGCATCTTTTAAATTTTCCAAATTTTCTATTCCTATAAGATATCCATTGTCATTAAAATTTTTAACAATTTGACTTTGATGATTATTTACATGTTCTCCAAATTCACTTTTTCTTGGAACTGCAATTACTTTTTTTCCTGCTTCTAAAGCCATTTGAATTGAACCTATTCCTCCATGACTAATGACTATATTTGCTTCTTCTACTAACTCTTTTAGCTCTTCTTTTGGAATCATATCAAAAATTTTCATCTTTTTTGTCTCAAATTTTGTAAATCCTGCCTGAACTATTACATCTTCATGAATGACTTTTGAATCTATGCAAATTTCAATTTCTCTCAATAATCTGCTAAAGTCATTATTTTGTGTTCCTAATAATACTAATATCATCTTTTTGCCTTTCTTTTCGCTGTTTATAAAATTTTTCCTGCATACACAGCCTTTGGGTAAATTTTGAGCATTTCTTTCCATTGCACTAAAAATAAATCAGCTATAGGATAAATTAACCTACCTGTTGCCGTTTTTGTGTTAATATTTGCAATTGTTTCTATATATATTATTTTACTCCCAAAAATTTTTCCTAAATAACACATTGGTCCAGCCGTATGTGTCCCTGTTGTGATTATTACTTTTGGTCTGATTTTGAAATACAATACAATTGTTTTTAAAATCAAAAAAGAATATATAAATATGTATTTAAAAAGTTTACTTCTTGTCCCATAAGGCAAATAATGCATTCTTTCTCCGTATTGATCTTTTAAATATTCATTTGTTTTATCTTTCTCTGTAATTATATTATAATCATATTTTTCAAACATCGGTGCAAGTTGTAAAAGTTCATTTAAATGTCCTCCAGTGCTTGAGATAAATAAAACTTTTTTCCTCTTACTTTTCTCCATCTAATCCTCCAATAGTTATGAATATTTTACACTATGCATAAAAAAATATCAAGTAAATTGCGAAAATAAATATAGTATTTATTACTAATGAAACCATTTATTTTGCGTAAAATATTAGAGCGAAAAATATTTTTTCCGCCCTAATATTCTTATTAAATATTTACTTTTCAATCCATTTGACTAAATCTAAATTTTCACTGTCTAAAAGCATTTCATGAACTGGCATAACTCTGAATGTATATCCATAATTTCCACCAGTTTCTAAAGATATTTTAGCACTGTATTTATATCTTCTATATTCTTCTTCTTTACTAATTAATTTCATTGGTACTATTTTTATATCTTCAACTCTACCATCATCTGAAATTTTTCCACAATATACTTCAACTCTTATGTTGTCTACACTTATATTTGGTAAAGTAACTTTACAAGTAACCTCAATTTTTTCTCCTGCATCTATTTTTACGTTTTCAGGATTATCTGATTGTTCTATTAATATATTTTGCCAGTTTTGCTTCATATCTTTTTTCCAGTTAACAAATTGAATTACATTTTCTAAATCTTTGAAATACTTGTTAGTATTTTCAATTAGAGGCATATATAATTTTTCCATATAATCTACAAGCATTCTAGCTGTGCTATATTTTCCACCTGTAGTTATAATTGAATTTTTCATTATTTCCATCCACTTTTCTGAATATGTGTCATCGGATTCTCTATCATAAAAGGCTGGTATTATTTTATTCTCTAACGTGTTATATATACTCATACTATCTGCTCTATCTTGATCTTGATATGATGCGTATTCTTCATTTGTTCCAATAACCCATCCATTTGTTTGATCATATCCTTCAGCCCACCATCCATCTGATACGCTGAAATTTACAACACCATTTACAGATGCTTTTTGTCCACTTGTTCCAGATGCTTCCATTGGTCTTCTTGGAGTATTTAACCATACATCTACTCCACTTACTAAATATCTTGACATTGCCATATTATAGTTTTCCAACAAGAAAATCTTTCCTTTAAATTGTGGTTTTAATGATAATTCATGTATATTTTTTATTAAATCTTGCCCTTCTTTATCTGCTGGATGAGCCTTTCCTGCAAATAATATTCTTACAGGTCGCTCTGTATTATTTAATATTTCTGTTATTCTTTCTAAGTCGTTAAATATTAAAGTTGCTCTTTTATATGTAGCAAATCTTCTTGCAAATCCAATTATTAAATCATTTGTTGAAAGTTCTGATGTAATTTGTCTAATTTCATCATAATTAATGCCTGCTTTTCTTAATCTTTCTGTTGTATTTTGTTTTACCAAATCTATTAATTTTTGCTTTCTTTCAATATGTGCTGCCCATAATTCATCATTTGGTATATTTTTTATTCTTTTCCATGTTTCATCTAAATAAATTCTATCTTGCCAATATGGAGTAGTTGGTGTACATAAATATTTATTATATAATTCTTTTAAGTTTGCTGCAAGCCATGTACATGTATGAATACCATTTGTTACATACGTAATTGGCGATTCATTTGCTGCTATATTGGGCCATACTTCTCCAAATAGTTCTCTTGAAACTTCTCCATGAAGTTTACTTACTCCATTTTTCTTTCCTGCTATTTTTAATGCAAAGATTCCCATATTAAAACCTGATTCTAAATCTGTACATGGTTTCATTCCTAATTTTAGGAATTCTTCTTCATCTAAACCTAGACGTGGCCAAAAGTCCGAGAAATATCTTATCATTAAATCAAGTGGAAATATATCATTTCCAGCTGGAACAGGTGTATGTGTTGTAAATACAGTTTTTGATGATGTTATTTCTTTTGCAACTTCAAAAGAAACCTTCTTTTCTTCCATTATATTTTTTATAACTTCTAAAGTTAAAAAAGCAGAATGACCTTCATTCATATGATAAATTGTTGGTTTTAATCCCATTATTTTAAGTAGATTTGCTCCTGCCATTCCCAAAATTATTTCTTGTCTTATTCTTGTTTCTTGATTTCCTCCATATAATTTTAAAGTGGTTTCTCTATCTTCATTTATATTTTTATCTATATCAGAATCAAGCAAATATAATTTAATTCTACCAACATTTATTTGCCATACCTTCAAGTAAATCTTTCTACCTAAATATCTAACATATGTTATTAGTTCTTCACCATCTACGTCTTTTACTGGATATATTGGTAAATTCTCTAAATCTATATTGCAATATTCTGATTTTTGTACTCCATATCCCTCTATTCTTTGTCTAAAATAACCATTTTTATATAATAAACCTACTCCAACTAATGGAAGTCCTAAATCACTTGCAGATTTTAAGTGATCTCCTGATAATATTCCAAGTCCCCCTGAATAAATTGGAATTGTTTGATCTAATCCATATTCTGCTGAAAAATATGCTATTAAATCTTTTTTATTCTCTGGATATTTTTTATCAAACCAAGTATCTTTACTTGTCATATAATCTTCAAAATTTTTAGCTATTTTTTCATATTCTTTAACAAAATTTGGGTCGCTTGCTGCTTTTTCTAATCTAGCTTGCGATACTCTTCTTAGAAATTTTATAGGATTCTTATTTACTGTTTCCCATAAATCTTTATCTATTTTCTTTAATAATCTTAGGTATTCTGTATTCCAACTCCACCATAGATTATTTGCTATCTCTTGTAATTTCTCAATATTTTTTGGTAATTGTGGATTAACTGTTATTTTATTAAAAATGTACATTATTTCGTTCCTCCTTGGTATTTTATATATGATATTATCCTCTAAATTATTTTTTTTGTCAAGGTATATTATTAAAAAATCTCACATATAAATTTAAAAAAATATTTGTTACTTTTTTAAGTATGTAGGAGGTTAATTAGATGGAAGATTTTGGACTTTATGAAAATATTGCCAAAAGAACTGATGGTGATATATATGTTGGTGTTGTCGGTCCAGTAAGAACTGGAAAATCAACATTTATAAAAAAATTTATGGATTTACTTGTAATTCCAAATATTGATAATGATTACAAAAAAGAACGTGCAAAAGATGAATTGCCACAAAGTGCTGGTGGAAAAACAATTATGACAACAGAACCAAAATTTGTACCTAATGAAGCTATTGATATTACTATAAATGAAAATTTAAAGTTAAAAACAAGACTTGTTGATTGTGTTGGGTATCTAGTTCCAAATAGTATTGGTTATCTAGAAGATGGAAAACCTAGAATGGTTAAAACTCCTTGGTTTAATGATGAAATTCCTTTTGAACAAGCAGCTGAAATTGGAACCAAAAAAGTAATTGAAGAGCATTCAACTATTGGAATTTTAATTACAACAGATGGTTCAATTACAGAAATACCACGTGATGATTATATAAAAGCTGAAGAACGTGTTGCTAAAGAATTAAAAGCACTTAATAAACCATTTATTATATTACTTAATTGTGCAGATCCACATAGCATGGAATCTTTAAAACTTGCCAATAATTTAAGTGATAAATATAATAAAACTGTCATACCAGTAAATTGTGCTGAATTAAATAATGATGATATTACAAATATATTTTCAAAAATGTTATATGAGTTCCCTGTAAGTCAAATCAATTTCAAATTACCAAAATGGATTAACGCTCTTGATTTGTCTCATCCATTAAAAACCCAAATTTTTAGTGAAATAAAAAATGCTTTTGATGATATATCTATTTTAAAAAGTGCCTCAAGTTGTGCTGAAAAAATTTCAAATTCAGAAGTCATTACAAGTACCAATGTTGATAACATTGAGCTTGGTACAGGAAACATAAATGTATCAATTACACTCAAAGATAATTTATTTTATAAAGTATTAACAGAAATGACTGGTGTAGAAATCCAAAATGAAAGCGATTTATTTAGTATAATTACAGAACTTTCTCAAATTAAGACAAAATATAGTAAAATTTCTACTGCCTTAGATGAAGTTGACCGTAAAGGTTATGGAATAGTTACTCCTTCTATTGATGATTTAATATTAGATGAACCTGAAATGGTAAAACAAGGTTCAAGATTTGGTGTAAAATTAAAAGCAACTGCTCCTTCATTGCATATAATAAAAGCTAATATCGAAACTGAAGTTTCTCCTATTGTGGGTTCTGAAAAACAATCCGAAGATTTAGTAAATTATTTACTTTCAGAATTTGAAAATGATCCTAAAAAAATTTGGAACTCTAATATATTTGGAAAAAATCTACATGAACTTGTAAATGAAGGTCTTCAAACTAAACTCTCAAAAATGCCTGAAGAAGCTCAACTAAAACTTCAGGAAACGCTTGAAAGAATTGTAAATGAGGGCAGTGGAGGATTAATCTGTATTATTTTATAATTAATTTTTATGAATTTTAATAAACAACAGAAAGAGCTTTACAAAACGTAAAACTCTTTCATTTTTTAATCAGAATACAATTACTTTATAGTATCGGGGATTATTGGTTTGCATCGAGAATCCCCAAATTCTCTAAATTGCTCTGGGAATTTTATATCATCCCCTAAAATAGAACATTCAAACATTCTAAAAGCGAATTCATTTGAATAATTGTGCCACATTACAAAATAGCATACATCATCCTCAAGAATGAGAAAATTACCTTTCTGTTTCTTAATTTTCTTTTTTATAGGAATTAAGTTAACAAAGCCTGATATATAATATCCTTCTCTTATATTACCTTTTATATGCCAAAAATTTATAATTGGCACACATTTTTCAGCAGACCTTTCAAATTCCTTATAATCTGGATGAGGATCTTTTATTTTGAACACTTCTCCTGTTTCAAGAATTTTAACGCAATTTCTTTCTACAATACAAACTTCTGCCCGTATTGTTTTTTCCTGGAGATCTCCTATCAAAAGATATCTTTGTCCTACAAATGGTATCTGCCATTTTCTTCTATTATCTACCGATGCAAGAATATAATTTTTAATTGTTGTCACCAAAGACTCCTCCTTTTAACTTTCTGATTTTTTATAAGCTATTAGCTTCTGACCTTAAGCTCTTGGCTTATGCGATTTTTCATTTTACCATTTTTTACCATTTTTGTCAATACAAATTTTCTTTTTTATTAATTAAGCATATCTTTCCTTTTTAACCACATTGTTATTAAAATAGTCATAAAAACCGCTATCAAAATCATTATTATAAATCCAAAAGGACTATTTTCAAAAGGTAGTGCAACATTCATCCCCCAAAAACTAGAAATCATAGTAGGAACTGCTAAAATAATAGTAATAGATGTTAAAAATTTCATTACTCCATTCAAGTTATTCGAAATAATAGAAGCATATGCATCCATAGTCCCATTTAAAATATCACTATAAATTTTAGACATCTCTATTGCTTGTTTATTTTCAGTAATAGCATCTTCTAGTATATCTTCATCCTCATCGTAAAGTTTTATTATTTTTCCTCTTAATGTTCTTTCCATTACAGCTTCATTTGAACGTATTGATGTTGTAAAATAAACCAAACTCTTGTCCAAACTTAATAATTTAAGTAGCTCTTGATTTTTCATAGAGGCCTTAAGAGTTGTTTCCGCTTTTTCAGTTTCTTTATTTATTCTTTTTAAGTAATTCAAATAATATGATGAATTTAAATATAATATTTGAAAAATAAATCTTGTTTTTTTATAAGTTTGAAAATTTTTTACTTTTTTACTTTCAAAACTTTGTATTACAGGATTTTTTTGAAGAGCAACTGTTATAAAAAAATCATCTCTTACTATAATCATTCCCAGTGGCATTGTAGAATACATATAATCGTCTTGACTCTTTTCAATTATTGGTACATCAACGACAAAAAGTGTGGTATTATCATCTTCTTCAGTGTCAATTCTAGCTTTTTCTTCGAAATCTAATGCGTCTTTTATAAATCCATCTTGAATATTTATATTTTCACATACTTTCTTTATTTCCTCTTCTGACGGTGCAATTAAATTTATCCAACTTCCTTTTTTAAATTCATTAATTTCTTCTAATTGATTAGTTTCAACATTTGTATTATATATTTTTAACATCTTTTTCACCCCTGATTTTTTATTTCAACTTTCTTTGATTTTAACAATTTTTGTTTTAAAAGTAAATACTATTTTTTGTTTTTCTACTATTAGTTTGAAATTAAATTAAACAACATTAATTAATTTCAAAAAAGTTATAATTCTTCTTAAAACAAGAGCATATTTTTGAAATTAATTAATGTTAAAACTTACTTACTAAATTTTATTTTATATTTCAACTTCTACATTAAAAATTTTACCACTTCCATCTAGATAAATCTCATTTTTTGCATCTTTACCATTAACTAGTACTTTTGTTACTCCTCCATTCTTATGGTTTAAGTTTTTTATTTTTATATTATAAATGCTGTCTTTATATTTATATCTAATACTATATTCTTTCCAGCCTTTTGGAATACATGGCGAGAATTTTATCTTGTTGTTCTCAATTCTAAATCCTAAAATATATTCAATTCCTGCTTGATAATACCAACTACTAGAACCTGTATACCATGTCCATCCACCCATTCCAGCTAAGTTTTTAGCTCCATATATATCTGCTGCAATAACATAAGGTTCCACTTTATACTTCTCTGCTTCTTCTTTTGTTCTTGAATGTTCTATTGGGTTAATCATTCTATATAATTCAATGGCTTTATCCCCAAACCCTAATAATGCTTCTGCAATAATAGCCCAACAACTTCCATGTGTATATTGTCCACCATTTTCTCTAACTCCAGGTACATAAGCTTTAATATATCCTGGATTCAAATCTCCTTTATCAAAAGGTGGATCTAATAATTTTATTATTCCATTTTTTTTATCAACTAAATAATTTTCTAGATTTTCCATAGAAATAAATTTTTTATCATTATCACCAGCTCCTGAAATCACTGACCAACTCTGAGCTATTCCATCAATTCTACATTCATCGTTTTCTATCGTACCTAAAACCTTTCCATCATCTGTAAAAGCTCTTTTATACCATCTTCCGTCCCATGCTACAGTATTCAAAGCCTTCTTTAGTTCCTCTGAAATCTCTTCATATCTTTTTGCAAGTTCAAAATCTTTTCTTAATTTACATATCGGTATAAATTTTTTCAAAATATCATATAAGAAAAACCCAAGCCAAACGCTTTCTCCTATTCCTTTTACTCCAACATTACTAAAACCGTCATTCCAATCTCCAGAACCAATTTTAGGTAATTTTCTTTTACCAAAATTTAGAGATTTATTTATTGCTTTTATACAATGATTATATAAACTTTCTTTTATATCTGTTTCTAAATACAAGTCATATCTTTCATCTTGATCTTCTTGCAAAATATCACCTTTTAAAAATGGAAGTTCTATATCTAAAATTTCATAGTCTCCGGTTACTTTTATATATTCTTCTGTGACATATACAAGCCAAAGTAAATCATCTGAAAATTTAGTTCTGATTCCTCTTGATGTTTCTTCATGCCACCAATGTTCAACATCTCCTTCTATAAACTGATGCTTGCTGTGCAATAAAATTTGTCTTTTCATTCTTTCTGGTAAAGAATACTTTAAAGCCAATGTATCTTGAAGTTGATCTCTAAATCCATATGCTCCACCTGATTGATAGAATCCGGATTTAGCAAGAAGTCTACTCGATATAGTTTGATATAAACACCAACCATTTAAAAATATATTTAAAGATTCCAATTCAGTGTATACCTGTAATTTTTCTAATACTTCTTTCCAATTATTTTTTACTGCATCCAATTCTTGTTTGCAAATATTAATATCATTATATTTACAAGAATATTCTTGAATATCTTTATAATTTTCCTCTGCTCCTAAATTAATAACAAATTCCTTTGATGACATACTTTCTAACTCTACTTTAAATTCTATTGCAATACATGGTTTTGTTCCTATTCCTGAATCATTACTTAATTTATCTCTATTTAATCCATCCGGATTAGATATTCCACCTTTTCCTAAAAATGACTTTTTATCTCCTGTATAGCTTTTTATCTTTAAACATGATGATACATATGCCATACTTTTGAAATTTGATTCATACATATTCTGTGCAATTACCAAATTATTTTTTTCGTCAAATTTCAATTTTATATACTCATTTGATTTTATTTCATCCTCGCCTAAGACCGGTTTTACAAAATAAACAATTTTTATTTTTTTCTTTTTTAAAGTGTTGTTTGTCAATTTAATTAAATTAATTTTTATTGAATCTTCTTTTGGTACAAATACGGTATTTTCCTGTAAAATCCCGTTTGATTCATGAATATATTTTGCATATCCAAATCCAAAAATTGACATATAATTATTCTCATCTGGTATCGGATTTTGCCCCAAAGACCATGTTTCTCCTGTTTCCTCATCTTGAATATATATTATTTCAGAAGGTATATCTAAAAATGCATTATTTTCCCAAACAGATATCCTATTCAATCTGCAATTCTTATACCATGTATACCCCCCCATACTTTCAGTTACAACGGTTCCAAATTTTTCATTTGCTAAAATATGACTCCATACTGTTGGTAATTTATTATTTTTATTTGATTTAATTAAATATTCTTTTCCTGATGGAGAAAAAGCTCCATATTCATTAAAATATTTTTTATTTTCTTCTTTTAAAATGTCTATATTTTGTATATTATCTTTATTAATTACTGATGTATGTTTGATTTTTTGTGATTCTTGCTTAGTTTTTAAATATTCTTCTTCTAGATCTTTTATTACATATTCTAAATCACCTTTTTTTGCATCTATACAAATACTTGAAGCAAATTCAAAAAGTTTCATATCTTCATTCTTAATTTCGTCTTTTGAAAATACGAATATCCCACCTCTTATATTTTTCTTATATGCTAAATGACTATCTAAAATTTTGCTTTCAATTTCTTCTCTTACATATCTTTCTCCTACACTTTTTTCCTCATCTATAAGAACAATGTCTACTTCCATATTTTTAGTCAATATAAATTCATATAATTTTAAAACTGTATTTACAACATAAATATCATTTGCATCCTTTATTTTTAAAACTATTATTGGTAAATCTCCTGAAATTCCATATTTCCAAAAGTCTTCTCTATTATAAACTTTTGTAGTATCTTTAATGAAATTTTTCTTTAATGGATTTTCAAAAATAATATAAGACAATATTTTTTCAAATAAATTTATTTGTTTTCCTTTTATTTGAAGGTATCTGCTCTCTGCTTCACTATTTGCTTTAGAAATTTCAAATGTTCTTTTTACATTTTCTATATTTTTATATTTAGTAAGATGTTCTTTTGCTTTTTCTCTATCTTCTGAAATTGAAATAATTAAATCAACACTTTTTTTCTCATTTGGTGCTAATTTTATTGTTTTTCTCATTGCAACTACAGGTTCTGTAGTTAATCCAACTTTATTTGAAAACGGAATTGATTTTTTTATTTTATATGGAATATCTAATTCTCCCCTTACTTGTAGTTTTTCTTTATCTGTTTCAAACTCGTTATCCACTAAAACTGTTGCATCTGTTGAAAACATTGCTTCCAAAAACATTTCTTTTTCATTGTTTCCACGTTTTCTTCTTTTTACCTCTAAGATTTTTTCATTTTCATCATAATCCATCATCAAAAATAAACTATTAAAACTTGGATGTGCATAATCTTGTTCTTTACTAGAAAGTATAGGTTCAAATTTACAAGAAACTTCTAAACTCTCTTCAGTATTTCCTATATTTTCTAATTCCAACCTTCTTATTTCTACCGCTTCTTCCTGGTCTAAAACCATTCTTAATTTAGTTTTAATGTTTCCTTCAACTCTTTCAAACTTTACTTGATCTGGCATAAAAAACACTTTTGAATTTTCCTTTGTTACATTAACTGCTTTTTTGGATTTCACATTTTTTATAAAAAATAAAATTCCTTGCATATAATCTTCTGTAATTTTAAATCTATTTACATAAATATTTTTGTATTTACTAAAACCTTCACCAAATTGATTTATGGCTACAGTATATTTTTCATTTGAAATCACATTTCCTCTAGTTATCCTATTGTCATCATTATTATATACTGCAGAAGTATAATTTTCATAATCTTTATATTTTAACTTTTCTAATTTTTCTTTTTGTTCCTTTGTTGTTATAAATGTCTCAGGCATCCTTTCTTGTAATAATATCTCATTTGCTTTTATTTCCGGATTTAAAGAAAATCTTTTTTGTAAGATATTTTTATTTATTAAATTATTTATTGAAAGCAATATCAATCCTTGATGATGTGCCATATAGGTTTTTACAACACTAAAAGTCTCGTTTTTCTTTTGCCTACTTGGTGTAAAATCTATACTTTCATAAAATCCATATTTGTTATACATACCATATTCTTTTAACAACATCAAGTTTTGGACTACTTCTTTAGGTTTATCTAAAATTGCTAAAATAGATGCGTAACTTGACACAACCATTTCATCTGCTAGTCCTCTTTTTAGTCCTAGCCAAGGAATTCCAAAAGCTTTATACTGATAATTATGGTGTAAATCTTTTAAATTAAATGCTGATTCAGATATTCCCCATGGTATATTTAATTTCTTAGAATATTCAATTTGACTCATTAATGCAAATTTACATGATTCATCTAATAAACTTCCTTCATATCTTTTTATATTTATATTAGGCATCATATATTCAAAAGCTGTTCCTGACCATGAAATTAACCCTTTTCTATTATTTAATATGGTAAGTGTTCTATTTAAGCAATTCCAATGTTTTGTTGGTACATCTTTTTTAGCTATAGCTATAAAACTTGCTTGTCTTGCTTCAGATGCAAGCAAATCATAATATGAATCTGTAAGTTTATTTTCTTCTATATTAAATCCTATTGAAAATAATCTATTTTTTTCACTATATAAATATGAAAATTCAGCATTATCAATCATATTCGTAATAATTTCTATTAAATCTTTAATACAATCAAATTCATCTTCTAAGCCAATTAAATAAACTTTCAAAACAAATAAATATCCAATAAAATTACCACTATCTACTGTTGAAATATATCTAGGATATAATGGCTTTTTAGTCTTAATGTCGTACCAATTATATAAATGACCATGCCACTTTTCCAAACTTTCTATTGAATTGAGCATATTTTTTAATAATTCTATTCCTTCTTCTTTAGAAATAAAATTTAAGTCTATACCTGATACTATAGCAAGCAATGACAGACCTATATTAGTTGATGAAGTTCTATCTACATATTCCTTTTTTCTATCATATTGATAATTATCTGGAATTAAATAATTATTTTCTATTGTTAAATTATCTTTGAAAAATTGGAAAGTCTTACTTGCAATTTCTATACAAAAATCCTTTTCATTATTTGATAAATAATCTACTGCATCTTTTTTGCCTTTAGTTTTACTTATATTACACATAGCAAATGGTGCTACAATCCACATTATCCCAATTATGAAACTTACTAAATCTTTAAATTTATAGCTTATTGCACATATTATAACTCCTGCAATTACATTTATGAACATATTTTTATAATATGAACCAACGTCGTTTTTTGAATTTCTTTCTGCTTCTTCTGATGTTGTCCATTCTAATAAATTTCTTTTCGAAATAATAAGTCTATATAATGTTTTTAAAATACTTTTTAGAGAAATATAAGCTTTATAAGGAATCACACTTAATGTTAAAGCTGCTCTTATAATACTTCCTATTATCCCATCAAATTTAGGTAAAAATGTTACTTGTTTTTTTTCTCCATCCTTTTTTTGAATTATATGATTTAGAAACTCTAAAAAAAATGGCATAATTACTATAAAATACAATAAAATAGTTTTTAGATTTACATTTATTTTATACTTATTTCTAATTATAAACAAAAATACTATTCCAAAGACTATTGAAATCTCAAATAGACTTCTCCTTAAATTATCAAAAATTTTGTATTTTGATAATAAATTCATTTTTTTATTTTTAAGCCATTCTATAATCTGCCAATCTCCTCTAATCCATCTAGAAAGCCTAACCATAAAACTTGAGTATTTAGTTGGATAACCATCCATTAATAATATATCTGAGGCTAAACCACATCTCAAATAATTTCCTTCTAATAAATCATGACTTAAAACTTTATTTTCTGGGATTTCATTTTTTAAAACCTTTAAATAACATTCTAAATTAAAAATTCCCTTACCTGTAAAAATTCCTTCTCCAAAATTATCTTGATAAATATCTGAAATAGCATTAGTATATGAATCAATTCCTCCACTTCCTGCAAAAATTTTAGTAAATAAATTTTGATAACTAATATCTATATTAACTCCAACTCTTGGTTGGATTAATCCATATCCTTCTATTACTTTTCCATTCTTTACTTCAGGTTTATTTAAAATATGAGCCATTGCTCCTACTAATTCAAATGCTGAATTTAGTGTCAAATCTGTATCACTATCTAAAGTAATTATATATTTAAAATTAGGCATAATTTTTAGATTTTCAATAATTGTATTACAATTATATTTATCTAATTTTCCTTTTTTCTCTGCAATACCTCCTAATATCTCAGCAAATTCAGTTAATGCTCCTCTTTTTCTTTCCCAACCTAAGTAAGAAGATTCTTTATCATTCCAATATCTTTTTCTATATATAAAGTGAAATATAGGAAAATTTTCTACTTTATATTTTTCATTTAACTTTTTTGTAATTTTTAGTCCAAAATCAACTAATTCTTTATCATATTCCTCAACTTCAACGTTACTCTCCGAACAATCACCCAATAAACAAAAATAAAGATTTTTTGATTTATTTGCTAGATAATATACTTCCATCTTATTCATAATCTCTTCAATCTTATCTTTTGTTTTTATTATAGTTGGAATTACTACCATAGTAGTATTTTCTTCATCAATCCCATTATAAAAATCTAATTTAGGAATTATTTTTGGTTTTATAAATTTACTTAAAATATATTCAATAATTTTTATCGTAAGTTCTGAAAATGGAATTAAAAATATTAAAAATGAAATAACTCCTGTTACTTTACTTTTAGTTATATTAAATATATTTAAAGAAGTTACTACAGATAATATAATTGTAATAACTGTTATACTGCTTATATATAATTTAACTTTTGTGTTATTACTTAATATTTTTCTTGGTTTAACTTGTAATTTTTTATACAATTTTTCTGTATTTTTCCCGAATAAATAATAACCTATATGACTCGTCTTTTCGCCTACCTTGCCTTCATTGGCAAGTTCAATTAATTTTTTTGCTATATAAATTTCCGATATCTTTGTTGATTTTGAAATTTCTTTTATTTTTCTTCTATATTCATCTTTAGTCTGATAATCCATTTTTCTATATACATCCGCAGGGTCACTTTTCAATATCTCTTCTACGTCATTTACTTTTTCAAATATTTCTAGGAAATTAATTCTATTTATCCTTTTCAAACTTGTTATACTATTTCCTATGGAAACTTTTTGAATCGCAATGTCAAAATGTTCTTTTTTTATTACATCTGAGACTGTATTTCCTGTTTTTTCAATTTCCTCTTCTAAAACCCCTAAATAACTTTCTGTTTTTTTTCCATATTTTTTTAACTTGTATGATAAATACTCTACAAATGGATATTTAACATTTTCTGTAATTTCTAATATCTTTTTAGGCTTTTTTATATATAATAATTCGTCTTTTGGTTTTTCTTCGACCAATCTTTCAACTATTGATTCTACTTTGTATTTTTCTATTTCAGATATATATATGACCTCTGAGATTTGTCTTATTTTTTCTATTATAGCAATTTGCATAAATATTCCTATATTCCATATCTCATCCATACTTAGACTTTTTTTTGTTTGGTATGCTTCTAAACATTCTTCTAAAATAGTTTCATCTATTTTACAATCAGTATAATTTACAATTTCACTTGCCAAAACATAAACTCTTGCAAATCCATAATTTTTTCCATTTTTTATTCCTAGGAAATTTTTATATTTACTAAGACTCAGATTTTTCTGTATAGATTTTACCACTTCTTCTATAACATAAAAATTATCTAAAAGCCATTCCCCTGCTGGATGTATTACTATGTTTAATTTAACATGTTCATTTAAAATATTATATACATTTCTTATAAACTCAAAATTGTCAATCATTTGAGGTACCGGATATGTTTCTTTATTCGAATTTGATTTTAAATTATGTGTTGTTGCTATTTTTTCTAGATGTTTTTTTAAATCTTCCCTATTCAAAATTTCTCCATCTGAATTTAACACCCTTTTTTCTTTCATAAAAAATTCCCTTTCTGTTTTTTTCTATATTGTCTGCATTTTTAGGAATTTTTATACAAAAAAGGAGAATATTTTGATTTTAAAATTACCTATATAACATTATTAAAAAGGAATTACTAAAAATTTAATTTTAGTAATTCCTTTTCTATTTCACTAAATCTTTTATCTCATTTAAATTATAGTATGTATTTTTATTATATTTTATGCCTCTTGTATAATATATATCTATATCTTCATATTTATCATCTTTAATAGTATACTTTATTATATAATAACTTCCATTTTTCCATAAGCTTTGTAATCCCATTTTGTTTAATGCATCTTTGCTAACAGCATAATACACACTACCATTTTCAATATTTTTTAAACCATATTCTAAATAATTGCTTTCTGTCAAGAGAATGAATTTATAATTATCACCAGTAAAACAATCACGTCTTCCTTTCTCTTTTTGTGAAATTGTTTCATTTTCTCCAACTGTTGAACTTAAGTTCCATGTTTTACTTTCTATTTCTTCTTCTATTACTCTTGCTTTTGATTTTAATGTTAACATATTTGTAACTAAATTTTCAACTTTCGACTTATCTACTAAATCTCTTCCATAACTTATTCCTACCATTGCAATTATAAAAATGACAACAATAGTTATAATAAGTGCAATCATTGTAATTCCTTTATTTGACTTCATCATATTAATTAGTTCGATGTATTATTACATCTTTCCTTTCCTATATTTTTCAAATATTTTATTACATTCTCTATATCTTCCCCTGGAGTTGAAGCTCCAGCCATAATACCAATTCTTTCTACTTTTGAAAAATATAAATTAATAATATCTTCTTTTCCCTGTATTAAATATACATTTTTACAATTTAATTTAGAAATATCGGCTAATTTATTTGTATTTGAACTTTTTTCATCTCCTATTATTAGCATTATATCTACTTTTTTTGATATTTCATCAGTTTCTTTTTGTCTAACTTCAGTTGCCATACATATTGTTTTCTTCACTTCAATATTGTAGTTTGTGAAATTTAATTTTATACCGTCAACGATTTCATCGAATTTTTTTGAATTATATGTTGTTTGTCCTATTATTAAAACATTATTTAATCCACTTTTTATTAACTTATGTTTACATTCTTCTATATCTTCAAAATCAGATACTATAAACGAATTCTCTCCACAAAAACTCTCTGTTCCAACAACTTCAGGATGACTCTTTTTTCCTATTAAAACAATAAAATATCCATCTTGTACATACTTTTCAGCTATTTGATGTATTTTTACTACATTTGGACAAGTTAAATCTTGAAGTCTTATATTTAATTTTGAAGCTTCTTCATAAATATTTTTTGTAACACCATGTGCTCTAATAATACAGCTCCCATTTGCTTCTTCTATATTTTCTATGAAATGCATTCCATTTTTTTCTAATCTGTTGATTACATTTTTATTATGTACAATTTCTCCTAGACAATATTTAATTCCCTTTTTTAACTCATTTTCTGCACCATTCACAGCTCTTTTAACTCCATAGCAAAATCCTGCAGTTTTTCCAAGTATTATTTCCATATAACTCCTCTAATAGTTTTTTATTTATATCATTTTCAATATTTCTTCTTTTAAAGTTTCTACAATTTTTTCTTGTGGTATTTTTTTTATTATTTTCCCTTTTTTGAATAATACTCCTTCTTCTACTCCTCCTGCTATACCAATATCAGCATTACTTGCCTCTCCTGGACCATTTACAACGCATCCCATTACCGCAACTTTTATGTCTGAATTAAGATTTTGTAAAAAATCTTCTATTTCTTTCGCAATCGGAATTAAGTCTATTCTCGTTCTTCCACAAGTTGGACATGAAATTAATGTTGGTGTATTTTCATATAAATTGCAGTCTTTTAAGATTTCTTTTGCAACTTTTATTTCTTTTATAGGATCATCTGAAAGTGAAACTCTTAAAGTATCTCCTATTCCTTGTCTTAGTAAAACCCCTAAACCTATACTTGACTTAATGGTTCCACTAAACTCTGTTCCTGCTTCTGTTATTCCTAAATGCAATGGGTACTTAAATTCTTTACTTGCCATTTCATATGCAGAAATACATAAATCTAAATCAGATGCCTTAAGAGATATTACTATATTAAAGAACCCCAAATCCTCTAGAATTTTAACGTGTCTTCTTGCACTTTCTACCATTGCTTTTGCAGTTGGTTTTCCACCATTATCCTCTAGCAAATCTTTTTCTAATGATCCAGCATTTACCCCTATTCTAATTGGTATATTTTTCTCTTTTGCTTTATCTACTACTGCTTTTATCTTTTCTTCACTACCTATGTTTCCTGGATTTATTCTAACTTTATCCACACCTTGATTCATAGCTTCTAATGCAATTTTATAATCAAAATGAATGTCTGCAACAATTGGAATGTGAATTCTTTCTTTTATTCTTCCTATAGCCTTTGCATCTTCCATATCTAAACATGCTACACGGATTATCTCACAGCCTGCTTTCTCTAATTCTATAATTTGTTTAACTGTTGCATCTACATCTTTTGTTTTTGTATTACACATTGATTGTATAACTACTTTATTTTGATGTCCTATTTCTATGTTTCCTACTTTTACTTTTCTAGTATTTAATCTATCCACTATTGAAATCCTCCGATATACACACCTAATAATGCTTTGTTTATGTAGCAATATAATATCCTACACCTCTTTTTGTTATTAATATTTTTGGATTAGATGTATCTTTTTCTATTTTCTCTCTTATTCTTCTTACTGTTACATCTACTGTTCTTATATCTCCATAATACTCATATCCCCAAACTTTTTCTAGCAAAGACTCTCTTGTAACAACCTGCCCTGGTTCTTGAGCTAAAAATTTTAAAACTTCAAATTCTCTTAATGTCAAGTCAACTACTTTATCATTAACCATTACTTCAAAACGATCTAAATCTAAAGTTAAAATTCCAACTTTAATTGTATTTGATCTTTTAACTTCTTTTGATTTTTCCTCATTTTCTTCATTTTTAGATTGTTCTGTAGAATTCTTGTCTTGTGCAACCATAGCGTCTGCTTTTCTTAAATTTGCTTTAACCCTTGCTAAAAGCTCTCTTACACTGAAAGGCTTTGTTATATAGTCATCTGCACCAAGTTCTAGCCCTACAATTTTATCTAATTCTTCATCTTTTGCTGAAACCATAAGAATTGGAACATTCATCATATTCTTTATTCTTTTACATACAGATAATCCATCTAATTTTGGAAGCATTATATCTAACAAAATTAAATCTGGCTTTTCGCGAGAAGCTACATCGATTGCCTCTAATCCATCGTGTGCCTCAATCACATTATAACCTTCTTTTTTTAAATTGTGTGTTAGTAAATTGATGATCATTTTTTCATCATCAACTATTAATATTGTTTTTTTAAATTCATTATTCGTATCTTCCACAAAAACATACCTTCCTTAACCAATTTTATAACGTTACTATATCACATTTGTTTTTTATATGCAAGTTTTATTAAGTAAAAAAACTATACAACATTTTCCAAAAAATCTTTTACATCATTTAGGATGTCTTTTTCTGTCTTGCTATTACTCTTTAAAGTAACCATAGGTTTTATTCCTGGAGAAAACTTAATATTATTTCCATAAATTTTTATAAGTTCTATAATTTTATCACCATTAAATTTTTCATTTTCGAATGTAAATACAGTGCCACTTTGTTTACTTGAAATTTTATTTACAAATGCTTTTTTAGCTAATTGTTTTATTCTAGAGATCTCAAGCAAGTTCTCTATTTGCTTTGGCATATCACCAAATCTATCTATAATCTCATCTGTAATATCTTGAATATCTTTTTCATTTTGGCAAAGAGCAATGTCTTGATAAATTTCTATTTTTTGATTTGAATCTGAAATATAGCTATCTGGAATATAACTTGTAACATTCAAATCAATTTGAACTTCAAATTCTTTATCCACTTTAATTCCTTGTTCTTCTTTTACAACTTCATCAAGAAGTCTACAGTATGTGTCATATCCTACTTCTTCTAAATGACCATGTTGAACTTCACCGATTAAGCTTCCCGCACCTCTTATTTCTAAATCTCTCATCGCAATTTTAAATCCAGAACCGAATTCTGTAAATTCTTTGATTGCTTTTAGACGTTTATCTGCCACCTCAGATAATAGTTTATCTTTTTTATATGTAATATATGCATAACCTTGTCTATCTGATCTTCCAACTCTTCCTCTTATTTGGTAAAGCTGTGCCAATCCCATTCTATCTGCCTTTTCAACTATAATGGTATTTGCATTTGGAATATCAATTCCAGATTCTAAAATTGTTGTGCAAACAAGTACATTTGTATTTCCATCAACAAAATCGCTCATTATATCTTCTATTTGACTACCTGTCATTCTACCATGTGCATATGTAACTTTTGCTTCCGGAACAAGTCTTGATATTTCATCTGCTTTTTGCATAATATTTTCGACATTGTTGAATAAATAAAATACTTGCCCATTTCTCTCAAGCTCTTTTGTTATGGCCTCTTTGATAACCTCAGAATCATATTCTAATACATAAGTTTGAACAGGTTTTCTATTTTGAGGTGGATCATAAATTACTGACATATCTCTTATTCCTACAACAGACATATGCATTGTTCTTGGAATTGGAGTAGCTGTCATTGTTAAAACATCTACATTCATTTTATATTCTTTAATTTTTTCCTTTGCCTTAACTCCAAACCTATGCTCTTCATCTATTATTAAAAGTCCCAAATCTTTAAATCTTATGTCTTTTCCTAGAATTTTGTGTGTTGCAACAACAATATCTACTTCCCCTAAAGCTAATTCTTTTATAATCTTGTTCTTATCTTTTGTTGAAACAAATCTATTTAATAATTCAACTTTTACAGGGAAATCTTTCATTCTTGATTTAAAGCTCTCATACTGTTGTTTAGCTAAAACTGTGGTAGGCACCAAATACACTACCTGCTTATGATCCATTACTGCTTTGAAAGCTGCTCTTATTGCAACTTCTGTTTTTCCATATCCTACATCTCCACATAAAAGTCTATCCATAGGCTTTTCATTTTCCATATCTTTTTTTACTTCTTCAATACATCTTAATTGGTCATCTGTTTCTATATATGGAAAACTTTCTTCAAATTGTTTTTGCCATTCATTATCAGGAGAAAATGCAAACCCCTTCGCCCTTTCCCTTCTTGCATACAATTCTATTAATTCTTTTGCAACAGCTCTTAAATTGTTTTTTACCTTATTTGTCGTCTTTTCCCAATCTTTGCTTCCAAGACTATTTAATTTTAAATTAAGTTCTTCTCCACCAACATATTTTCTTATTGAATCTAGAGCATTTGTAGGAATATATAATATAGCATCTCCTGCGTATTTTAATTTTATATAATCCTTTACTGTTCCATCTGCTTCTATTGTATTTACTCCAATATAAATTCCAATTCCGTACTTTCTATGTACTACATAATCTCCAACTTTTAAATCTGCAAAAACAACCTTTTCTGCATTTTTAAAAACTTCACTTTTTCTTTTTTTATCTCTTGTTTTTGCACTAACTAATTCGTTGGCAGTAATTAAACAAACATTTAATTCATAACTTAAAAAACCTTGAGATAAAACTCCCTTTGTAATTATTACTGTATTATTATTGCTTCCAATTATCTTGTTATTCAATTTTTCTTGATAGATAGCTGGAATTTCATTTTCTTGTAGAAGCATAATAATTTTATCTGCTTTTTCCTTTAAATCTACTACAATATGTACTTTTTTCTTGTCTTTTATAAATTTTCTTATATCATCTATAAATATATCTGTATCACTTTTGAAATAATTTAATTCTTTACTATTAAAATCATATTTTTCTATATTTGACTTAAAAAAATTGTCAAATTTATTTAAATAAATAGTCTGATATAACTTAAGTTTATCTCTAAAATTTTCAAAAGTCTCTGTATTTTTCAGACTATCTGAAATCATTCTTTCTTTATCTAATAATGTATTTACTGTATTTTTTTCATCTTCTGCTATTGCTTTACATCTTGCTTCTATTTTTGAAATTTCATCAACAAATATAAGTGACCCCTTTGAAAAATATTCTAAAATTGTTGCACTATTTTTATAAAAAGAATTAAAGTATTTATCAACTTTGCTCAAATAATTTCCGGCTTTTATCTCTTCAATATCCTTCTCGGCTATCTCTAAAGTCTTCCCCCTAAAAATTCTTTTTTCTATTGATTTAGCTACATTTTCTAATTTTTCTTCTAAAATATATTCATGAGCAGGATAAATTGATATTTTCTCAATGCTTTCAGTTGATCTTTGACTAATAATGCTAAAATATCTTATAGAATCAATTTCGTCTCCCCAAAGTTCTATACGGATTCCCATATTTTCATTTATTGAAACATCAATAATTCCCCCACGAACACTAAATTCTCCTCTTCCATCTATTAAATCAAATCTCTCGTAACCTAACTTTATTAGTTTTTCTTTTAAAATATCTAAATTACAGTTTTCTCCTACCTTTAAATCTATTACATTTTTATACAAACTGTCTTTTGCAATAATCTTTTGATTTAAAGCTTCTATTGATGTCACAATAATAATGTTTTTATTTTCATAAATTTTATTTAATACTTCTATTCTCTCATAAGGTAAATTTTTACTTTCTGCCACATAATCATATGTTACAATTTCTTTTTTAGGTAAAAAAACTGCCTTATCTGTAAAAAAACTAAAATCCTTTACTAGATTTTTAGCTTGAATTTCATTATATGTAATAAGCAAAATTGGATTCTTAATTCTTTCAACAATTCTTGCAATACACATTACTTCAGAAACTGAAGTTAAGCCCGAAATAGCTATCGGACTTTTTTTATTTTTTATTTGATTTTCTAATTCAATAAACTTATTTGAACTATTTAACTCTTCTAAAATCGTATTCATTAAAATTGCTCCTTGTTTTAAATGACTTTAAGAATATGTAAAATTAGAGTTACATATTCTTAAAATCTCATATTAAAAAATATATTTTTAATTAGTATTCTCTTGTTATTCTCGAGTTTTTTCCTCATCTTCTTTATGTTCTTCATTTCTGTTATTATAATTACTTTCTTTACTAACAGCATTTTCTTTTGATAATATTTTATTCACATGTTTTGCTTTTATTTCTTTATCTACAAAAATTTTTTTAGACAATTCATCCACTCTCTTAAGTGATGCAAGAAGCTCCTGTTTTACTCTTTTTAAATGCTCCTCTTCTTCTTTATTTGAGTCATCGTTATCTGTATTTGTTCCTTCTATATTCTTTCTTTTTTTGACTTCTTCTCTAAATATTTTTATTGCTTCTTCTTGACTTAAAATTTCCGGTTCTTCATCAACTAATTTTGAAAATACTGCCTTAATATCTAATTTATCTTCTTTTTTTATCTCTTCATTATTTTCCATTCGAGTATTTCTACCTTTCTTCAGAATCCCATTAATTTTAATTTAGCTCTAATTATAGATTCTAATTCTTTTATATCTCTAAAATTCTCTTTGTTTTAGAGCTTCATAAACAATTATTCCTGTTGATACAGATGCATTCAAAGACGTTACTTTTCCCTTCATTGGAATTTTAACCTTAAAATCGCAATTTTTCAGAACAAGTTCACTGACCCCTTTTCCTTCATTACCAATTACAATTCCAAGTGGTCCTGTTAAATCTTGATCAAAATAATATTTTTGTGCATCTATAGCTGTACCACAAATCCACAATCCTTCTTCCTTAAGTTTTAATATTATATCTGAAATATTATTTACTCTTGCAATTTTCATGTGTTCAACAGCTCCACATGATACTTTTGCAACTGTACTATTTACTGATGCAGCTCTTCTTTTTGGTATAATAATTCCATGAACTCCTGCGGTTTCAGCAGTTCTTATTATTGCTCCTAAATTATGAGTATCTTCAATTCCATCTAAAATTAATATAAATGGATTTTCTTCTTTTTCTCTTGCTACTTCTAAAATATCTTCTACCTCACAATATGCAAACGGAGGTACAATAGCAATTACTCCTTGATAATTTTCGTTTTGTGCCATTTTCTCCATTTGAGTCTTATCTTTTTCTACAACAATAATTTTTCTCTCTTTTGCCATAGCTATTATTTTATTAATTGAACCGTGTTTATCTCCTTTAGTAATATATAATTTATTTATGTCTTTTCCTGATTCTAATAATTCAATAACTGCATTTCTACCTTCTATTTGATCATCGAAAATTCTATCCTGATCATCTTTTTCTTTTATTCTATCAGCTTCTCTTCTTTTCTCAAATCTCCTATCTATTCCTCTCCTATCAACTATTCCACGATCATTTTTTCTTCTTTGATCATCTCTTCTTGCTGCTTTTCTTCTTTCTTTATTTTTTCTATTTTCAGACATATTTTTTTCCTCTCTTTATTTAATTATACTCTATAATAACATTTTTTATTTTTTTTGTAAATAGCTTTTGAGATAAATTTAAGTTCACCTTATTACTATTTTTTCACTAACTTACATAAAAAAATAGATTTTATATTAAATTCTATTGCTTTTTTTTCAAAAATAAAGTATAATAAGTATGAAATGTATAACTTTTTTGAAAGGAGAAAAAAATGGAAAAAGACAAATATGTTGGCATATGCAAAGTAGGAGAAAAAGGTCAAATTGTAATACCTGTAGAAGCAAGAAAAATGTTTAATATACAATCTGGAGATTCAATAATTGTGCTTTGTGATAAAGAAAAAGGAATTGCACTGGTAAAATCAGATGTAATAGAAGATTTAACAAACAAAATACTTCCAAAAGGGGGAAAATGATTATGAATAATAGAAAAAAATATTTAGATAATTTAAGATGGATTACTTTATGTATAGTTATTTTATATCACGTCTTTTACATTTTTAATTCAAGTGGAGTAATTTCAAATATTGGCGTTACTGGAATAAAACAATTAGATTCATTCTGTGTATTTACTTATCCATGGATAATGTGTTTACTTTTTGTTGTATCTGGAGTCGCAACAAAATATTCTTTAAATACTAAAACTAATAAAGAATTTATAAAAGATAGAGCTAGACGAATATTGATTCCAAGTATAATTGGTATATTTGCTTATGGTTGGATAAGTGGATGGATGACAAATTATTATACTGATATATTTGCTGGAAATGGTAACATGATACCAACACCAATAAAATACATAATTTGGTCTTTAATAGGTATCGGGCCACTTTGGTATGCACATGTATTATTTATTGCATCTTTACTTATTGTTTTTATACGAAAAATAGATAAAAAGAACAAATTAGATAAAATTTTTGAAAAAATAAATATGCCTATACTTGTTTTTCTTTGTATTATTGTATGGGGTTCTTCATTTATATTAAATATGCCATTAGTCACTGTTTATAGATTTGGTATTTACATGTTAATGTTTTTATTTGGATACTATATTTTTTCTAATGATACTATTATTGAAAAACTTGAAAAATGTGCAATACCACTTAGTATAATCACCTTAATATATGGAATAGTATTTACTATATTTAATTATGGCACTAACTTTGTAACTGATAATTTTTTACAAAATATTTTTACTAACATTTATTTATGGCTATTTATCTTATCTGCATTCGGTATTTCTAAAAAATATTTAGATTTTAGTAATAATTTTACGAGTTATATGAATAAAAACAATTTCAACTTTTATGTTTTACATTATACTATAGAAATTATTATTGCTTTTGTTTTAGTAGAATATATTAAAGTACCATATTTTATATTAAATTATATAATTTTATTACTTGGAACAATAGTCTTTCTACCAATTATTACTGAAATATTAAAAAGAATTCCTTTCATAAATAAATTATTATTAGGCGTTAAATAATAACTTAATAAAGATTTTTACTTAATCTCCATATCATACACAAAAAAAGCCTTCTCTAAGAAAGCTTTTTTTATTTGTAAACAAACTATGTATGTTTCCTAAAAATTTTTTTAATACCACTTTTCCTCTTTTATCTCTACTAGTAGATTTTCTTCTACATTTTCATTAGAAAAGTTTTTGCTTTTTTTAATAATTCATTAGGATTATATTTTTCTTCTTCTTCCTGTTTCTATAATTTTTTTCATATTCTAATATAACTTCTCTTTAATATTTAGTTGTCCAATAATCTCTAAAGAATAATCCAATTATAACTTTTGTTTTGAAACATTTTGTTCATTCAATGTTTTGTGAACATCATATTTGAAATAATAATTTTCATCTTTATTATTATTTATTATTTCTTGTGGTATTTTTTTATAATCTGTTTCTGATATATGCTATAATATTTCAATAACTTCTGTGCAATATTTTTTCTAAAGTATTAACCATATTATTCTTCTTTTTAATATTCTTTTGTTTTATCTATTTTCTTTACTTTGCCCTTTCTGTCTTTGAAAAAGTTTTGCAAATATTCCTTGTATCACTATAGTTTCTACAGTACCATTACAAACAATACAAGTAAAAAACTCGTTATCTATAAAATCGTATATCTTTGCAGTATAAATCAAGTTTCCTTTTTTATCAATACTAATTGTGTTATTAGGTATATTAGACATTAATGTTCTAGATTTTTCCATATCATCTTTAATCCTTTCAATAATATTTGAAAAATTCCATTTAAATTTGCTTCAATAGCATTATCCCTCATCTAAAACTATATCTTCCTTATTAATATCTAATTTTTCTATTCTCTCTATGTGTTTTTAGACTCGTTTTATCTATATTTGTAATAAGATCCAATTTATCATACCCATACCAATACCTATATAATTCTTCACAAGTAATATCTCAAATTTAAACTTTAATTTATCCATATTGAATTGATAATTCCTATAGTTTTTTAACATTTCTGGATCTTTTTTTCTTAAATCATAAAAATATATCTCTATCATTTTGTAAATTTTATATCGTAAAAATGGATTAGAGGTATATATTATATGTTTATTTACTCGAAATTCATATAAAATTCTAGAAAGTAATTTCTTTTTCTCAAACTTATCCTTTACTTCTCTATATTCATTAATTAAATCGTTTTTCATGTTTATATTAACTTCTAATTGCTCATATTAATCTTATAAATGTCAATATTTTTAAATCACATCCTATAATAAAGTACCTTTTTTCAAGATTACATCAGAAGAAGCCTTTATTAAAAAGGTTAATAAAAACAAAATTGATTAAATTAATACAGAATGCATTAAAAAAAACGCGAAATATTAATAACAATTTTTGTTAAACATTTTTCACATTTTTTATACATTTTATATTGTTAAAAAAAAAATTAAATATTTTCAGAGAAACCTTTCAAAAATAAATGCAACAAAAATACGTTTTTAAACTACATTTTTATTTATTTGCTAATATTGTAAAATTACAAACGACAACATTCGACAACATCCGACATCCTTAGTACCCCAAGGCTTTTGCTTAAAAATATCATTGACAATTTTGGAAATATATGTTAAAATTATAATCTGAAAGGCTATTATTGCCCTTCATTACATAGGAGACTTGTTTACTAACCAATTGGAGGTATTCAAATGAAGACTAGATTATCAAAAACAGGTGGATCATTTTTATTAGCAACTATTATGTTATTAGGAACTGCTACATCTGCAATAGCAACATCAGTAGATGATTCGACAGAAACCGTACTTTATTCTAATATTGTGATGCCACAAGAGAACCAAACAATTGGAGGAACCATTCCATCAAATAGCTCTTGCACATATTATACTAATTTAGACAGTTATATTGGTTTTTCCAAAAATTTCTGTGCTGTATCACGCTCAGATAGTACTTCTGGTGCACTGTACTTATATTTATATAAGGATGGTAAACTTAAGTCAAAAGACTGGATAATGGGCGTAAATGAAACTAATACTGTTAAATGGTCTATGACCCTTCCTTCATCAGGAACATGGGAAGTAAAAGTTGTTGCAAGTGGTACTAATGCACCTGTAACATTTTATGGCTGGTGGCAGAACTAGAATATGAAAATAACAAGAACATGTAAAAACAAGAAATAACGATCAAACACTCTCCTATGGGTGGACACTTGCCAAGTGTCCATTTTAATTTTAATTTAAATTTTTATTCCAATATGATAAAATAAAATGTGATAAGGTGGGATATAATTGAACTTAATAAAAAATGAATTAATAAAAATATTCAAAAGACCAAATATCTATTTATTGATAGTTATAGGTATTTTAATTATGACTTGTTATAATATCTTTCAAAAGATTACATCCTTAGATGTAGATGTTATTCAGCAATACCAAAGAGCACATGATAGTGATAAACTTCTTATAGAAAATTATAATAGAACTAATTCTATTGAAAATTATGGAAATATTATTGAAAGAGTAAAATTAGAAGAATATGCTATTGAAAATAATATAACATATAATATATTATTAAATTCAGAGAACAAAAATGCTCCAATACCAACAGATGCAAGAATTTTATTAATGAAAGTATTTAATAATTTTGATATTATTATAATTTTCATTATTATATATTTATGTAGTACAATTATTTCAGAAGAATATAACACTGGAACAATAAAATACTTGTTAATCAAACCGCATTCAAGAACTAAAATTTTATTATCAAAAATACTATCAAGCATAATTGTTTCAATTTTAATAGTCTTTTCTATTGTAATATTCCAATATTTATTTGGTGGAATATTATTTGGATTTGATAGTTATAAACTAGATGCTATAAGATATAATAGTTATACCCAAACAATAGAAAATATTAATTTAATTAATTATATGATAATGATTACTTTAGCAAAAACTCCAATGTATTTATTATTAAATATTATATGTTTATTATTTGGTACAATTATTAATAATATAGCTTTAAATATACTACTTACTTTAGGATTATATATTATATCTACTATAAAAATTTTGGTTAACAAGATAAGTAAATACATATTTATTTATAATTGGGATATAAGTAACTATCTTTTTAACTCTACTATATTAGTAAAAACGTCCCTAATTATTTCAGCCATAAACTTACTATTAATATTTGTACTTTTAGTTGTTAACTTTAAAAATAAGGATATTAAAAATATATAAATTAGGAGGGGTTATCAATGGAAGTATTAAAATGTACTAATTTAAAAAAACAAGTAAAAGAAAAAGTTATAGTTGAAAACATATCTTTTTCAATTTGTAAAGGTGATATAGTTGGGTTTATTGGTCCAAACGGAGCAGGAAAAACTACAGTTATAAAACTGATTCTAGGATTAATTAAGCCAACTGAAGGACAAGTACTTATAAAAGGTTTTGATATAAAAAAAGATTTTACAAGAGCAATAGATAAAGTAGGCGCAATTGTTGAAAATCCTGATTTATATATGTATCTATCTGGATATGATAACCTAAAAATAACTGCGAACAATTATAAAAATATATCTAAAAATAGAATATACGAAGTTGCAAAAATAGTAGGTTTAGAAAATAGAATCAAAGATAAAGTTTCCACTTATTCGTTAGGAATGCGACAAAGATTAGGAATCGCAGAAGCAATTATTAATACCCCCGATTTACTAATATTGGATGAGCCCACAAATGGGTTAGACATTGAAGGAATAATTGAAATAAGAAATTTAATAAAAAACTTATCTCATCAGGGAATTGCTATCTTAATATCAAGTCATAACCTAACTGAAATTAATAATTTATGTAATAGAATTATTGCAATAAAAAATGGAAAAATAGTTACAGATGATACAATAGATAATTTTACAGCAATATCTAAAAAAGATAATTATATATTAGAATTGAATACTACCAATAATTTAACACAAATTATTTCTGATTTTAAATTTGAAATTTTAAAAGAAAATAAAATAAGAATTAACATTTCTAGAGAAAAAATTTCTGTTTTAATACAAAAACTTATAGAAAACAAATATAAAATTTATTCGGTTAAAGAAGAAAAAATGACATCGGAAGAAGCCTTTATAAAAAAGGTAGGTGAAAACAAAATTGATTAAATTAATACAAAATGAATTAATAAAAATATTTAAAAGAAAAACCATATATTTTTTATTTTTTGCTTCTGCAGTATTAATTTTTGTATATAATAATATTAATCCAGATCAAAATAAAATAGTTTCTTATGATAGTAATACAAACGACTTCGTAATAATAAGAGAAGAAGATTTTAAAACAATAAGTAAAAAATATCCATCAAAAAATATGAAAGATAAGATGGACTTATATATTAACCAAAAAACTTCTAATGATTTTGCAAAGTTATATAATACTTTTGAAGAAAATTCATGGCAAAGATATGCATTAAAAGAAGAAAACAATAAAATAAGTATAGATAATATTCCTACAGATTATAACTTAGATATATATGAGTATTTAAGAAATATTAATGATTATGAATATAATTTAAATTCAGAAATAACATCAAAGATTTATGAAGAATCTAAAGTAAAATATAAAGAATATATTGACGCCTTAACTTCAGATAATTGGAAAGAATATGTTAATCTAAAAATACAAAATTTAGAAGCGAGAAAAGAATCTAAAAAAATTTCTGATCCGGAAATTGATGAAATTAACTTTGAAATTAAGCTATATAAAATACGATTAAATAATAATATAAATTTTGATTATAACATGCGAAATCAATATCTAGTAAATTACAAATCTAATTATTATCTTATCCAAAAATTTAATTTAAGTTTAAAAAATGAATCACAGTCATTTCAAAATGAAGAAAAAAACATTTGCCTGGCTAAAATGAATCTATGCAAATATGCACTAGAAAACAATATTGAACATGATATTTCTAATGAAAGTAATCTAATCCCAAATAATAAAATAGATGCTAGAATTTCTTTTATACGAACCTTTAAACATTTTGACATAATTATTGTTATAATAGCAATATATATTTCTACCACTACATTAACAGAAGAAATAGATAAAGGAACAATAAAAAATTTATTAACTAAGCCTCATAAAAGAAATACAATATTAGTATCAAAAATATTTGCTTGTATAATTACCGTAGTACTCGCAATGATAATTGTATCAATTTTTCAATATGTAATAGGAGGTATTATTTTTGGATTTGATAGCTACAATATAAATTACATAGGTTTTAATTATAAATCTCAGCAGATATTTAATATGGGACTATTTAATTATATTATGCTAATTGGTTTATCAAAACTACCAATGTATATAGTTGTAATTCTATTTTGTATGTTTTTAGGGATAATAAATAATCATCCTTCTATGTCTATGATATTAACGTTAATTATATTTTTTATATCTAGTACAATACTACAAGAATGGTCAAAAGTTGATGCTCTTTCTGTTGTAACAAGATTTCTTATTACTAATAATTGGGATTTCAGTCAATACTTATTTGGTAAAATTTGTTCTATAAATGGTGTAATACTGCCTAGTTCCATTCTGATATACTCACTTCACATATTTATACTGTTATTTTTATCTATATATTGCTTTAATATAAAAGAAATAAAGAATTATGATTAATTACTTATTAGCCCCATCATAAAATAGTAAAAATGAATAATTATATTCAATAAGAACTTCCAACGAATTAAGTCTAAAAGAACTAAATAAAGATAATCTCTATAAATAACTTATAAACTAATAATATTTTTGAGAATTTAGCATATAATAGAAATATATTTAAAGTTTTAAAATATTTTTTACTAAATTCTCAAAATATATTGACAAAATATATATATAAGATGTATAATATCAACATACGGACATCGCGGGGTGGAGCAGTTGGCAGCTCGTTGGGCTCATAACCCAAAGGTCGGAGGTTCGAGTCCTCCCCCCGCAACCAAATAAAACTCAGTAATTTTAATGGTTACTGAGTTTCTTTATTTTTATGTAAAAGTAGTAATTTATCATCTCGCAATCCAGATATGAATTTTTCCATCCAAAGAAACTAAAATCTTTAAATTTTTTAGTCAAAAATTTTAGTTGGTTTTATTTAACTATTTATTTTGTCCACTATCTCATAGTTTTACACTATTCTTAATGATAAAGATAAAATATTTATAAATATAAAATAAATTTTAGTATTTTTCTTGACATTATAATAGTATAATGATAATATATTGCCCAATAAATATAAACAAAGGCAATGATGAGAAGGAGTATATATTTTTAATATTGTAGAGAGAAGATGGTTGGTGAAAATCTTTATAGAGGAAATATAGAAGCAGTCTTTTAGCTGTGAATTCGAAAAATTCAATGATTTAGTAGATTTCAACGGAATTCCACCGTTACAGGGAAACAGTATGATTGTACTGATAAAGAGCAGAATAATATATTCTGAAAATAGGTGGTACCACGGATATTTGTTTATATTCGCCCTAAGCAATAAAAGCTTAGGGCGAATTTTTTATTTTAGGAGGTAAATATTATGAAGAATTTTGAAAAGTCAAAAAAATTAAACAATGTTCATTATGAAATACGAGGAAACGTAATGGTAGAAGCTGATAATATGATAAAAAATAATATTAATGTATTAAAGCTTAATATAGGAAACCCTGCAACTTTCGGATTTAAAGCACCTGATAATCTTATTAATAAAATTTTTAAAAATATGGATAAAGCACAAGGGTACTCAGTATCACAAGGAATATATGAAGCAAGAATTGAAATAAAGAAATATTGTAATAGCAAAAATATATCTAACATTGATATTAATGATATATATTTAGGAAATGGAGTTAGTGAATTAATACTGATGTCAATGCAAGGTTTATTAAACAAAGGTGATGAAATTTTAATACCTTCACCTGATTATCCATTATGGACAGCAGCAGCAACTCTTGCAGGTGGAAATGTGGTTCATTATAAATGCGAAGAATTATTAGACTGGAATCCTGACACAGATGATATAAAAAGAAAAATAACATCTAGAACAAAAGCTATAGTAATAATAAATCCAAATAATCCAACAGGAGCACTGTATTCAAGAGATGTATTGAATGAAATCGTAGATATTGCAAGAAAAAATAATCTATTAATTTTTTCAGATGAAATTTATGATAGACTTGTAATGGATAAATTAGAACATATATCTATAGCATCATTAGCTCCAGATTTATGTGTAATAACATTTAATGGATTATCTAAATCTCATATGATAGCTGGACTACGAATAGGATGGATGTGTATTAGTGGAGATAAATCACATGTAAAAAATTATATAGAAGGTATAAAATTATTATCATCAATGAGATTATGTTCAAATGTTCCTGCACAATTTGCAGTTAAAGAAGCTTTACAAAACAAAGAATATACACAACAATATTTAAAGCCAGGAGGAAGGATATATGAGCAAAGAGAAGAAATATATACAGCGTTAAATAAAATTGATGGAATAAGTGTAATTAAGCCTAAAGCAGCTTTTTATATTTTTCCGAAAATTGATACAAATAAATTTAATATAAAAGATGATGAAAAATTTGCACTAGATTTTTTAAAGGCTAAAAAAATTTTGTTTACTCACGGAACAGGATTTAATTGGACTAAGCCAGATCATTTTCGAATTGTATATTTACCTGAAAAGGAAGTGTTAAAAGAGGCAATGCAAGAATTATCAGATTTTTTAAGAGATTATAGACAAATTTAAAACATTCAATAGAAGGAAATTTAACACAAAAATCCTTCTATTGGAGTAAAATCCTTTTCATTCAAATTTAAAAAAATTAATTAATAATATAATAATACATCAAAATTTAGATTAATATATTAGTGAGAAAAAAGGAAAAAATTGAAAAAACAAAAAATAATAGAAATACTGAAAACATTTAGTTTCCAGTATTTTTTTGTTTTATAACTATATATTTTAATATTGTATTTTTCTTTTTTGCATAAAATAATTAATAAAAGACGTTATTTGATCAGGTAATATCTTACACAAAATCCTATATATCCATATTCCAAAACTTGGAAATATTAAAGTTCTATTTTTTAGTAATTTTTTAACTGCATATTCTGCTACAAATTGACTACTTTGTCCTGGCAAATTAAATTTTACATCTGCAATTTTATTAAAATTTGTATTTACCGGTC
Source organism: uncultured Clostridium sp. (assembly GCA_900554175.1). Taxonomy (GTDB): domain Bacteria; phylum Bacillota; class Clostridia; order TANB77; family CAG-508; genus CAG-269. The sequence goes on from USGK01000002.1 coordinate 101,246, forward strand.
CTGGACATAAAGCAGATATTTTTACTTTAGAATTTCTCATAAAAAGTTCCATTCTAATACTTTCAGTTAATCTTACTATATAAGATTTTGTTGAATAATATGTTGCCATCATTGGTCCAGCCATAAAACCCGCAATTGATGCAACATTTAATATATGACCTTTATTTTCTTTAACCATATCTTTTAAAAATAATTTTGTTAAAATATGAACAGCTGTAATATTTGTATTTATCATAGAAATTTCTTTTTCTAAATCCGTATCGACAAAATACCCACAAGTTCCAAATCCTGCATTATTTACTAATATATCTATAGCTCCATATTTTTTTGAAACCTCATTATATAAATCTATACAATTATCCTTATTAGATAAATCTTTTAAAATAATTTCAACATCTATTTTATATTCTTCTTTTAAATCCTTCTTTAGAGCTTGTAATTTATCATTGTCTCTTGCAACGATAATTAAATTGTAATTTCTTTTTGCAAGAGACCTTGATATATCTCTTCCTATTCCGGAAGATGCTCCAGTAACTAAAGCTATTTTATTCATAATCCACTACATCAATCCACTTATTTAAAAATTCTTGTTCAGATTCAATTGCCTTTGCTTTTTGAGCTGCTGCAATTATAGAAACCCATCTTTGAACATTTGTGACTTCTATATTTGACTTTTTGCAAAATAAATCTAAATATTTATTTGCCAATTCTTCTTTTCCTTCCATTGTGAAAATCAAAAATGTTTTTGCTGCATCTGCCGATGCATTACCTATTGTCGCGTGAGCCCAATCTATTATAGCAAAAGTTCCATCTTCTTTAATTATAATATTACTTGGATTGTAATCTCCATGGCATAATTTTGTATGACTTTTCATTCCATCCAATCTTTGTAATAATTCGTACTTTATATTATCTGATATGTCTGTTAAACTATTAATTTTTCTTCTATACTTATCTTTTAATCTGTTTAACAAAGGAACTGTTCTAGAATGAATCTCTATTTGAATATCTACAAATTTATTTAAATATTCATCTTCTTTTTCTGGATTTTGTTCCATAAGTTTGCTAAGTGGCGTTCCCTCAATAAATTCAGAAACAAGAGCCCATCTGTTATCTATTTTGCTTATTTCTATAAGCTTTGGTATATTAAGATCTGTTCCTTCTTCAACTCTTGCTTGATTTAAAGCTTCATTTAAAATATCTGCTTTTGAATAATCTTCTATAAAAAGTTTTATTGTTTTGTCATTATCTCTATATACAGTCTTTGTTTTTCTTTGGACTATTACATTATTCACATTTAAATCCATTATTCATTACCTCCATAATATGCTTTTAAATAAATTTCTTTTAATTCACTTATAAGTGGCAATCTAGGATTTGTTCCTGTACATTGGTCATCAAATGCATCTTCTGACATTTTGTCAAGTGTTTCAAGGAATTTATCCTCTTCAACTCCATATTCTCTTATTGTCTTTTTTATTCCTATTTTATCTTTTAATTTATCAATCTCAGAAATTAGATTTTCTAAACTTTCCTCGTCAGTATTTCCCCCAAATCCTAAAGCTTCTGCAACTTCTGCATATCTTCTTAATGTTTTTGGATGGTCATATTGTGGAAATGTTCCCATTTTTGTTGGCACTTCAGCCGCATTAAATCTTAAAACCTCATCAATTACTAATGCATTTGCTACACCATGTGGTATGTGATGATATGCACCTAATTTATGTGCTAAAGAATGAGAAACTCCAAGGAATGCATTTGCAAATGCCATACCTGCCATTGTTGCAGCATTAGCCATTTTTTCTCTTGCCTCTGGATCATTTGCACCATTTTCATAGGCTCTTGGCAAGTATTTAAAAATATTCTTCAAAGATTCAATTGCCAAACCATCTGTATATTCAGTTGCCATCATTGATGCATAAGCTTCTAATGAGTGAGTTACTGCATCAATTCCAGATGCTGATGTCAATCCTTTTGGAGCATTCATCATCATATTGCAGTCTACAATTGCCATTTTAGGCATTAATTCATAATCTGCTAAAGGATATTTTATACCAGTTTTTTCGTCTGTTATAACTGCAAATGGTGTAACTTCTGATCCTGTTCCTGCTGATGTTGGAATAGCTATAAAATATGCTTTCTCACCCATTTTAGGGAATGTATATACTCTTTTTCTAATATCCATAAATCTCATAGCCATATCTGCAAATTCAACTTCAGGATGTTCATACATTACCCACATAATTTTTGCAGCATCCATTGCAGATCCTCCACCAACTGCTATAATACAATCTGGTTTAAATGCTCTTACTTGCTCCGCACCTTTTATTGCACAACCAAGTGTTGGATCTGGTTCAACATCTGAAAATGTTGTGTGAGCGATTTCAAGTTCATCTAATTTATCTGTTATAGGTTTTGTATAACCATTTTCAAATAAAAATTTATCAGTTACTATGAACACTTTCTTTTTATCCATTACATATTTTAATTCTTCTAAGGCTACTGGAAGACAACCTCTTTTTACATATACCTTTTCAGGTGCTCTAAACCAAAGCATATTTTCTCTCCTTTCAGCTACATTTTTTATATTTAATAAATGTTTTATTCCCACGTTTTCAGAAATTGAGTTTCCTCCCCAAGAACCACAACCAAGTGTTAATGATGGTGTTAATTTAAAATTATATAAATCACCAATTCCACCTTGTGAAGATGGTGTATTAATTAAAACTCTACATGTTTTCATGCTTGAATAAAATTTTTCTACTTTTTCTGTTTCTGTAACTGTATTTACATATAATGATGATGTATGTCCAAGGCCTCCATCTTCTATTAATTTTGATGCTTTGCTTATAGCATCTTCAAAATCGTTTGCTTTATACATAGCTAAAACTGGAGATAATTTTTCATGAGCAAATTCTTCAGATAAATCTACTGATTCTACTTCTCCTATTAATATTTTTGTCTCTTTTGGAACCTGTATTTCTGCAAGTTCAGCAATTGTATGAGCCTTTTGTCCTACTATTTTTGCATTTAAAGCTCCATTAATAATTATTGTTTTTCTTACTTTCTCTGTTTCTTCAGGATTTAAGAAATAACATCCTCTCTTTTCAAATTCTTTTTTAACTTCTTCATATATATTTTCCAAAACAATAACTGATTGCTCTGATGCACAAATCATTCCATTGTCAAATGTTTTTGAATGTATAATTGAATTTACTGCTAGAACTATATCTGCAGATTCATCAATTACTGCTGGTGTATTTCCAGCACCAACACCTAATGCTGGTTTTCCACTTGAATATGCAGATTTGACCATTCCTGGTCCTCCTGTTGCTAAAATTGTATCTGCTGATTGCATTAATGTAGTTGTAAGTTCTAGTGATGGAACATCAACCCATCCAATTATTCCTTCTGGTGCTCCCGCTTTAACTGCGGCTTCTAATACTACTTTTGCAGCTTCAATTGTACTTTTTTTAGCTCTTGGATGTGGACTTATTATAATACCATTTCTTGTTTTTAAACTAATCAATGTTTTAAATATTGCAGTTGATGTTGGGTTTGTTGTTGGAATTACTGCTGCTATTACCCCAATTGGTTCTGCTATCTTTTTTATTCCATAAGATTTATCTTCTTCTATTACTCCACATGTCTTTTCATTTTTATATTTATTATATATATATTCAGAAGCAAAATGATTTTTTATTACTTTGTCTTCTATTACTCCCATTCCTGTTTCTTCCACAGCCATTTTTGCAAGTGGTATTCTAGCTTGATTTGCTGCAATTGATGCTGCTAAAAAGATTTTATCAACCTCTTCTTGTGTATATTTTGCAAATTTGGCTTGTGCTTTTTTTACTCTTTCAATCGTTTTTTGTAATGTTTCTATATTATCAACGATTTCATAATTTTCGCTCATATTTATTCTCCTTTCAAAGATTTAATAATTAATAATATTGTTGGTATTTATATTATTAATTATTCTATTAATAGCAAATATTTTATATCACTACTATTATTTATGTTTTTGATTCTATCATTTTTATTTTAAATAATCAATATATTTTCACAAATAAAAAAGGATTATGCATTAACCCATATTTATTAAACTTTTTGGTTTAATAAATTAGAGTTTATACATAATCCTCTATATTTTTTATGTAATTTTTTTATTTTTCTAGTTCTTTTTTTACTTTTTCTTCTGAAGACATTCTCTCTACAAATCCATTCATTATTTCAGCATCTGCTATATTTTCTTTTCCTTCTAATATTGCTCTAGCAGCTTTTTCACTATACAATTCTCTAACGAATTGATTTCTTCCAACAGCAGCTAATTCTTCTGCTTCTTTTTTCTCTTTAGCACTTTCTACTTCAGCCTTTTTATTACTAATTATTTGCTTTTTAGCGTATTCTCTTGCCTTTTCTTCTATATCTTTAGAAATTCTATTATCTAAAATCTTTCCTCCAAAATGAGATCTTAACCATGCAAGTGGATGTCTTTTTCCATCTCTTGCTTTATCTCCTAATAAATAGTTCCTTCTCCATTCAATTTTTTGTTTTCTTGAAGCCTCGCCATTTGGTATAATAGCACTTTCTATAGACTTTTTGTATTCATCACTTTCTTCTATTTCTTCATCAGTTGGTTCATATGAAAATTCTTCTGATGAACTATTAATATCAGTATAGTGTTCTTCTCCTAATGGTCTATCTTCCCTCATTTGGGCAATATTTGCTTTAAGTCTTGAATTTTCTCTATTTAAAGCTATCATTTCTTGATTCTTTTTAGCAAATGCTAAATCTAAAGTTTTAGCAATATCTTTAGGATCAACTTTACTTAAATCCCCTATTGCATCTTTTACATCACTATCTTGTGATTTCAATAATGTAACTATTTTGTTTTTAGCAGTTGTATTCTTTGCGTTATATTTTGCCTTTTGGTTATTTATATCTGTATCAAATGTTGTTTCATCATAATCTATTTTGAATTTTTTTGCTTCATCAATTCTTTGCTTTTTTAATCTAGCGATCTGATCTTCTCCAACTTTTTTATCAGCTGGATCTTTTTCTTTTGAAACTTGATTTTCCAAATCTGCAATTTTTTTATTTAAGTTATCAATTTCCTTCTTAAGTTTATCTAATTTTTCAATTTCAGAAATATTTTTTTCAATTTCATTTAATGTATTTGTAACATCATTACTATTTTTGAATGATTTAATTTTTCTAGATAAATGATTCTTTTTATTGACCTCTATCTCATTATTTCTTATCTTTTTATTAGCATAATCTTCTAATTCTTCTGAATTAAACCTTTCTTCTAATTTTTTTATTGCATCTTGTTTTTTGAACAATTCATCATATTTTCCATTTAATGTTTTTGAAAGTTCTATTTTTCTTTTTGTTGATTTAAGTATGTCATAATCTTTTTCTTTACTTATATCTGTATTATCTGATGCAAATGTTTTTCCCTTATCAGCTGCACCCTTTATAGCAGTTGTAAATGTTTCTAATTGTTCTTTTCCAAAATTCTTCTCAGTTTTCATATCTCCATCAACTGAATTAATCTTATCTTCTATTTTGTTTTTTTCATCCTCTGTCATAATTTTATCTTTTTCCCATTTTATGCTTTCTAATGCTTTTGATATTCCTGCTAACTTTTCATTAATTTCTTCTAAAGTCATTTTTAAATCCTCCCTTTATTTATTAATCATCTAATCTTTCTAATTTAGTTATTATTTCATCTGATAATTTAACATACTCTTCTAATTCCTCTTTTGTTGCATTTTCTAAAACTTCATCAGTTAATTCTGAATTAATTTTCTTTAGCATTTCAATTATTTCTTCCTTATTCATGTGTATCTCCTTTCATTTTTACAAAATCTCTATTTAATAGATTACCACAATTTTCTTCTTTTTGCAATAGTTTTATGTAAATTTATTGCTATAAAAAATTTTTTACATTTTTCTTTTTTTATTTTCAAAAAAATGCCTACTTAACAATCATTAAACATTTTTCTACAAATTTCATATAATAAATTAAGGTATAATTAAAACTTTATTTTTTAGCTGTATGCCTTTATTTAAATGAAGAAAGGACTAAATTGATGTTTATAAATTCACTAATTCTTGCAATATCAAGCAGTATTGATTCACTCGGAATTGGAATGACTTACGGACTAAAAAACACCAAACTTTCTTTGAAAAGTAAAGTTATTTTATTTATAATTTCAATTACAGTAACAACTTTTTCAGTATTACTTGGTACATCACTACGAAACTTTTTACCAGCTTTTGTTGCAAAATTTATAGGTTCATCTATATTAATAATTTTGGGAATTATTATAATAATTCAGGGAATTAAAAACAAAGAAGACTTTGACTTTAACAAATCCAATACAATTGAGCCTTCTGAAGCATTTGCTTTAGGAATTGCTCTTTCACTAGATAGTTTATGTATAGGTATAGGAGGAAGTATTTTTGGTCTTAATATATCAATTTTTCCTATATTTGTTGCAATCTTGCAATTGCTTTTTATAGATTTTGGGATTTTTATGGGAAAAAAAATAATACATCTTACAAAAATTCCTAATAGTATATGGTCAATACTATCTGGAATCTTACTTATTTTAATCGGAACTATAAAATTTAAATTTTAAAAAAAGATAAAATGGGAATTCGTTAGATATTCCCATTTTACCTTTTAATTAATAATGATTTTACTGTATAATTTTTAACTTTCCATTGCAAATTCCACATCTATACTTTTTAAGCAAATTTTTTTTTAATCTTTTTCTGTATATCATTTGTCCACAATTTGTACAAATAATCTTATATTTATAAAATTCTTGATTATCACTATATTCCAAATTGCTTTTCTTATAATCCATTGCTTTGTTTCCTAACCTTGATATGTCATACCCTAATTTTTGATTAATCATTTTAGCATAGTCTTTAAACATATTCCCGTGATTATTACATCCAGGAAAACAATGAACTAACTCATGCATAATAGTTTTTTTTATTATCTTTTCATCTAGTTCCATTACCCATTTGCTTATTTCTATATGATGAATATAATATCTTTCATATGTTACATATTTTCTTCTTCCAATTTTTTTTATAACTTTCGAATTTTCATCAGGCTTTTCTTGTTTACAACACCCATATCTTTTGCATATTCTTTTCGCAATACTAATATCTATTTTCCCTATTTCTTTCTCTTCTTTTATCTTTAATCCTATTGATTCTAATTCATTTATACACTCACAATATAGTTTTTGTAATTTTTCGTCCATCACATTTTACCTTTTTCATCTATAATTTCATAGAAAGTAATTTTGAAATTCCATTTTCTTCCATAGTAATTCCATAAACAGTATCAGCTGCTTCCATTGTTCCTTTTCTATGAGTAATTACTAAAAATTGAGTATCTTTAGAAAATTTCTTTAAAAATTCCGCATATCTATAAACATTTACATCATCAAGTGCTGCTTCAATTTCATCAAGTACACAGAATGGTGCAGGTGACATTTTTAAAATTGCAAATAGTAATGCAATGGCAGTAAAAGCTCTTTCTCCTCCGGATAAAAGCATCATACTTTGAAGTTTTTTTCCTGGTGGTTGTACATTTATATTAATTCCACATTCTAAAATATTTGATTCATCTTCTAATGCAATCTCTGCTTTACCTCCACCAAATAATTCTTTAAAAACTTCCCCAAAGTTTCGATTTATAATTTCAAATCTTTCTTTAAATTGTTTTTTCATTGTTTCTGTTATATCTGAAATCATATTTCTTAATTTTGACATTGTATTTTCTAAATCTAGCCTTTGTTCGCACATAAAGTCATATCTATTCTTTAAATTCTTATATTCCTCAATTGAATCAACATTTACGCTTCCTAAATCTCTTATGTCTTGTCTTAAGTTATTTACTCTTTTTTGAGTAAGTGCAACATTTTCTGGCCTTTTATAATTGCCTTTTGCATTTGGTGTTAATTCATATTCCTCCCATAAATTGTTTACTAAAGAATTTAAATCTTCTTCCGTTTTATTTTTCTTAATATCAATTCTAACAATTTGTGCTTTCAAATCCTCTATTATCTTAAATTCTTCTTCTTGTAATTCCTCTTGTTTCTTTATTCTTTCCGAAATATTTGTTTTTTCTTGTTTTAACTTTTCTATATCTATACTGCTATTTGAAACTTTTTCTTTTATTTCTTTTATTTTTTCATTATTTTTATTAATTTCGGTATTTAGTTTTTCTATTTCTTGAGTTAAATTCTGTATTCTATCTTTTTTGTTTTTTATATTAAGATTATTATTTTCAATCTCTTTTTCAATCAAATTTTGTATTTCATTAATAGAATTTTCACTTTCATCAAATGATGAAACTGAGATTTTTAAGTTTGTAATGTCAAAATTAAGATCATCAACTACTTTATTTATTTCCTTGTTTTTTTCTGTATAATTAGAAATTTCTTTTTGTAATTCTTCGTTTTCTCTTTTTATCTTTTCTAATTTTATTTTATTTTGTTCAATAAATTTTTGAATTTCTTCTTTTTGTGCATTCAAGTTAATTTTTTCTTGTTTTAATTTTGCAATATGTAATCTTAGCTTTTCTGCATTTTCATTTATTGATTCTAATTTTTGTTTTTCGACATTATATTTTATATCTATAGTTTGTGATTCGCTTTCTAATTCTTTTAATCCCATATTATTTAAAATTGCTTTTTTTTCTTGTTGTTCTTTTTGAACACTTTCTATTTTTTTCTTAATTGATTTAATTTCTTCTTTTAATTCTTCAATTTCTTTTTCTCTACCCAAAATACTAGTAGTCCTTTTAGGTACAGATCCTCCTGAGATTGCACCTGATGGATTTATAATGTCTCCTTGTAAAGTTACTATTTTAAATGAATAATTATTTTCTTTTGCAAGTTCAACACCTAAATCCATATTTTCTACAATAACAGTTCTACCTAACAAACTCAATATTATATTTTCATATAATTTATCGTACTCTATTAAATCTGATGCAACTCCAATTGCTTTATCTATTTTTTTTATTTTTTCAATCTTTTTGCCCTTAACTGAAGATATAGGCAAAAACGATGCTCTTCCCAAATTATTTTTTCTTAAATAATCTATTAGCTTTTTAGCATCTTCTTCTGAATTTATTACAATATTTTGAAGACTAGCTCCTAATGACATTTCAATAGCAATTTGCATATTTTTAGGTACTGTAATTAAATTAGCTACAGCTCCATGTACTTTTCCATTCATATTAGCTAATAGATTTTTATCATTTAAAATACTTTTTACACTTTTTATATAGCCTTCTTTTTCTCTTTCAGTCTCTTCTAAAAATTTACATCTACTATCTTTTATTTGATTTTCTTGCATTAGGTTATTTATTTTCAAATCATATATTTTTATTTCTTTTTCAATAGATTGTTTTTCTTTTAAAATATTTTGTATTTTTTCTTGTATTTCATTTCTATCTTTTTTACTTTTTTCAAATTCTTTAACACTTTCTTCTTTCTTAAAGCTTGTATTATCTAATTCAGAAATATTAGAATTTATTTCATTATCAATCTGTGTTCTTCTTTTTTCAATATTTGAAGTGTTCGCATTTTGAGTGTTAGTATCTGACTCTATCTCATACTTTTCATCTATATTATCTTCTAGCTTTCTTTTTAATGATTCAATATGTAACTGTTCATCTGATAAATTTTTTAATATTTCATCTAGTTTTTCTTGTTTTTCATTAAGCTCATTCTCGAATTTTTTTCTATTTTCTTTTAAACTATTTTTCTTATCAATTTTTTCGTCTATTTCCTGTTTTGACTTTTTAATTTTTTCATTTGTTTCACTTATTTCTTTATTATAACTTTCAATATTTTCGCTATTATTTTGAATTTTAGCTTTAGCAACATTTATATCAGAATTTAATTTTTCTATTTGTTTTTCACTTTCAAAACCAATATTTTGTGTATTTTCTATTTTAATAGTTATTTCATCTAAATTGTCTTTTAATTCCTCTTTTAATAATTTTATTCTTTCAATTTTGCCTTCTTCTAAATTACAATTTGATTGTAAAATTTCTGTATTTTCTATAATCTCTTTAAGTTCTGATTTATATTTTTCAATATTAAAATAAAACAAACCCACTTCAATATTTTTAAGTTCCTCTTTCAAATTCAAAAATTTTCTTGCCTTATCTGCTTGTATTTTAAGTGGTTCTATATTTGCCTCTATTTCAGTTAAAATATCATTAATTCTAAGTAAATTTAGTTTAGTATGTTCTAATTTTTTTTCAGATTCTTCTTTTCTTGTCTTAAACTTTACAATTCCTGCCGCTTCTTCAAATACATTTCTTCTATCTTCTGATTTGTTACTTAATATTTCATCAATTTTTCCTTGTCCTATTATAGAATATCCATCTTTACCTATACCTGTATCCATAAATAATTCTAAAACATCTTTTAATCTACAAGGAACTTTATTTATGTAATATCCTGTTTCTCCACTTCTATAAATCTTTCTTGTAACAGTAACTTCTGTGTATTCTATGGGAAGCTTTCCGTCTGAATTATCAAAAATCAGTGAAGCTTCTGCAAAACCTAGAGACTTTCTATTTTGAGTTCCTGCGAAAATTACATCACTAGATTTTCCGCTTCTAAGTGATTTCATACTTTGCTCACCTAAAACCCATCTAATTGCGTCTGATATATTACTTTTACCTGAACCATTCGGACCAATTACACTTGTAATTCCTGGCATAAATTCTAAAACGGTTTTATCTGCAAATGATTTGAATCCTTGTAATTCCAATCTTTTTAAATACATATATTTCTACATTCCTTTCGTTTATTACTAATTTATCCTTTAGTAATTATAAATTTTAAGCTTCGCGTTTCCAATAAAATAGATACTGCTGAGCAATTCCTTCTAAATCTCCAAATTTATCTAAGGCTATTTTTTCTATTTGTTTTCTGCTGACTTTTTTCTCATCTAAATTTTTTATATATAACTCATTCATAACTCTTCTTACCCATACATCTATTGGAAAAACATCAAATCTTTTTAAATTTGAAAAAAGTAGTATACAATCTGCAACTTTAGGTCCCACTCCTGACAAAGTAAGTAATTTATCTCTAACCAAATTTGTATTGCATTCTTTTTCTAATTCTTCTAAATCAACTTTTTTATCTAAAATCATATGTGTAGTTTCATAAAGCCTTATATCTCTAAATCCTGTTCCTAGTTTTCTAAATTCTTCTACAGAAACATTTTCTAATTGCTTAGGAGTAGGAAAAGCATAAAAAGTTTTCCCCTCCCATTCTATTTTATCTCCATATTCTTTTGAAATTTTTTCTATAATACCTTTTATTCTTGGTATATTATTATTTGCTGAAATTATAAAAGACATTATGGTTTCCCATAAATCTTGATTTAAAATTCTAATTCCTTCTCCATACTCTATGCTTTCTTGCATATATATGTCTGTATTTTTTAATTTTTCTTTAATCTTTTTATAATCTCTATCTAAATCAAAGTAATTATTTACAACTTCATTAATATTTCCATTCACTATACCTTTAAATATTATTTTATTATTTTCTTTTTTTATATTTAATACATTTTTTCCAAATACACCTGTATAACTTTCATTTGGCATACGATTCCATCTAAAGCACTGTCCACATTCAAATATATCTTTTAATTCAAATGAATCTTGATTTTCTATTATATATTTTTGCTCTTCCATATAAAAATCTACCTCAATAAATATAATATCATAAAGATTTTGATTTTACAAGCTCATATTTATGCCATTTGCTACAATATCTTTCATATTTTCTATTAAGTCATCTATCTCTTTTGGTGTAACAATAAAATTAAAATCTCCTGGCATTAAAGCATCCTTAATTTCTTCGTAATTGTCTCTTTCTTTTAATTCATTTAAATAATCATTTGATTTTGCTTCTTCTTGGAGTTTTTCTATAAATAAATTCAATGAATCATTTACAATAACAGCAGATTCTACAACTGTGGGAATACCAATCGCTAATACTGGTATCCCTAGTGTATTTTTACTTATTTCTTGTCTTGTATTTCCGACACCAGCTCCTGGTACAATTCCAGTATCTGATATTTGAATTGTAGAACTAATTCTTTCTATATTTCTTGAAGCTAATGCATCTATTACAATTACCATCTTAGGGTGAATCTTTTCAACAATTCCATTTAATATTTCAACTGTTTCAATTCCTGTTGTTCCTAAAACTCCTGGCGAAATTGCAGCAATAGATCTTGTTCCTTCTTCTACATATTGTGGAAGATATTTTATAATATGCCTTGTAACATCAATTTCATTTATGACTTTTGGTCCTAAACTATCTGGTGTAACATAAATATTCCCAAGACCTACAACTAAAACTTCTCCTTCCTTTTCTACGTTTATATCAACAATCTTTTTTAACTCATTTGAAAGAACCTTAGAAGCTTTTTCAATTTCTTCATCTGTTGCTATTTTTAATTTATCTACATCAATAGTTACATAGTTTCCAATAGGTTTTCCAATTGCTTTTTCTCCGTTTTCATTTGTAATTTTTACTCTTTCTACTTTTATTTTGTCGTTTACTTTCTCTTCTTCACTTTCTATTCCATCAATATTTCCTTCTAATTTATTTGCCTTTTTAAAAATGTCTCTTCTTTCAGATGCTAAATCTGTTCTAAAATTATACATAAAAACCTCCAAATTTAAATAATATTCAAACTTATTATCTATTTTTTGAAATTTTCTATTTTTTATACTAATTTATTATCTTAATTATTTTTTACTTAAATATTTTTACTATAATGGATTTTGTATCTTTATTTTCTAAAAAAATAGAGCAGAAAAAACTTCAAGTCTTTTCCACTCCAATTTTTAAAATTAATTTAAAAAATTCCTATAATTTCATTATTTTCATCTAAATCGATTTCTTCTGCTGCTGGAATTTTTGGTAGACCTGGCATCGTCATTATATTTCCAGCAATAACAACAATAAACTCTGCCCCATTTTTTAATATTATATTTTGAACATGAATTTTATATGAATTATTTGACATTATATTTTTTGGATCATCCGAAAAAGAATATTGTGTTTTGGCAATACAAATGGGTAATTTTGTCTTGCCATTTTTTTCAATTATTTCTATATCTTTTATTGCATTTTCACTATATACTACTCCTTCTGCTCCATAAATATTTTTTGCAATCTTTTCTATCTTTGTTTTAATTGGATCTTCTTCATCATATATATAATTTATTTTGTTTTCTTCTTGTGAATTTATTACTATTTTCTCTGCAATGTCTATTGCTCCATCTGATCCCTTTTTCCAGCTATCTACTCTACTTGATTGTATACCTTTCTTAGATAAAGCATTTTCTATAAATTCAAGTTCTTCTTTTTTATCAGTATTGAACATATTTATAGCAACAATTGTCTTTATTCCAAACTTATTCTGCATATTTTCTATATGTCTAAATAGATTTTCCATTCCTTTTTCTAAAGCTTCATAATTTTCTTCAAATATATTTTCTTTTTTTACTCCACCATGATACTTTATAGCTTTAACAGTTGCCACACAAACAATTATATTAGGAATCGTCCCTGATTTTCTTGCTTTTATATCCAAAAATTTTTCTGCACCTAAATCTGCTCCAAATCCTGCTTCTGTTATTACATAATCTCCCAATTTTAAAGCAAGTTTGGTAGCTCTTACTGAGTTACAACCATGTGCAATATTTGCAAATGGTCCACCATGCATAATACAAGGGGTATGTTCTAATGTTTGAATTAAATTAGGATTTATTGCATCTTTTAAAAGTACTAGCATTGCTCCTTCTGCTTTTAAATCCTTTGCGAAGATAGCTTCTTCTTTTTCGTTATATCCTACAATTATATTTCCAAGCCTTCTTCTTAAATCTTTTTCATCTTCGCTTAAACATAATATTGCCATTATTTCAGATGCAGCTGTAATATCAAATCCATCTTCTCTCTGTTTTATTTTACTTTCACCTGAAAGGCCTGTATTTATTTTTCTAAGTTGTCTATCATTAATGTCTATACATCTTTTCCAAGTAACTTTTTTAAAGTTTAATGTATTTCCAAAATAAATATGGTTATCTATCATTGCTGATAATAAATTATTTGCAGATGTAATTGCATGCAAATCTCCAGTAAAATGAAGATTTATATCTTCCATTGGAGCTACTTGTGATTTTCCTCCACCTGTTGCTCCACCTTTCATTCCAAAAACAGGTCCCATAGATGGTTCTCTTAGTGCTAAAACTGCTTTTTTATTTATTTTATTTAAAGCATCTGCTATAGCAATTGAAACTGTTGTCTTTCCTTCTCCCATAGGAGTTGGACTCATAGCTGTTACTAAAATTAATTTTCCGTCTTTATTTTCTGAAAACTTCTTTATCGCTTTAGTTCCAATTTTAGCTTTATATTTACCATAGCATTCTATATCATTTTCTTTTAGTCCTGCTTTTTTTGCTATATCTATTATATTTTTAAGTTTTACACTTTTTTGAATTTCTATATCTGTCATAAAAAAATCCTCCAATTTCAAATTACTTGACATTATTATATAGTAAAATTCTTTATCAATCAAGAATTTTATAAATAATAAAAAAAAGATTGATATAAATCTAATAATCAAATATTTTTGATTTTAGAAATGTATCAATCCCTTTTTATTTAAGATATATAGTAACATCTTAATTCTTTACTTTTAGAAAAAAATATTTTTTATTTTTTGTATAAATAATTTTGTGGATTTACAGTTTTATTATTTATTCTTATTTCTAAATGTAAATGTGGACCTGTCGAATTACCTGTTGAACCAACTGCTGAAATAACATCACCTGCATTTACTTTTTGACCTACTTTTGCATATATTTTACTACAATGTCCATACCATGTTTCTATACCATTTCCATGGTCAATTTTTACTAATTTACCATATGAACCACTATAAGCTGCAAAAGTAATTGTTCCTGATGCTGTTGCTTTTATATCTGTTCCTGACGAACATGCAATGTCAAGACCTGTATGTGTAGATCTTCTTAATGAACTTGATTCTCCATATCTAGATGTTATTTTGCCAGAAACTGGTAAAACTGACAAGTTTATTCCATTTATAGTCGCTATTGCATTTGCTCTTTCCTCTTCTTCTGCTTCTTTTTGTTTTATCTCTTCTAATTTAGTTTTAACATTTGTTTCTGCTACTTCCAAAGTATCTGTTTTTACCTCAGCTATATTTTCTGTATATTCTGTTATAATTTGTAAATTTAAATTATCATCATTATATTCTGACTTTATTTCATTTACAACTTGTTCTGCTTGCTCTAAAGTATCTACATATGCTTTGTTTTCATCGTCTAATGCTACTATATAATATTTATATGTTATAGTAGTATATTCACTTTTTAATTTTTCTAAAATTTCTTCTTCATGAATTTGAGTATTTCTTGCTATTAGCTTTTTTTCGTAATACACTGATTCTTTTAGAGAAACATCTTCTATATTTGCACCATTTTGATTTAAAATTTCTTCATTTATTTTATTTTCAAATGATACTTTACTTTTTATATATCCTAAATTTTCTCCTTGAATCTTTACTTCATATGCTGGTTTATATTTTATTGTCATAATCGCGATTATTACTACAAACCAAAACATTATTATCCCTAAAACTATGGCTACATCTTTTGTATGATTTTTTAGCTTTGTTTTTAAAATAATATGCACTCTCCTTTATATGTATTTTTTACGCGACTATTCCTTATTATACTACATTATTCAAAAAAATGCAAATTTTAATTTACTTTCACACTTTTTTATATGATTCATTTATGATAATGTCTTAATAAATCATTTAGGAAAATGTCTTAATTT
>USGK01000003.1 GCA_900554175.1 uncultured Clostridium sp.
ATATTTTTTCCAATAATATTAATATTATCAAAATATGGGGTGTCCTTTATTTCTTATTTTTTTTCTCATATGCACTTTTCTCCTTTTACCTTTTGTTTTTTAACATTATTGTATACTTTGTTATATATTTTTTCAACAAAAAATATGAATATTTTTATATCTCATTAACAGTCTTTATCTCTATATCTGTATAAAAATGCTTAATAATTTCTTCTGCACTTTTCCCCTGTTTTGCTAAGCTATCTGCTCCAGTCTGACTCATCCCAACTCCATGTCCATATCCAACAACATTAAAAGTTATTTTCTCTCCATTTACTTCGATATTAAAATTAGTTGATCTTAACCCTAAAACTTGCCTTAACTTTGTCCCCGCAATTTCTACATTTCCAATTTTTACTGTTCTTGCTCTTTGGCTTTGTGTATATTCTAAAATTTTTATTTCATCTTCTTTTTGTAAATCTATTTCTATTTTGGGATAACTTTCTTTTAATTTTTCTATTAGTTCATCTTTTGAAAGTGTTACACTTGTATTATATCCTGAATATCCGTTCTTCTCCCGACGTTTCTACACTTTGTAAATATGGGAGGTCTTTTCCTCCCCAAACATTACTTGCAGTTTCTGTTTTTCCTCCACTATTAGCATGAAAAAAAGCATCAATAGGTTCATTATTATATGTAATTATTTTTCCTTTTGTTCTATCCACAGCTTGAACAATTTTATTCCAATTCTCTTCGCCTTTATCACTTTCCCATCTTGCTAATCTTCCTTCTTTTGAAATCCATGCTTGGCAACAATTGAAATTATCACATATATCTGCTCCTTCATGTTTATTCCCTGAATTAATTATTTGGTATAATGTGTAAGTTCTCGCTACTATAGCTTGTGCTTTAAGAGCTTCTAATTCATAATTTACAGGCATTTCTGCTGAAACTACACCATACAAATATTCATCAATTGGAATTTCTTCAATAGAATCACTTTCTTTATGATATAACTTTATTGTTGCAAATTTTGTATAATCATAGTCATTTACCACATTTTCTTCATTTTGTATTTTGCTAGTTTCATTTAATGTATTTTTATTTGCAGAATTCTTTACTCTATTTTTAGTAAAAACTGCTGGTAATATAAAAAATACAACCATTATAATAATTAAATATATAAAAATCTTTTTTAAACTTTTCATAATTCAATAATTATGCTAGAAATAATAATGTTATTCCAAATGAGTTAAGGTGAAATAGTTTTTATTAAAACAATTTCACCTTAAAACAGCTTTGACAAGTTATAAATTTTATATACACTAACAAACTAGTTTCTCTTTCATATTTTGCAAAATCTTTTTTTCAATTCTAGAAACCTGTACTTGTGATATTCCCAGTATTTTAGCTACCTGATCTTGTGTTTTTTCTTTATAAAATCTAAGTAAAATTATCTCTTTATCCCTCTTTTCTAAATTTTCAATTAATTTATGTACAGTAATTTTATCTGTAATTAAATTAGCTTCATCTATATTACTTGAAACTCTTTCTACTATGCTTATAGATTTATCTGTTTTATTATCTGTATATTGTGCATTTTCTAAAGAATCTATCGGATTATTAGCTTCTAAAGCCATAGCAATTTCTTCTTTAGGAACTTTTAAAATTTTAGATATTTGCCCGTAATGTAAGCTCTTCGTTATTTTTCCTAATACTTTCTTTTTGTAATTCTTTTATTTTTATATTTAATTCCTTTAAACTTCTACTAACTTTTATTGGTCCATCATCTCTTAAAAATCTTTTTATTTCTCCCAATATATATGGAACTGCATATGTAGAAAGCCTCACATCAAAATCTATATTAAATCTTCGAATGGCTTTTACAAGTCCCATACATCCTATTTGATATATATCTTCTGTATCATATCCTCTACCAGTAAATCTTTTTACAATACTCCATACTAATCCTTGGTTTTCTTCGACTAATTTTGACATTTCATCTTTATCTCCATTTTGGGCTCTTTTAATAGTATTTATGTCATTTTCGTACAAATTATTTACCCCCTTAGAGCTTCTTCTAAAGTGATTTGTGTCTCTTCTGGTTCTATAGATTTTATTTTTTTAGACATTGTAACTTTTGTTCCAACTCCAATTATAGATTCTACTTCTAAATTATCCATAAAACTTTCCATAATAGTAAATCCCATACCTGACCTTTCTAGATTCGGCTTAGTGGTGTAAAGCGGTTGTTTAGCCATTTCTATATTTTCTATTCCTTTTCCTGAATCTGAAATTTCTATAAAAATTTCATTATCAACAATTTTACATGTCAATTTTATAATTCCAATTTTATTCTCATATCCATGAACTATTGAATTTGTAACAGCTTCTGAAACAGCTGTCTTTATATCTGAGATTTCTTCAATTGTTGGATCTAATTGAGACACAAAGGCAGCAACTGTAATTCTAGCAAAAGCTTCGTTATTAGCTTTACTTAGAAACTCTAATTTCATTTCATTTTCATTTATTATGCTCATATTTTGCTTACCTCCTTTTTCTTTAAACTAAATAGGATGTCACTATATTCTGTTTCTGGAATTATTTTTAAAACACCACTCATTTCGAAAATTTTTCTTACTCCTTCTGATAAATTTGAAAGTTCCATTTTTCCTCCTAGCATTGAAACTTCTTTATATCTTCCAATTACCATACCTATTCCACTACTGTCCATAAAAGTAACACGATCAAAATCAAATATAACTTTTCTAGGCATATATCTTTCAATTTCATAATCTGCTCTCCTCCTTATCTTCTGAACACTACAATCGTCAATTTCATCTGTTATTTTAAAAACCAACAACTTGTCCTCTAAATAATATGTACTTTCCATAAATCCTCCTTCTTCTTTTGATTATGGATAGATTGTACACCTTTGAAATTGAAAAACCTGTCGAAATATAGAATAGAGCAAATTTTTTTATATACAAATTTAGACAAAAAATATATCTAGAAATTAATATCCCAATCTGGTACATATTCTTCTTCATGTTCACCTAAATCTTGAATGTATCCATTTTCTAACTCTAATTTAAATAAATAATTCTCAACCTCTTCATACTCATCTTTAGTAATTTTTCGATTAATTTCATTAAATTCTCTAGCCTTATATGTTGGAAAATACTGTGCCATTACACTGACCAAGACATCTTTTGGCATATTTTCATTTATCCATTTTAAGACCTTTTTGCTATTTTCTACTTCATGTGGTAAAATTAAATGTCTTATTATCATTCCGCTTCTTCATAACTCCTCTTTCATCAAATTCTGCATTTTGTACCTGAGAATACATTTCCTTTATAGCTTCTGTTGCAATTTCAAAATAATTATCTACTTTTGAATATTTTTTTGCCAAATCATTGAAAAAATACTTTAAATCAGGTAAGTATATATTCACATATCCATTTAGTTTTTTTATAGTTTCTATATTTTCATATCCGTTTGAATTGTAGACTATGGGTAATTTAAGACCTCCGCTTTCTTGCTATTTTGATAGCTTCTATTATTTGTGGTACATAACTTGTAGGTGTTACTAAATTAATATTTTCTACTTTTCTAGCTTGTTGTTCTAAAAATATTTCAGCAAGTCTTTCTACGGAAATTTCTTTTCCTTTTCCTTCTTGACTTATTTCATAGTTTTGACAAAAAACACAATTCAAATTGCAATTAGAAAAAAATACTGTTCCAGAACCATTTTCCCCACTAATACATGGTTCTTCAAAATCATGTATCGATACTTTAGCTAATTTTATTGTATTTTTTGATTTACATCTACCAATTATTTCTTTATTTCGATTAACTCTGCATTTATGCGGACATATTTCACACTTTTCCAATTCTTTTAACATTTTATTTGCCTCCACTTCATTTTAAAAATGAATAAATTATAATATAAAAAAGCTGTGCAAATTTTAGCACAGCCCCTATTTTATGAATCTACAATTTAAAATTCTTCATTTTTTAAATTGTATTCATTATTTATTATAGACATAATTATTTGTACTGTTTTTTCCAAATCGTTGTTTTTTAAAACATAATCATATAAAGAAATCCTTGATTCTTCATAATCAAATCTATTTAATCTTAAAATAACCTCTTCAGGACTTGGTTTATCTATTCTTTCTTCCAATCTTCTTTTTAGTTCTTCTTTTGGAACTCTTAAAAATATTGTTATAATTTTAGTATCATTTTTTAAAAGATCTATCAAATTTTGTGTTCCATTTACATCTATATCTTTAACTATTATCTTACCATTTTTTATTTTTTCATTAAGTAAAGTTTTGGATGTTCCATAATAATTGTTATGGTGAATATCATATTCATAGAACTCACCATTTTCAATCATCTTTTCAAACTCTTCTTTACTTACAAAATTATATGTTTTCCCTTCTACATCTCCAGGTCTTTGAGGTCTTGACGTATACGAAGGTAATGATTCTACATTTTCCATTCTCTTTATTAATTCTTTTTTTATTGTATCTTTTCCTGCACCTGCAACTCCTGATAATATTACTAACATCCTAACTCTCCCTTTAATTATTGATTATCATTATCATCAAAACAATCTTCAACTTCATTATCTTCATCTTTGCAAATTACAACTTTATTTTCTGCAATCTCATTTGCTGCAAGTGTAACTGGTGATTCCTCATCAACATCTGTCATTGGTTCATCTCCATTTGCTATTTGTCTAGCTCTTTTTGATGTAGCAATAACTAATGCATATCTATTTTCTGCATGTTTTAGTAATTCTTTAACTGTTGGTTTTTCTATCATACTAATCCTCCTTCTCTTCTACAATAATATCTTTTTCTAGCCTTGCACCTATTGTCTCTGGTTGGACAGCTGATAAAATAATTTTGTTCGAGTCTGTTATTATTACAGCTCTTGTTCTTCTTCCACATGTTGCATCAACTGCTGTTCTACTTTCTTTAGCTTCTTGTATCATTCTTTTTATTGGAGCAGATTCTGGACTTATTATAGCAATTATTCTATCAGTAGCTACAATGTTTCCGAATCCAATATTTAGTAATTTCATACAATTCCACCATCCTTTTTATTTAATATATCTATTTTACTACTTTTTTCTTTGAAAGTCTAGTGTTTTTAGCTAATTTCTATATTTTTCTTAAGAATGCGTTTTTTGGTCCAAATATGCATGGGCTTGTACATCTAAATCTTGGAAATGTACATCTTGCACCTTTTGAATATGGTAATAAATATTCATATACTTCTGTATTAGTATTTTTTGTTTCTTCTAAATATTTACTCATTGTTTCTCTTGTTTGATTCATTATTTCAAGTTGTGCTGCCCCACATAAACGTTCTGTACATTTTAATACAAAGTTTTCTACAGTTCCTCTTTCGTTTATTTTAATAAGCATTCCTTGTGGGAAATTTTCTTCTAAAGATTTTATATCCTTTTTCCATTCTTCTTCCCATTTAGTTCCTTTAATTATTGGAGGCACAAAAAACTGATTTTCTTCTAAAAAGCTTATTTCATAGCTTAAAGTTCTGTGTCTTTGAGCTTGTGCAAATTCCGAAAATGTTGCTAAATATGTTGTACAATAATTTTCTCCAAATTCTTCTTTTCTTTCTCTTTTAGCAAAAAATGAAAATTCCCTATTCTTTAGATCTGCATCTAGTCCTTCAACTTTTATATTTGGTAGTTGACTTAAAAATTCCTCCAAGACTTTTTTTAATTTTATATCGAATTTTGAATTTTTATTCTCATCTTTTATATAATTTTCGCAAAAGTGAATTATATAATTTAATTGACAAAAATTTGTAGTGTATTCCATAACTGTTGCTGGTGTAAATACACTTATTAAATATCTTGCATTTTCTTGTGCTAATTTTTTTATTTTCTTTTCGTCAAATTCAGGATATTTATCTGAAATAATTTTTTGATATTTTTCTATCCATTTTTCATATAATTCTTTTTCATCATCTGATGGTTGCATTACAGTATATCTTGCTGATTTTTCTGATGTATTATATACTTTTTCATTGTTTAGTATCATTGCAAGTATTTTTGGAACACCTTCTAATAATAAATTATAATGTGGATGTCCAAACACACTATGATGTCCTGACTTTATAGTTCTTTCAACTCTCTTTTTAGTTTTTTCTTCTCCTTCTAAAAATAATTTTTCAGCATTATCTGGTAAATAGCATATTCCTGCTGATTTTCCAGAAAAATCTAATGCCTCTTCTTTTGGTAGTTCATATCCTATTTTTGTTGAAGCTAGTACTTTTATTTTCATATCTAATTCAATTCCTTTCTCATTTGTTTTATATTATCACATTAATTTTTATTGTGCAATATAAAAAACTATCTAATTACAAATTCTGAATCTTCTCCGTATCTTAACTTTAAAAATTTGATATGGTTTGATTTTGGGATTATTAGACTTAACCATCATATAATTAGTGGTATGTCCCACAAAATATTCTCCTTCTTTTTCCTCAAATAAAACTTCTACTTCTTTGCCATTATATAATTTATTGTATTCTTCTTGATTTTTATTAGAAAGTTCTATTAAAAGCTTGCTTCTTTTTTCCTGAATAGTACCATCAACCTGATTTTTCATTGTAGCTGCAGGCGTTCCATCTCTTTTTGAATATTTAAATACATGCATTTTATAAAATTTTATTTCTGACAAAAAGTTATATGTTTCATTAAATTCTTTTTCAGTTTCTCCCGGAAATCCCACAATTATATCTGTCGTTAAATTTACATTTTTAAAATATTTTCTTAAAATTTTAACCACTTCTTTAAATTCCTCAGTTGTATAATGTCTATTCATTCTTTTTAAAGTTTCATCACATCCACTTTGTAAAGATAAGTGGAAATGATCACATATTTTATCAAGTTTTGATAGTCTTTTAGCAAACTCTTCTGTAACAATTGTTGGTTCTAAAGAACCTAATCTAATTCTTTTCAATCCTTCTATTTGATTTAATTCTTCCAAAAGGTCTATAAGAAAGTAATTTCCAAAATCTTTTCCATAAGACGCAATATGTATTCCTGTAATAACTACTTCTTTTATTCCTTCTTTAACAATTTCAGTAACCTCTTTTATTATACTATCTTTATTTCTGCTTCTAATTCTTCCTCTTGCATAAGGAATCAAACAATATGTACAAAAATTGTTACATCCATCTTGAATTTTTATACTAGCTCTCGCCTTTTCTGTAAAAGTTGTAGGACCAAAATCTGTAAATTCCTTTTGAGTTGATATATCAGATACATTTGCAATCTTTTTATGATTTTCGAAAAATTCATTTACAAATTTTGTAATATCTTTTTTCTCTGTATTTCCTAAAACTAAGTCAATTTCTTCCATCTCCTCGAGTTTTTCTTTTGCAACTTGTGCATAGCACCCTACTGCAATAACAATTGTATCTTTATTTTCTTCTTTTACTTTTCTAAGCATTTGCCTTGATTTTCTATCTGACATATTAGTTACTGTACATGTATTTACAATTGCAATATCCGGTTTTTGATTAATTTCAACAACTTCAAATCCATCTTCTATTAATTTTTGAGCCATTGCGTTTGATTCATATTGATTTACTTTGCATCCTAATGTTATAAATGCAACTCTTTTTCTCATATTTACTCTCCATTTCTTTCAAAAAGCATAGATAAAGATTATCTATCTAGTCATTTCTTGTATAGCTTTTAAAATTCCCATTTTTCCATATTCGTAAGTTAATCCACCCTGCATATATGCAATATATGGTGGTCTTATTGGTCCATCACAACTTAGTTCAATTGTAGAACCTTCTGTAAATGTTCCTGCTGCCATTATTACTTCATCATCATATCCTCCCATTGGACTTGGCACAGGAACAACAAAAGAATCTATTGGAGAACCTTTTTGTATTCCCTGACAAAACTTTATTAGTTTTTCTTTGTCTTTTAAAATTATACATTGAACAATATCTGCTCTTGGTTCATCATATTTTGGTGTTACTTCATATCCTAAATCTTCTAACATTTTACTTGCATAAATCATTGATTTTAAAGTATTTTTTACAACTGAAGGTGCAAAAAATAATCCTTTTAGAAAATTTGTATTTTGACCTAATGATGGTCCTATCTCTTTTCCTATTCCTGGAGATGTTAATCTTTCTGCACATAATTCAATTAGTTCTTTCTTTCCAACTATATATGCACCACTTGTAGCAATTCCAGCTCCTAAATTTTTCATAAGTGATCCCACTGCAATATCTGCTCCAATTTCAATCGGTTCTTTTTCTTGAACAAATTCTCCATAGCAATTATCAACCATTATTATAACTTCTTTATTAACTTCACGAATTTTTGAAATTATTCTTTCAATTTTTTCAATTCTTAAACTTTTTCTTGTAGAATACCCTATTGATCTTTGTATTTCTACAAGTTTAATATCTTTTTTAGATAATCTCTCGCAGATAGCTTCTTCATTAAATTCATTATCCACTAAATCAATCTGTTCATAGCCTATATTGAAAGATTTTAAAGAACTTTTACTTGGATTTTCTCCTAAACCTATTACAGTTTGTAAAGTGTCATATGGGAGTCCTGTTATACTAAGCATTTTTTCCCCTGGTCTTAGCATTGCAGAAAGCGTTATTGCTAAAGCGTGTGTTCCTGAAATTAATTGGCTTCTAACCAATGAATCTTCAGCCTTAAAGACATTAGCATAAATTTCTTCAATTTTATTTCTACCCACTTCATCTATTCCATAACCTGTTGAGGTATTTAAATGCATTTCAGATAATCCACAATTTTGCATTGCAGATAATACTTTTAGACTATTCCTTTCACATATTTTATCTAAATTTTCAAAAATAGGTTTTAACTCTTCTTCAACTTTATTTGATAAACTTTCTATTTCTTTACTTATTCCAAACTCTTCGTACAATTTAGTTCTTTCCTTTCGTTTTATTTATATATATTTATTTGTTTATTTTTTTCTTCTTAAAATCCAATCTTTCTCACAAACAATAGGTAGCTCTATTTTTACCTGTTGCCCCTGCTTACCTGGATTTACAGCATCGATTTCTTTTTCTGTATCAACATCCCATAATTTTTCAATTTTAAATTTAATAGGCTCTAATTTATTTGGAATTAAAATTTCAAGTTCATCTCCTAATTGCAATCTATTTCTTATTTCTATAATAGACTTTTCAGATTGATACTCGACAACTTTTCCTCCAAATTCATAGTTAGCATTATATTGCTTGCCTTCATATTCTTGAATGTCTTTATTATTTCTATCATTAAAGTAAAATGTTGTAAGACCTCTTGTTTTTACTTTTTCAATTTCTCTCATGTATTTTTCTGCATTGTAATTCTTTGGATTTTTATAGTAATCATCAATTGCAGCTCTATAAACACCTATTATGCTTGCTAAATAATACTCTGTTTTTAATCTTCCTTCTATTTTTAAACTATCCACTCCCATCTCTATAATTTCCGGAATTTCATGGATTAAGCATAAATCTTTTGAAGAAAGGATACTTGTTCCATTTATATCTTCTTCAACAGGCATTAAATTTCCTGGATTATTTTTTTCTTCTAAATACATATTATATGACCATCTACAACTTTGAGCACAATCACCTAAATTTGCACTTCTACATGCTAAAAAGTCACTTAAAAAACATCTTCCAGAATATGAAAAGCATATGGCTCCGTGTCCAAAAATCTCAATTTCCATTCCTTCAGGTTTATTTTCCATTATATATTTTAGTTGTTCTTTATTCATCTCTCTTGCCATTATCATTCTCTTACAGCCTTGTTTGTACCAAAAATCACATGAATGTAGACTTACTAGATTGGCTTGTGTGCTTACATTTATTGCAATTGACGGAGCATATTCTTTTATTACTTCTATTACACCTGGGTCAGCTGCTATAATTCCATCTGGCTTTGCTTCTTCTAATTTTTTTGCCATTTCAATTATTTCAGGATATTTTTCGTCCCATGCAAAAATATTTAGTGTTACATATATTTTCTTTCCAATACTATGTGCATATTCAATTGTTTTTATTAAATCATTATCTTGCATATCAGCTCTAGTTCTTAATGATAATGATGACGTTCCACAATATACTGCATCTGCTCCATACAAAAAAGCTATTTTTGCTTTTTCGTAAGATCCTGCTGGTGCTAATAATTCTATTTTATTCATTTTAAATCTCAATCCCTTCTTATACTACTAAAAAAATATATTCTATATTTTACTATAAAACTTTTTTTTTTTCAATAGAATTTGACTAATTATGTAAATAATGATAAAATATAATTATTAGATAATATTCTAAAATTTTTTAAAGGATGTGTTTTTATGCCTAAAAAAACGGCAACAACTACTTCAGAAACTCAAAAGGTTTCTAGCTACGCATTTAGTCAAACTACACTTGATATTTTTCATGAGATTTATAACAACTCAGTTAGAAAACCACATACTCGGAATCTAATTGATGTTCTTGATAATATCAAACAAGAAGTTTCAAGCTATACCTTTCCAGTCGAAGACATCGACAATATAGATATTTTTCTTAGAAACTTAGAATCTTCCATTCGGACTAGAAAGAAAACATTTACAATGACTAATTTTATTTCTGATGTTGTTTTTACAATGCTGTATATAGCAATTTGGTTGAATCAATCACATAAATTAGACATTGATGTTAATCTTTCTGCAAGAAGAAAGTCTCTGGAAAGTGAGCTTACAAAACTGCTCACTAAATCAGAGATTCACGATAGATTTGGTATTAGAGGTATAGAGCTTAACAATGATAGTGAAGATGATTCTAAAGAAACAGACAAATTAAATAAATATTTTAGCTATACTATTAACATCTTAACTCATACTAAAAGAATATCATTTGACGAGTTTTATACTTGGGTTACAGAAAGTAAACAAATAGACCATCTCTCAAAATCTAAAATATTTTATATTTTGGAAATTCCCTTTAAAGTCGTTGATATCACAAATTACATCAATCAACCCAAGCTAAATGGTTACCAATCTCTTCATTCGGTATTGCAAGTAGAAATGTTTTCAGATGTTTTACCTGGTGCAGAATTTGAATTACAACTTCGAACCACCAAAATGCATCAGAATGCAATACATGGAGAAGCAAGTCATTTAAAGTATAAAAATTCAACTAAAGAATCTGTACGGAATGTTTTTCGTATTGATAGTTTTGATGATTTAAAACTGGCAGGATTTACATCGTATGATTCTTCAGATGATGACCTTGACGGGGTACACTGTTATAAATCTTTTGCAAATAGACGCGTCAGTGTTGCTCTAGTAAATATGAATAATTAATCTTTTAGCACCATTAAATTTATTTTGATGGTGCTTTTGTTATATAAAAAAAGTAAATTAGAAAAATTTCTAATTTACTTTTTTACTTATTGCCAAACCATCTCCTACTTCCAAAATTTCTGTTTTCAAGTTTGGATTTTGAGTTGTTTCAGCTATATATTCTCTTAAGTTTCTTACAGCTGTACGTTGTTTATGTTTGTTATAATCGCTCATTACATAACCTTTATACAAAATATTATCTGCAAAAATTATTCCATTATCGTTTAACATTCTAAGTGACTCTTTTAAGAAAAACGGATATTTTCCTTTTGCTGCATCTATAAATACTGCATCATATTTTTTATTTAAAGTTGGCAATATTTCTACTGCATCTCCTTCATAAATATGTATTTTATTTTCTAGATTCATATTTTTTATATTTATTTTAGCTTCTTTTATTCTTTCCTCATCACGTTCTATAGTATCTATTATACCATCTTTTGCCAAGAACCTTGAAAAGCATATCGCTGAATATCCAACAGCTGTACCAATTTCTAAAATAGCTTTTGGCTTTATTTCTTTTAAATATTTTTCAATAACTCTCAAAGTATCATCCATAATTATAGGAACATGTTCTTCTATAGCTTTTTCTTTTATACTATCTAGCATCATCATCATCACCTTGTAAATTACCTGTACAATTTTGTTTAGTGTTAGAAATTATGTTACCTACAAGGTTATATGCTCTTCTAAATCTTGCAAAACTATCTTCCCATTTTTTATCTATATTATATTTTGCCACTAAAAATCTCTCCCTTATTTAGTATTTCTTGCTGCTCTTTCTCTTTCTTTATTATTTAAAATCTTCTTTCTTAATCTTATTGATTTAGGTGTAACTTCAACAAGTTCATCATCCTGAATAAACTCAATAGCTTTTTCTAGACTCATTTGAATTGGTGGAACAAGACGAAGTGCATCATCAGATCCTGATGCTCTTGTATTTGTTAAATGTTTTTCTTTACATACGTTTATCGCTAAATCTTCTCCACGAGAATTTAAACCAACAATCATTCCTTCGTAAACTTCAACACCAGGTCCTATAAATAAATCACCTTTTTCTTGTGCATTATAAAGACCATATGTAATTGATTTTCCTGCTTCAAATGCAATAATTGTTCCCCTAACTCTAGCAACAACTTCACCTTTATATGGTTCATAGCATTTAAATATACTTGCCATAGTTCCTTCACCTTTTGTATCTGTTAAAAATTCTGTTCTATAGCCAATTAATCCTCTAGCAGGTATTGAAAACTCTACTTTAGTATGTCCATCTTCAGCTGGCTCCATGTTTACCATCTCAGCTTTTCTTCTACCTAACTTTTCAATAACTGTTCCAACACAGTCATCAGGCACGTTTACAACCAAACTTTCTATTGGTTCACATTTTACACCATCTATATCTTTTATAATAACTTTTGGACGAGATACTAAAAGTTCAAATCCCTCTCTTCTCATTGTTTCTATTAAAACAGCTAAGTGAAGTTCTCCTCTTCCTGATACCTCAAAAGAATCTGGTGTTTCTCCTTCTTTAACACGAAGTGATACATTTCTCTCAAGTTCTTTAAATAATCTGTCTCTAATGTGTCTTGATGTAACAAATTGTCCTTCTCTACCAGCTAAAGGACCATTATTTACACTAAATGTCATAGAAACTGTTGGTTCATCAATGTTTACAAAAGGTATTTTTTCAATATGTTCTGGAGCACATAAAGTATCTCCAATGCTAATATCTGCTATTCCTGCAAATTCAATTATATCTCCTGCTTTAACTTCTTCAACTTCAACTTTCTTTAGCCCAACATGTGTATATAGTTTTGCGATTTTTCCGTTTATTATTTTATCTTCGTCTTTGCAAATTGCTACATTCATTCCTAATGTGATTGTTCCTCTTTCGACTCTTCCTATCCCCATTCTTCCAACATAGTCATCATAATCTATATTTGAAATAAGCATTTGAGCTGGTCCTTCTTCATCACAATCAGGTGCTTTTATTGTATTTATAATTGTCTCAAATAATGGTGTCATATCTTGATCTTCATCTGACATATTTAATTTTGATGTTCCATTTTTAGCAGATGCATATACAACTGGGAAATCTAATTGTTCATCTGTAGCATCAAGCTCTATAAATAACTCTATTACTTGATCAACAACTTTTTCAGGTCTTGCTCCTGGTCTATCAATTTTATTAATTACTACTATTGGCTTTAAATTTAAAGCTAAAGCCTTTTTTAAAACTTCTCTTGTTTGTGGCATTGCACCTTCAAAACTATCTACTAATAATAGTACTCCATCAACTGTTTTCAAAACTCTTTCAACTTCTCCACCAAAATCGGCATGTCCTGGAGTATCAACTATATTTATTTTTATATCTTTATACATTACTGATGTATTTTTTGAAAGTATTGTAATTCCTCTTTCTTTCTCTAAATCGTTTGAATCCATTACTCTTTCTTGTACTTTCTCATTATCTCTAAATACATGGCTTTGTTTTAATAAACTATCTACTAATGTAGTTTTACCATGGTCAACATGTGCTATTATTGCTATATTTCTTAATTTTTGATTGTTCATTTTCTATAACATTCCTTTCTCTTACTTCTAACTTTTTAATTATAGCACTTGAATGGTTCTTTGTCAACGAAAAATGGCGAATTTACCTTATTTCATAGTTACTTCAAAGTTATATAAAACAAGATATAGTTAGTTACAATATTACTTTATATTTTACAGAACTGCACCTACAATTCCCGCATCATTTCCAAGCTTAGCAACTTCTATTTTTATATTTTCCCTTTTATTAAATAATAGATTCTCCTCTACTATTCTTTTTTTTAGAAGATCTAACAATAAATAATCATATCTAGCAAATCCTCCTCCTATTACTGTTACATCTGGTTCAAATATATTTATAAGATTTGATAATCCTATTGCTAAATCATATATATATTCTTGAATTATATCTTGTAATCTATCCAAATTTTGTCCTATTATTTTTCTTAATTCTGGTCCTGAAATGTTATGTTGTAATCCTAATCTTTCTATACATTTGCTTTTAAAAGATAAAATGCTTCCATATTTCTCAAAACAACCTTTTTTTCCACAATTACATCTTATCCCACCTTCTTTTAAAATCATATGACCAAATTCATAACCGTCAAATTTTGTTCCTGATAATAACTTTCCATTATATATATATGCTCCACCTATACCTGTTCCTAATGTTAAAAACAACATATTATTTAAATCTTCATTATGTTTTGATTCTATATTTTTTCTAAAATTAAATTCAGCAATTGCTGCACTTTTGGCATCATTTAAAACAGATATTTCTATATTGTTTCCTAATTTACTTGATAAAATATCTTTAATAGCATAATTTTCAACTCCCAAATTAACTGATCTTACTATTGTATCTTTTGAAATTGTTCCTGGAATCGCAACACCAACTTTATCTATTTCATATTTTTCCCTTATTTTTTTAATTTCTTCTATAATAAAATTCTCGGCAACTTGCATTATGTTTTGTTTTTCTTGTACTGTATAATCCTTTTCAAATTGTTCTAAGATTTTTCCATTACCATTTACCACACCTACAGAAACATGACTTCCTCCAATATCTATACCTACTTTCATTATTATTTACATTCCTTTCTAAAAAAATAAAACTTATTTAAAAATAGTTTACTTTTATTTATATTTAAACCATTACAGAGTCTATCTTTAGACAGACCCTGTAAGTTGAATTTTTAATTTTTATATAATATTTATATATTAAACATCGTATGCATCGAATAAGAAATTTCCCATATATACTTCTATAAATGGTACCATTACTACAATAACGAAGAATATTAATACAACACCTACAATAGCATACATTACTTGTGGCAATACAGTTGTAATTTTTTCAATTGATACATTAATATCAAATTCCATATATTCAACTAATTTTTCCATCATTTCTGCTAAATCTGTTTGCATTCCTATCTTTAACATCTCTGTTATCATTGTTGATGTTAGTCCTGATGTTTCAAATGGTTCTATCCATGATGCTCCTATTAAAATATTATTTAATGATCTTTCTACTATTGATAACATAACATAGTTATTTACGACATTTTTACTTACATCTAAAGCCTCTTGTATTCTCATACCATTTCTTAGATTAAGAAGCATTGCTTTCATCATTCTTGACATATCAAGTGAAAATATTAATTTACCAAATATAGGCATTGTATATTTAAAATAGTCAAATTTATATCTACCTTTCGGTGTACGAATATATATGAGGATTGCAGCAACTATTCCAATTACAATTATTGTTGGCAATTCCCAATATTTCATAACAAACTGTAAAAAATTTTGGAAAGCAACTGTCGCAGCTGGAAGTTTTGTAGAAGTTCCAAGTTCATCAAATAGATTTTGAATTAATGGTATTGCATATAATGTTCCTACTACTAATGCAACCAAAATTAATACAAATTGAGCAATATTTGGTATTAAAATTCTTTTTAATTTAAATTTAATATCATTTGAATTGTCTAAGTAATCTACTGCTTGCTCTAATGCATTTTCAAGAGAACCTGAAAGTTCACCTACTTTTATCATATTGGTATAAATGTATGGAAAGACACTATCATAATATTCCATTGTTTTATACATATAATCCCCTGCTTCTACTCCTGCTAGAATATCTTCCAAAATTCCTGCAAAAGCAAGATTTTCTGTACTTTGAATAATTGTAGTTAAAGCATGTACATTGTTAAAGTTAGCTTTTTTTAGTAAATAGAAATTCTGTGTAAAAATCATTATATCTCTAAATGTGATCTTCTCTTGTTTTGATATATATGAATTGATTTTTTGGTGTAAAGATTTTCTTTTAGTACTATCATTTATCTCTATCTCACTACTATTAATAGATTTTAGAATTTCTTGGATGTTTGTTGAATTCTTTTTTCTTTTTTTATTTCTTGACTTTGTGGTAACTGTTTGTGTAATTTCTATGGGAAGTAATCCATTTTCTTTTAATCTGTTATAAAGTCTATGTTTACTTCCTTCTTCAACTTTATTTTTTACAACTACACCTTTTGAATTTATAGCTTTATAATTGTATGTTGGCATCTTAACCTCCCTTAAAAGTTATTTCCTGAAGCTACTCTTTGGTTTTTTATTTTTATTTGCATAATTGTTCTATTTAATATTTCTATATTTTTCTCTTCAATTTGACTTTTTGCTTGTTCAAGAGTTATTTTATCTTTATAGAATAATTCTGCAAGTGAATTTATTAAACCTATACTTCCCTTATCTGAAGCACTTTGAATTGCATCTTCTATTTCAGAAATGCTAATCTTATCTTTTCTTATTATTCCAGAAACAATGTTATCTACCACCATTACCTCTGGGACTAGTACTAAATCGTTATCTCTTCCTGGTAGCAATCTTTGTGAAACAACTAATTTTAATAAAGAAGATAGTAAATATTTTATTTGTACTTGATCTCTTACTTCATAGAAGTTAATCATTCTATCAATTGTTTCAGCACATGACTTGGTATGTAGAGTACCTATTACTAAATGTCCTGATTCTGCCATTTCTATTGCTGCCTCCATTGTTATTTTATCTCTTATCTCTCCTATTACTAAAATATCACAGTCTTCTCTTAAAGAGTTTTTAACACCATCTCCGAATGATAAACTATCTTTACCTCTTCCTATTTCTTTTTGTACTATTAAAGATTTTTTTGAGTGATGCTTATATTCTACTGGGTTTTCTAGTGTTAATATTTTTCTATTTTGATTTTCATTTATATCATTTATTAAAGCATTTAATGTTGTTGTTTTTCCTGAATTTGTTTTTCCTGTAACTAAAATCAATCCTTGAGTTTGATAAGTCATTCTTCTTACAATATCAGGTACACCTAAAGATTTATAATCAGGTAATTCATTTTTTATAATTCTTAGTGTAGCAAGAGGTACACCGTCGGAAAGTGAAATATTTACTCTGAGTCTTAAACCTTTATGTACATATGATGTATCCAGCTTTCTTGTTGATTTAAAAACATCATCTTCTTCCACATTTCCTTTTACTAAATAATCATATATTTCATACATATTATCAACATTTAAAACTTGCATTTCTTCTATTGCAACTAATTTTCTAGCAATTCTTAACATTGGCTTGTTTTCACATACTAAATGTATATCAGATGCATTCTTTTCAATTGCAATATCTAAAATTCTGCTCATATCTATCATAATGCACTTCCCCCTTAAATATTATTATAAACTAATAATTTTCTATTTAATTCATCTAAATTTGTTTTTCCTGCTATTACTTTTTTTATTCCATCTAATATTAGTGGTTTATAATTCTCTTCTAATGCTTTTTTTCTTATTTCAACTGTTGATGCACCTGAAATAATTAATTCTTTTATTTCTTCTGTCATGTTTAAAACTTCAAAAACGCCTATTCTCTCATAGTAACCTGAATTGTTGCAATATTCACATCCTACTGCATCATATGTTACATTATTATCTACATCAAATTCAACATTATATTTTTTTCCAATTGCTTCAATTACCTTTTTTTCTCTTTCACTAAAGCTTCTTGATCTTTTACATTTCGGACACATTCTTCTAACCAATCTTTGTGAAATTGTAGTTCCTACAGTACTTGAAATATCGTAGTCTGAAACTCCCATTTTTCTAAGTCTAGTTATAACTTCTACAGCATCAATAGTGTGTATTGTAGATAAAACGTAATGTCCTGTTTGACCTGCTTGTACAGCTATTTCTGCTGTTTCCTTGTCTCTTATTTCTCCAACAAGTATAATATCAGGGTCTTGTCTTAAGATAGTTCTTAAACTATCTGCAAATCTTACATTTTTTTCAATTTCAATTTGGTTTAATCCTGGTATTCTTATTTCTACTGGATCTTCTATTGTTGTTATATTTAGCGATTCATCATTTAAATAATCTAATATACTATAAAGAGTTGTTGTTTTACCTTCACCTGTAGGTGCAGCCATTATTGTAATACTATTTTTCTTGTTTATTGATTTATTTAAGTAGCTTTCACTATATGGAAAACCAAGTTCAAAAATGTTTCTTATTTCACTTGATTTTTTTAATAGTCTTAAAACAAATTTTTCGCCATATATATTTTTTTGAGAAGATACACGTATATTATAATTATCGTATAACAAAATTCTACCATCTTGTGAGTCTTGTTTTTCTTGATGCATATTAGATATTGCTTTTAATCTTCCTATCATTTGTGTTTGTTTTTCTTTTTGGATTTTTGCCATTGTAAAAAGCTCACCATCAATTCTAAACCTTACTCTTACAGAATCAGCTTGTGGTTCTATATGAATATCACTTGCTCTTTTTTCTATTGCAAGTTTTATCATATTATCTACTAAATCTGTAACTAAATCTGTCTTTTCAAGGTCAGCCAAATTTTGGCTTATTTCGTCTTCATATTTTTTTAAGAATTCATCTACATTTGATTCAAATGCTATATACTGTTCCATTACTAAACCTTTATTTAGCATTAACATTTTTATATTGGTAATATTTGTTTGTTGTGATTGTACATCTGCAAATGCTATCTTTATTTTACCAGAATCTACTTCAAATGGAACTGCTTTATATTTTTTCATTAAATCTAATGGTATATATTTTGCACAATTTATTTTGACATCTTGAATTCTTAGATATTTTCCTTTTTGTCCTAAAATTTCTGCTACTGCATTTATTAGAATTTCAGGGTTTACAACTTCTAAAATTGATAATGCATCACCTATTTTGACATTTGGATTTTTTTCTTGATAATCTAAGGCTTTTTCAATATCTTCACCTGTTACTATTCCTTTTCTAACAAGTTGTATTCCTATTGGTTGTTTTCTTTTTATATCCATAACTATTCACCCTTTCTTAATTATTATTTTTTTCAAATGAATAAATTTTATCGTATGTATTTTTATCGTCAAATTTTATTGTTATTTTTACAGTGTTTCTTTCTAATGTAACTACCATATCTTCAACTTTATTACACAAACTAAATTGTGTTTTTACTTCATTTTCTTTTATTTCTTGATAATAAATATTGTTGTCAACAAGAAAATATTTATGTATTTCATTATTATTAAATTTTATCGTTATTTGATTATTTTCTCCTGAAAATACATTTGAAATATTTTTGGCGCTTAAGTCATTTGATAAATAACTTGTAAATTCAGTATATTCGCTTGATGTCTTTTCATTTATAGATATTTCATTAAAATTTTTATAAAAATAATTTGTAAGCATCATAATAGTCCCTGACAAAATCAGCATAGCTAATATATAGATAATTAATGATGTAAGTGTAATACCTTTATTATTTTTCATATTTAGTTAAATGTAGTATCCTACATTTTCCTCCTTTTTATTTTTTTGTAATTACATTAGAAATTTCTATTTTTTCTGTACCTCTTCCAATGCTATATTCTACAATTACATTAACTGTTTTTACTAAATTTTTAGTTAAAGTTTCATTATTATCTTTAAGTTCATCTGCATAATCAATAACTTTTGTAGTAACTTGATAGATATTTTTATCATTATCAGTTACATTAAATATAATCGCTTGATTTCCTTGTGTATCTTTAATTTCAGCCTTACCTTCTATATTGGTAATAACTGAGCTATTATTTATTCTAGAAATAAAATCATCATTGGTTGCTGTTTTTGTATTATCCACGTCTATGTTTGAATATAAATTTTCAATATTTTCTACTTGCTTTGCTATTTCAATAACGTTTGTAGCAAGATTAATTGCAAAAGATTTTCTTTCTAACTTCCTTCCTGCTTTATTTACATTATAAATCATAGCTCCTAGTGTTGGTATTAAAATTGTCATTATTAAAATTGATACTGCAATATCTGCTCCAACATATCCTTTATTATTTCTTAGTTTCATAAATTTCTTGATCTAAGTCAAACTTAAATCTCTCCTTTCTTGAAATTTACATTTTATTTTAACTATAAAAAGATAATAAAATATAAACATAAATAGTATCTATTATATTAAAAACACATAAGTAAAATGGTATATTAATTCTTATTTTTTCTATTGTCTTAACTTTTTTACTTAAATTTCTATTCTTTTTAAAATGCTTGTCCGAATTTGATGTTAATCTTATAATTGCTATCAAAATTAATGTTGTAATAATTGTAAAACTTGTTAAAATTTCACCTGTAAAAATTGCCATTACAATAATTAAAATTAATGTATCACAAGTTAAACAAATCTTTCTTTTTTTCTTTTCATATATTGTGTCTATTATAAATAAAAAGATTAGTGCTATTAAATACATAGCATATCTATATATACTAGCATTTTCTATTATGCATAGATATAATATGTACCCCAAAGATACTGTTACTGCATAATATAGAACACTTTTTTCGATTTTTCTTGATTCATTTGCGATTCCTGCAATAATAAATATTGCACATAAATATAATACAAAAAATGAAAATTCTGCTATTGTTTGCATTTTCAAATTATTTGCATCTATGCCTATTATATAAGCAAATACTAAAAATGTTATTCCTGAAAGAACCTCCAAAATTAAATACCTTGGTCTTATCTTTTGTCCACAATGTTTGCACTTTCCTCCTAAAAATACATAACTTAAAATTGGTATTAACTCAAAAAATCCCAATTTATTATTACAATTAGGGCAAAACGAATGTGTATGTATTATATCTTTTTTTCTTGGAATTCTATAAACCGCAAGTGTATAAAAACTTCCAAATAATGTTCCTATTATAAATATTATTGTGTATAAAAATATGTTCATTTTTATTTTTTTCCTTTCGTAAAGTACAGATTTGAATTAAAATCGATTTTTGATACAACAAAATTGTAATTATTTTCTTCAAATGTTTATTTTTAATAAAAGCATATGCATATAGCATGCATATGCTTTTATATTTTAATTATTAAGAGTTAGTTATAACCCATGAAATTTTTCCGTTAGTAACTGTACCAGTTGATTTGAAAGTACCTTTATTGTTAGTAATTGTCATTTCTATTTTAGTAACAGCTGTTGCAGTACTTGTTACTTTTATATTACCTTCTGGAATATCTTTGTTATCTATAGCTGTAGCTAAATTAGCTTCTGTTACTTGTTCAACTAAATAAGCATCTAAAGTCTTGTCTGTTCCACTAATTTCATTTGTAACATAGCTTTTTTCATAGTATTCAGCTACTTTGTCAGATACAAATAAACTTACAGCATCATTTGCAGCACCTAATTCATTTTTAGCACTTGCAGTTCCAGCTCTATTTAATATACCATTATCACCACTTAACATAGCAATTGAAACACCTGCTAATATTAATAATACGATAATTGTAATTACTAATGCAATTAATGTAATACCTCCATTTTTCTTTAACATAAAATTCCCTCCTTCTATAATATTTTATTTATCTTATGTATACTTATCTTTCGACAAATATAACTTTAATAACTTAATTATTTTGTACCTGTGTTTTTAAAATAAGAATTATTTTCTTCATTTGAAGTTGTATTCGTTTCATTTTTAGTTCCACCATTTGGTTTTTCTGTGCTATCTGATGTAGAAGAATTTGTGTTATTATCTACACTAGATGATGAATTTGTTGTAGTTGATGTTTGATTTGTATAAACCGAAAATGGATTTTGTTTTCCTGGTACATATTCATTTTTATTTTGATAATTATTTAAATCTGTACTTGTTACTTCATACGTTAAAATAATATTTGAATTATCACTTGCTACACTATCTTTAAGTGAATTCTTAACATCATCTGTAGCAGAGTACGTTGCAGTTTCAGTTGTCTGAATTCTATTTGGTATATACTCATATAGTATTACTGCAAATAATAACATTGATAGAAGTATTATAAGTAAGATTATAATTATTTCTTTTATAATATTTGACATTTTGCCCTCCAAATATTTTTTTTATACATTTTAGTCTGTTGTATTATTGTTAACTGTTGTATTAGTCGTGTTTGATGCAGTATTATTTGTATTCGATTTTGTAGTATTATTCTCTGTTGTGTTTGTTGTATTCGTATTATTTTTTGTGTCTGTATTAGTATCAGTATTTTGTTCTATTGATTTAATATTTATTGCTACTTCATCACAACTAAATGTTGCTTTTACTAATGTTTGATTTGCTTTTGTTGTATTACTACTTTTCGATGTAGATTCATCATTCTGAGTCATAACAAAATTATCAATTTTAAAACCAAGTTTTGAATCATTTTCTATTGCATAAATAAAATCAGTAATTCCTACATAACTACCTATAGCTGTAAAGTTCAATTTATAATATCCTTGTCCCATACTGCTATTAGTAAGATCTATTTTCATATCTACATCATTATCTTTTGCATAATTTCCTAATTTTGTCCATAAAAATTCTATTTCATATTTTTCTGTAGTGGCTAAATAACCTGTTCCAGATTCTGAATTTAAAAGTATTTGACTTTCATATTCGTCTTTTGTTTTTTGAAGTGATTTTTGAGATAACTCTGTCGCACTAACTGCACTTGGTAAATCACTTTGTGCTAATTTTGTTAACTTATCATTTTTTTCTTTTAATTTATCACTTTCATTTTTTATTTGGGTAACACCTAATACGTTTATTCCTCCTATATTGATTCCTTTTATTAAAACAAAACCAAATATTGTAACCATAAGTGCTATTCCAATTCCTAATAATATTTTTCTCATGGCAAATCTCCTTCTATTGTTACAGAAACCACATTATTGCTTTTCACACCACTTGATGAAACAACATTTGTCAAAATTTCACTAGTTTTTAATTTAGCAATAAAATATCCAAGTTGTGTATATTCATTGCATTTTGCTTTTATTACAATATGTTTATCAGTCGTGTTTTCTATAGATACCAATTGAACTTCTTCAGGTATTCTGTACATTATTTGGTTTAAAAGATTCGGTATTTGATTTCTACTTTGTGTAACTTCACTTATTCTATTATTTATTTCTTGCAATTGCTTTAACAAGTTTTGATATTTAAGTCTTGTTGAATCAAGAGTTTTCTTATCTTGATTTGCTTTAGCAATTTCTGCATTTTGTTTTGTTGTAAGAAGATCTAATTCTTCGTTTTTCTTTTTAAATCCTGAGCATAAAATTGATGACAAGATAATAAACACAATTATTAAAATTAAAACTCCATATATTGCTCTCACAAAGTTCTTTTCCATCGGAGCCAATTTTCCTTTAAAGTCCATATCTAGATTTAATTTTAAATTTAGTTTTTTATTTTTTCCCTCTTTAGCAGGTCTTTTTTTAGATTCTGGCATTGTAATTTTCATTTCTTGTTTTAATCTTTCTGAAAGAGATAATTTTTTGAAATTCATGCCTTTTAATGTGTCATTTAATCTTTGAACTGCTAAAGCTATAGCGGAATTCACTTCAATATAGTCTTTTATGTTTATTTTATCAAGTACTTGTTCTAAAAAGTTAGGTTTTAATATTTCGCATTCTGCCTGAGATAAACCTTCTTGAAAATATAAATCAACATTATTTATTAATGCCAAACTTCCTGTCAAATATACCTTAGAAATTTTCATTGGTGCTTCTAAAATTATTTCTTGCACTCTTTGGCTTATTTGGTAAAGCGTTGGCATAATATATTGTAAATACGGTTGTTCTTCCACTGTCGAAACTACTTCTGCAGTATATATAGTTGTATTTTTGCATATTTCATATGCTTTTGACATAGAATTTTCTATTCTATTAATTTTATCTAAAATTTCTCCACTTCCAGCATCCATTGTTTCAACATTATAGATTTGTTTATCTGTAATAGTTGTAATAGTAGTTTTTTCTTCCATGTTAACTACTAAAATATTTTCATTTTTTTCCATTTTAGCAATATTTGCAATTGTCATTCCCATTGGAAGTACATCTGTAAGCTTATACTTTTCAATATATTGCATTCTTTTATTTAATTCAATCTTATTAACATATATATTTATTGTTTTTATTCTATCTTTATCAGAATATTTAGGTACTAATGCATATCTTATTTCAAGTGCATTTTTGTTGTATTTTTTTTCATCACAATATGCTTCAAATTCTGTCTCGATTGTCTTTTGTACATCTTTTTTATTCAATAATGCAAAAATATCAAAATACATATATTTTTCTTCTGACAAATTAATTGCAATCGGTGTATTAAAACTGTATGTTTCTTCAACAATTTTATTTATTTCAGATGTTAAATTTTCAAAAAACCTTACTCCAAAGGATTCAACTTTAATGCTATTATTTTCTTTAGAAACTTTAGCATATTTTATTAAATTGTTTTCTATATATATTCCTAAGCAATTTTGCATTTTATTTCTCCTTTTTTAGATTTTTATAAATACACACAAAAATAACTACTTAACTTTTGCAGTTTTATTTTAACTTTTTTTTATATGAAAATCAATATCTTTAACATAAATGTAATATAAATGTAACAACATTGTAACATTTATATTTTTTCTTATTTTTCTTAAATTTATTCCATTTTTTTATTTTTTGTAAACTTTTGAATAAAATATATTTTTTTGTAAAAAATATTGATAAACTTTAAAATTTGAAAGGATGTGAAAGCATTGTCAAATCCATTAGATACAACAAAAGACTATCAAGATTACGTTAATCAAAAATCTCCAAATTCTCCAATATTAAAAAATTGTTTATATGCTTTTTTAATTGGTGGACTCATCTGTTCAATAGGACAACTTATTATGGATTACAGTCTATATAAAGGTCTTTCTGAAGAAATTGCTGGTACAATTGTTTCTATTATTTTAATTGGTATCAGTGCTTTTTTAACAGGTTTAAACCTATTTAATAAAATTGGTAAAATTGCTGGTGCTGGATCACTTGTTCCTATAACAGGATTTGCAAACTCAATTGTTGCACCTGCTATGGAATATAAATCAGAAGGCTATGTAATGGGAGTAGGTGCAAAAATGTTCACTGTTGCAGGACCTGTATTAGTTTATGGTATTTCTAGTTCCATTATTGTTGGCTTTATTTATTTTATTTTTAATTGTTAATGAAAGGAAAAACATTATGCAAAAATTAGGTAAACAAACTATAAAATTTGATAATCCTCCTACTATATTAGAAACTGCATGTATAGCAGGTCCTAAAGAAGCTGATGGACCTCTTGCAAAATATTTCGATAAGTGCATCGAGGATGAAATGTATGAAGAGAAAACTTGGGAAAAAGCTGAAAGCAAGATTATAAAAGAAACAGTAAACACTCTTATTGGCAAATCTAATTTAGCTGTTTCCGATTTAGAATACTGTTTTGCCGGAGATTTATTAAACCAATGTATTTCTTCTAGTTTTGGTCTTAGAGAATTAAATATTCCGTTTTTCGGAATTTTCGGTGCATGTTCTACTTTTGTTGAAGGATTATCTTTAGCATCTGTTTTTATTGACGGAGGAATAAATAAAACATTGTGTACTGCCTCAAGTCACTTTTGTAGTTCTGAAAGGCAATTTAGATTTCCTCTAGAATTAGGAAATCAAAGACCTCCAACAGCTCAATGGACAGTCACAGCTTGCCGGAGCAGCCATTCTTTCTAGAGATGGTCAAGGACCATTTATTACACACATTACTACTGGAAAGATTGTTGACATGGGTATAAAAGATGCAAATAATATGGGGGCAGCAATGGCTCCTGCTGCATTTGATACAATTATGACTCATTTTAAAGATACTGGAAGAAATCCATCATATTATGATGCAATTTTAACAGGAGATTTAGGTTATATTGGAAAAGATATTGTTATTGATTTATTTGCTAAAAATGGTTACAACATAAAGTCTGTTTATAATGATTGTGGCGTTTTAATTTTTGATAAAGAAAATCAAGATACTCATTCAGGAGGTAGTGGTTGCCGGTTGTTGTGCAAGTGTCTTTTCTGGATTCTTATTTAACCAATTAAAAACAAAGAAAATAAAAAGACTTCTACTTGTCGCCACAGGTGCTCTTATGAATTCAATGAGTTCTCAACAAGGTGAATCTATTCCCGGGATTGCTCATGCTATTAGTATCGAATTATAACTTATATTTTTTACTTTTATTTTAATTTTATATTTAGAAAGGAGTGTATGATTATTTAAACTTTTAAATATATCATACAAGATTTTAAATGGATTTTATTTCTACAATTGATTGGATGGGCTTGCTTAAATGTTTTATAGTTAGTGGGTTAATATGTGTTATTGGTCAAATTTTAATTGATAAAACTAAACTTACTCCTGCAAGAATTTTAGTTTTATTTGTAACATTGGGAACAATTTTAGGCGGTCTTGGAATCTACAAATATTTAGTTAATTTTGCAGGAGCTGGAGCCACTGTTCCACTTACAGGTTTTGGCTACAATCTAGCTAAAGGAACTATTAAAGCTATTCAAGAAGATGGAGCTATTGGAATTTTTACTGGTGGAATAAAAGCCTCTGCTGGTGGAATAGCAGCTGCTGTATTCTTTGGATATATTGCTTCTTTAGTTTCAAAGCCAAAAATGAAAAAGCAATAAAAATTCATAAATATAAATTAACCCCAGTTTGTTAGATTGAATTTTCTAACAAACTGGGGTTAATTTTAAATTTATATGTTTATTATTTATTTTTATTTTTTCTTAAAAATGATGGAATATCTAAATCATTTTGTGATGAAGACAAATCAGAACTTGATGGTATTGAATTTATTTTCTTTTC
This sequence comes from uncultured Clostridium sp., assembly GCA_900554175.1. Classification (GTDB taxonomy): domain Bacteria; phylum Bacillota; class Clostridia; order TANB77; family CAG-508; genus CAG-269. The sequence goes on from USGK01000003.1 coordinate 27,218, forward strand.
CCATGTTTTATTTACTAAATTGTTAACACCTTTTGATATATTAGTATCTTGATCTTGATCAAATCCTGTAGCTATAACTGTAATCTTTATTTCATCTGTCATTTCTGGATCAATTACTGTACCGAATATTATATTAGCCTCAGGGTCTACACTACGTTGGATAAGCTCAGCAGCTGTATTAACTTCTTGTAGTCCTAAATCTTCTCCACCTGTAATATTTATAATTACACCTCTTGCTCCTTCTATTGAAGTTTCAAGCAATGGACTTTGAATAGCTTGTTTTGCAGCATCTTCTGCTTTATTTTCACCTGATGCGCTTCCTGTTCCCATATGTGCCATACCTGTATTTAACATTATTGTTTTAACATCTGCAAAATCCAAATTTACTGTTCCTGTAACTGTAATTAAATCTGATATACCTTGTACGCCTTGTCTTAATACATCATCAGCCATCATAAAAGCTTCTGACATAGATGTTTTTCTATCTATTATTTGAAGTAATTTGTCATTTGGTATTACTATTAAAGTATCTACTTTTGATTTTAGACTTTCTATTCCACGTTCAGCTTGTGCTAGTCTTTTCTTTCCTTCAAATGTAAATGGTTTTGTAACAACACCTATTGTTAATATTCCCATTTCTTTAGCTAAACCTGCTACTACTGGTGCAGCACCTGTTCCAGTTCCTCCACCCATTCCGCATGTTACAAATACCATATCTGCTCCGCGAAGAACTTCTGATAATTCTGTTTTACTTTCTTCTGCTGATTGAGCACCAATATCAGGATTAGCTCCTGCTCCTAATCCTCTTGTTATTTTTTCTCCTATTTGAATTTTTGTACTAGCTTTTGATTTTTGTAAAGCTTGTCTATCTGTGTTTACTGCAATAAAGTCTACTGATTTTATCCCAAGTTCAAGCATTCTGTTTACTGCATTGTTTCCAGCACCTCCTACACCTATTACTTTGATTGTAGCTGTGCCGTCCATCATAGTTAACCCGTTGTTATTGTTATCTTCATAGTCCATCATAAATGAAATTCCTCCCTCATTAAATTAAGTTATTTTATGTTTTATTAAATTTAAAATCCTCTCCATATGGCTTTCCCATTTATTATAAAAAGTATTCTTTAACTATAAAAGAATTCTTTTACTTTTGATAATGCCATTTTTATAAAACTTTCTTTTGAATTTGTATCTATTTTACTAGAAACTGATTTTGTAAATGGTCTAGCTGCAATATACCTGACCAAAGCATAACTTGTTCTAAACTCTGGTTTTATAGTACTTACTGCTCTTCCTGTTGATATTTTTACTGGTATGTTTAATACTATTTTTCCTGCTACATCACTTTTATTTATACTTGTTATTCCTTGTCCTGTTAATATTACATTATTAATCTTTGACTTTATTCCCTCATTTGAAATTTCTTTATTAACAAGTGAAAAAATTTCTTCAACTCTTGCTTCTATAATTTCAATTAGTTCAGAACTTTTTATTGTTTTTGTTTTTGTATCGTCTTTACAAGTATTTAATATAATTTCATTATCATTATCTATAAATGATTTTAAAGCTAAGCCATACTGTTTTTTTAACTTTTCTGCTTCCTCATGTGAAATATCTAGTACAAGCTCTATATCATGTGTTATATTGTCTCCTCCAAGAGGAACAGTACCTGTATATACAAATTTTTCTTCCTCAAAAACTCCTATATCGGTATTTCCTGCACCTACATCAAGTAACATTACATTATCTGATAATTCATTTTTATCTAAAATTAAATTTCTTTCTGCAAGAGTTGCTGGAATTATTCCGTCTATTTCTAAACCTGCTTTTTTGAAAATACTATTTAATTTTCTTACATATTCCTTTTCTGCTAAAATAACTTGTGCACCAATTGTAAAACTTGAAGCGAAACTACCCACTGGATCTTTTACAACTTTTCCTGTGTCTAACATAATTTTATCTATTACAATATCAATTAATGTTTTATCTTCTGGAACTTCAATATCTTTTAATTGTAACATAGCATTTTGCAAATCTTTTTGGGTTATCCCAGCAAATTTGTCTTTTACTTCTTTTACAATACTATTTTGAACAATTGTTACATATTTACCTGGAATAGTTACATATGCTGAATTTATTTTAAAACCAGCACGTTCTTCAGCTTCTTGAATAGTTTTAGAGATACTTAAACTGATATCATCTTCATTTACTATTTTACTCTTTTTTAATCCATTACATTTATACGAGGTACAACATATTATTTCTATCTGTTCAAAATTATTTACTTCGCCTAGAACAGTACATACTTTAGATGTTCCTATGTCGATACCTGCTATGATATCTCCTATTGCCAAGATAATTCCTCCATTTTTTATTATATTTACTAGCCTTATATATATTACATTTTTTGACAAATGTCAATAGAATTTGTAATATTTTTGTTATATTTTTGTTACATCTTTGTAATAAGTTTGTAATATTTTCTTTTTTAATTTTTTGCTGTTATTTAGTCTTACATTCTTTATTTTTCTTGCTTTTACTGATTTTTTCTGACCATTTGTCTATGTAGTACTTTCTTATTATTGTTAAATTCAAAAACATTCTTCCGACAAATACAACTATTGCTGCTAAATATATATCTACATCTAATTTATTGCCTAAATAAGTAAGTAGTATTGATAAGATACTATTACAAAAAAATCCAGAAATAAAAACTTTAAAATCAAATTCTCCTTTTAAGACACCTGTAATTCCTCCAAATACAGAATCTAATGATGCAATTATAGCTATTGCTAAATAGCTTGAATATGTATAAGAAATTATTGGTGCATTCACTCCAACTATAGCACCTAAAATACATCCTATAATTATTGCTATAAATACCATTTTATTTAACCTCCTCCATATACTTTGTTTCAAAATTACCGTCAAACTTTGCAATCTCAACTTTATTGGATTTTTCTATTGTTGCTTTTATTCCTGTTGTACTAAGTTGCTCCGCATAACCATTTTTTCCAAATATGCTACTTTCAAGATAAGAGCTATTTCCAATTGCTTTAATTTGATATTTATCTTCTCTTAAATATTTGCTATTTACTTTTATTGCATCTCCTACATCAACAAAATCTGTAGTATTAACTACTCTTTCCCCATTAATAGATATAGCTTCGGCCCCTGCATCTTTTAAATAATTTACTATGCAGTATAAGTCTTCGGCTTTAATTGGTATAATTTCTTCATCTTCACTAAGCTCGTTTTGTTTTTTTTCTTGTAAAGTTATTGTAACACCTTCACCCTTAACATCTGTTATACCAAGAGCTAATTTTAATTTTTCAAGTTCTATTTCTAAATTTTCTTTTGTCTTATCGTCTGTTGAACTTGTTTTTTTATACGAATCAAGAGTTTCCTTTGTTTCATTGTATTTTTCTTTTGTTTCTTCATATTTTGATTTCCAATTTGCAAGTTCTGTTCTCAAATCTGTTTCTCTCATTGTGTCTAATTCTGTTTTCTCTGTTTCACTTACAACTTTAAATTGCATAAAAATACTCATAGCTAATAAGAAACATACTATTGCAATAGTTACAGAAACAATTATCTTTCCTTTCTTTATTTTCATATATTTTATCATCCTTTCATAACTACTTTACAGTCTTTGCATATTTAAAATTAAATACTCCTGTATACTTTGGTATTTGAACATTCGAAGATTTATTAAGTTCTACTTGCTTTCCCAACTCTTTAAAACGTTCTAATGTTCCTCCTGCTCTATTTAATGTGGTAAGTTGTTCTGGTAACCCTATTGCATAAATCTCTATAGGTGAACTTATTTTTTCACCATTCACTACTATAACATTTCCATCACATGATATAGCTGTTGTATTCACAACTCTATTTCCATTTATAGAAATTGCCTCTGCCCCTGCATTTTTAAGCTCATTTACAATACTTAAAACATTTAAGTCATGTACTAATAAATCATTAGCATTTGTTGTGGCAGAATTTGCTACACCATCTTGAACTTTAATTATAACACCTTTTCCTTTTACATCAGTTGTACCCAGTATATTGTTATAATTTTTAATTTCTTCTTCTAATGCTTTTAATTCATTATTATTACTAGCTGCTTTTTCCCTTGTTTTTGCAAGTTCTTTTTCTATTCTTTCTAATTCAGCATATTGATTTTCATATTTTTCTTTCATCTTAAGAACTTGAGTTTTAAGTTCACTTTCTTCTTGATTCAAACTTACTGTTGTTCCATTTTGTTTTACTGTTTTTATTTGAATACAGATAAGTACTGTTAATAAAAAACATAATATTCCTAATGTAATACTTTGCCATTTTTCGCTCATTTTGATTCAATCCCTTCCTAATATGCTTTATTTTTTAATTTTCAATTGTTTCTTCTCTAAAATATGGTTTAAATCCTTCATTTAAATCTCCATTAATAAAAATACTTCCTGGATGTTCTTTTTCTACCTCCATAATTTTTTCTACATATAGCATTTTATTTGTCAAATTGTTTCCATTTCCTATATATATTTTTTTATTTTGCGATTTTACATATATTATAAAATTATTTTCATTTTTAATATTTATACTTACAGTTGAAAGATCCAAATCATTTATTTTTTGAAAAGCTTCCTTTATTTTTAATACTTTTTTTAATTTATTTATATCTTCATCATTTAATTTTTTTTCATTTATTAAGGCTTCCTCTGATGTAGAATATCCTTCTATAAACATCACATTGGCTTTTGTTTCTGAATTTTCTAATATATTACCAGATTTATCTATATAAATATAACTTGATATTAATTTTATTTGGTATTCAATTTCTCTTTCTGTAATTTTAATTTGTATTGTACCTGGTAGTATTCTTTTCATTGTTGCCTCTTCAATATAAGAATTTTCCTTTATATTTTTAATTACTTTTTTCTTATTATTTCTGAATAAATTCTGTCCTAAATTAATTTCAGCTAAATTTATTATGCTTGTTGTTGAAACTCTAGAATTGCCTTCTACATTTATCTGAGTAATATTAAAAATTGGTGTTACTAATGCCATAACGATAACTGCAATACATAAAACTAAAAACAGAAAAACTTTGGTTAAAGTTCTTTTCACTTTATTTTTCTTTTCTTTTTTTTGATTGATTTTATTTAGTATATCTATATTTTCGCTATTATAAAAATTATTTTTACCATTCTTTTTGTTATTGGAATTTTTCTTTATATTGTTTTTTTGTTTCTTATTTATTTCTTTTACTCTATTTTTATTATTAACGGTGTCTTTATTTTTTTTCTTATTTAAATTTTTGTTTTTTCGTTTTCTATTTGATTTTCTATTCTCGTCATCTTCCAAATTTCTTTTATTATTTACACCTATTACTATTTCTCTTTCAAAATTAAAACCTTGTGTGTTTGGAACTCTTTTGTATTCTGTTTCCTTTGGTGCTTTAACTTCAATTTTATTATGACTTTCTTTTCCATTTATCCTTTTAGTTACGAAAACCTGCTTAGTTTCTTTCTTTTCTTTTACAATCTCATTATCACCAAAATATAATAAATTTTCTTCTTTTGGCTCTTTCACTTTTATCACCACCGTTTTTTTTTATTCATTTATCCGCTTTTATATTTTACTAAAAAATGCAGAAAATAGCAAGATTTTCTTGCTATTTTTCGTAATTTTTTGTTACAAAATAAATCTATATTTTTATATTAAATAACTTCGATTTATTCTGAAACAATTTTCTCATTCTCTTCAATTAACTCATATATAACAATTTGATGATTTTCATCAACTTTATATCTAGGTAAATCTGGCAAATCCTTTAAAGATGTATAACCAAACATTTTTAGAAATTCTGATGTTGTTTTGTAAGACATTGGTCTTCCTGGTAAATCAAGTTTTCCAGCTTCTTCTATCAAATCATATTCTAATAATTTGTAAATAGTTGCATCTACATTTACACCTCTTATAGCTTCTATTTCAGCTCTTGAAATTCGTGGATTGTATGCAATTATCGCAAGTGTCTCTAGTGCTGCATTTGAAAGCTTAGGCTTACTTCTTTTATCTATTATTTGATATATATATTCTGCATTTTCTTTTTTACTACACAACTGATATCCATTATCTGCTTTTATTAATTCTATTCCACTAGACAATTTTTCATATCTTTCTTGCATATTTACAATTGCTTTTTCAATTTCATCTTTTGAAAGTTCTAAAGCCAATGTTAATTCATCAATTTTCACTTCTCTACCTGCAGCAAATAAAATACTTTCTATTGCTGATTCAATCTTATTTTCGTCCATAAAATTATTCTATTTTTCCTTGTATATATTTAGGTTTTTTAAGTTTTACCTATAAACTTTTTGATCAATTATATCCAAATTAATTATTAATTTATAAATTCAGCTATTAAATCATAATTATCCACATTCATAATTTTAGCATTTACAATCTTATCTAAATATTTTTCATTTTCAGAATTCTTCTTAATATAAACAATTCCATCAATGTCTGGAACATCATTTTTAGTTCTTCCTATTAAATATTTTCCATCAAATGATGTATTTTCAATTAAAACTTCCATTTGTTTTCCTATATTTTTCTTAAGATTTTCTTTTGATATTTTTTGTTGAATTGTCATAATCTTATCAAATCTTGATTTTTTTGTTTTATAATGAACTTGATTTGGCATATTACTAGCAGGTGTTCCCTCTTCTTTTGAATATTCAAAAACACCCAATTTGTCAAATTTTGTATTTTCTACAAATTCTAAAAGCTCCTGAAAATTTTCTTTTGTCTCACCTGGGAAACCAACAATTAGACTTGTCCTTAAAATCACATTTGGGATTTCTTTTCTTATCTTTTCAATAATTTCGATTACATGCTTTTTAGATGTTTTTCTATTCATTCTTTTTAGGATATCATCAGAAATATGTTGAATTGGAATATCAAAGTATTTTGCTATCTTTTCTTGATTTTTCACTGTAGTTATAAGTTCATCTGTTATCCCTTCCGGATATGCATATAAAAACCTAACCCATTTAATTTTATCAATTTTGCAAATTTCATTTAACAATTCAGATAACATTGACTTTCCATATAAATCTTCACCATATTTAGTAGTATCTTGTGCTATAATTATTAATTCTTTTATTCCTTCTGAGGCTAATTTTTTTGCCTCTTTAATTATATCTTCCATCGGTCTTGATACAAATAGACCTCTTATGTATGGTATTGCACAATATGTGCACATGTTGCTACAACCTTCTCCAATTTTTAAATAAGCATAATTCTTTCCAGTAGAAATGGTTCTATAAAGATATTCTTGTTCTTTAAACATTGGTAACTTCTTTAATTCATTTTCTTTATTTTCATCACATGAGATTTTTTCTAAGATTGTTTCTGTATCATTGCTTATTAACCCGTCAATCATCTCAAATAGATGAGGATAATCCTCTATCTTTAAAAATAAATCTACTTCTGGTAATAACTTAGGCAAATCTTTATAGTACCTTTGAACTAGGCATCCCATTGCTATAAGATATTTGCATCTCTTTTTCTTATATTCAGCCATTTCTAAAATAGTATTTATTGCTTCTTCTTTTGCTTTATCTATAAAACCGCATGTATTTACAACTATTACATCTGCTTGTTTCGGGTCGTTTACTATTTTATATTTTTCCTTTAGTTCACCTATTGCTACTTCTGTGTCAATTAAATTTTTTGTGCATCCAAGAGATACAAAACCTATATTCATAATCAAATTCATTCCTTTCACAAGGCATTTTCTATCCTTCTATAATATTTAATATATCTTTTTCTAAATCTTTCATTTTTTCTTTTATTCTAAACATATCTTCATCTTTTAGATCTTTATTTGCTAAATCTTCTTTAACACTCTCTTTCATGTCATCAATTTGACTTTGTAATTGATCTAATCTTGTTAAAATTTCTCCTCTTATAGTTACTGGTCTATGTGTTTTTATTTCTCCTATTTTCTCTGGAATATTTTCAACATCATATATTTCTCCATAGCTTGGTATTGTTACCGGAATTTCGGTTTCCTCTACAATTTTATCTTTTAATACTATTTGTGATTCTTCTTCACCATGAACCAAAAATATATGTTTTGGTTTTTGATTTTTAAAAGAATATACAAAATTCATAAGCCCTTTTTGGTCAGCATGTCCAGAATATCCCTCTATATATTCCACTCTTGCATTTACTGCTATATCTTCTCCAAATATCTTTACTTTTTTTGCTCCATTTACAATGCTATATCCTAGAGTTCCTGGTGCCTGATAGCCTACAAAAAGAATTGTATTTTTTGGGTCCCATAAATTGTGTTTTAAATGATGTTTTATTCTTCCAACATCACACATTCCACTTGCCGATATTATAATTGATGGTACTTTATTTTCATTTAAAGATTTTGATTCATCTGCAGTCATAGTAAATTGAAGCCCTGGGAATTCCAAAGGATTGTCTCCTTTTGAAATAGCTTGCTTTGTCTCTTCGTCAAATAAATCCATATTTTCTTTAAAAACTTCTGTGGCAGATATAGCAAGTGGACTATCAACATATACCGGAGCTTTCATTAAAGTTCTGTATTGGTGCATAAATTCTTCATCATCTCTTGTTTCTTTTATTTTATTTAACTCATATAAAATTTCTTGTGTTCTTCCAACTGCAAATGAAGGTATTACTACATTACCACCTTTATCAAGAGTTTCAGATACTATTTTAAGAAAAAGTTCAGCCTTTTCATCATTTCTAATATGAAGTCTACTTCCGTATGTCGATTCCATTACTAAATAATCTGCTGAATCTATCATAGTAGGAGATCCAATTAACGGAATATCATTGTTTCCAATATCTCCTGAAAATACAATTTTCTTATTTTCTTCTCCTTCTTTTACCCAAATTTCTATTATACTTGATCCTAACATATGTCCTGCATCATTAAATCTAACGTGAATTTCTGGGCTAATTTCTATTATTTGGTCATATACAACAGGAATAAAAAGTTCTAAACATCTTGCTGCTTCTTCTGCTGTATAAATTGGTTCTACAGGCTTCAATCCTTTTCTTTTTCTTTTTCTATTTTGCCATTCAACTTCCATTTCTTGAATATGTCCACTATCTGGAAGCATTAAACTACATAAATCACATGTTGCCTTATGAGCATATATTGGTTTTTTATATCCTTCCTTATATAATTTTGGAATTCTCCCTGAGTGATCTATATGTGCATGTGTTAGTAACATAAAATCTATTTGACCTACATCATAATCAAATTCTGCCTCATTCTCATACTCATCTTCTGCTCCTCCTTGAAAAAGTCCACAATCCACTAAAAATTTCTTTCCAGCTGCTTCTACTAAGTAATTAGAACCGGTAACTGTTTTTGTTGCACCTAAAAATGTTATTTTCATATTTATTATCATTCCTTTCTTTCGTAAAATTATATAAATAATTTTATTTTCTTATTTAATTTTATTTTTAAATCATTTTTATCTAAAATATTTTTTGATTCTATTTGTTTTTCCATAATTTCTTCTTCAAAAAATTGTATTTTAAAATTTTGTTCATTTTTTTCTTTAAAAACTTTTATACTTACTTTTTCCAAAGAGATAATTTTTGAAACAAAAATATTTTTATAAATTTCTGATTGTATTTTTTCATTATCTGAAATGTCTAAAATAACTTTCTTTTGAATTGCCTTATTTATTAATTTTGTATATATTTTTTTAATATCTTCTTTTATTATATCTATTTTTAAAATATTTTTTTCATTTGTAACAGGTAAATTTAGATAGTATCTAAAACTATATATTAGCTTTATAATTTCTGCTTTTTCTTCTACCTTATCAATCTTTATATTAAAGACGTTTAGTATCTCTTTTTGCAAATCTATTATATATTTCCTAAGCATTTCTAATTTTGATTTTTCTTCAACTATAGAAAAATATTCTACACTTTTTCTTAATTCCGTTTGTTTTTGTATGAAAAAATGAGGATTAATTTTTTTGCTATATTCTTCTAGTTTTTTTACTAATTCACTTCTTTCGTCTTGCATTATTTTTTTTAATACCTTCATACTAAATATTTTTTCTTCTAAAGGTAACTTAGAATTTCTTTTTTCATATTCTTCTAATAACAATTCTTTATCATTTATTGTTTGATCTATTTTTTTTATTTTTTTTGAAATTCTCTTTTTCTTATTAGTTATTTCTAATATATATTTTTCACTATCTTTAAATTTATCATATTTCTTTTCTACTTTTATTTTTTCTTTTTCAATATTCTCTTCAAAATTTTTATCTAAAATCATTTTTTCTAATAATGAAATTTTTATTATATCTGTAATTAAATTGTCTTTTATTTTCTTGCCATAATCTTCTGTTAATTTATTTTCCAAAACTTCAAAGTAATCTAATATAAACTTATTATTGTTTATCCAATTTTCTAAGAAGTTGTTTCCATTTAATATTATTAAATCTTGATATACCAAATTATATACTAAATTATATATATCTTTTGCTACAACATTCCAGGAAAATCCATTAAAATCTCTTAGTGGTTCACATGTATTTATATTATTGCCTTCATTTAACATATCTGTTAATGCTATTTGTACATATTCATTGTTATTTTTTATAATTGTATCTTTTTTCTTTATTCCTGATAAAGAATATAATAAATTAATTTCAATTGGATAACATTTTATTAATTTATCTTTTCTATTAATTTCTTGTTCTTGATTTCTATTGATAAATTCTATGCTATTGCATTCTTTTTGTATTACATATATAATTTTCTCTATATATTCTTCTTTAGAAAGTACTCCTTTTTTTACGGTTTCATAATCTTTATAGGCACTTTCTATTTTATAACACATACTAAGTATTAAACTTTTTACATCTTCTTTGTAGTTTTTTTTAGATAAAACTTCTTCAAGTTCATTGTTGTAGTCTTTTCTCACAAATTTACTTAATAACTTATCCTTTTTTTCTACCAACTTTTCTCTCCTTTAAATTAGAAGTTTATTCTTCTTTTGCTTCTGATGTCATTTTCATTTCTGCAAGTTTCTCTAATGTCCATAATACTTCTCTTGGTTTGCTTCCTTGGTAACCAGAAATAACACCTCTTTCTTCCATTTGATCAATTATTCTTCCAGCTCTTGCATATCCTACTTTAAACTTTCTCTGAATAAAAGATGTAGATGCTTGTCCTGTTTCAACAACAGTATCTATTGCATCTGATAAAAATGGATCTGTATCATCATCGGCTTGTTGTTCAGCTTCTAAGTTTTTCCTTTGTTCTTCTTTACTTCCATTTTCTATTGTATCTAGAATATCTTCTCTATATACTGCTGTTCCATTTGATTTTACAAATTCTACTATTTGCTCAACTTCATCATCTGAAACAAATGCTCCTTGAACTCTAGTTGGCTTTGATGCACCAGAAGGGAAAAATAACATATCTCCTTTTCCTAAAAGTTTCTCTGCACCAACCTGATCTAGTATTGTTCTTGAATCTATTTGAGACGATACAGCAAAAGCAATTCTTGATGGTACATTTGCTTTGATTAATCCTGTAATTACATCTACGGACGGTCTTTGTGTTGCAATTACTAAATGCATTCCTGCAGCTCTAGCTTTTTGAGCTAATCTACAAATAGCTTCTTCTACATCTTTTGCAGCAACCATCATTAAATCTGCAAGCTCATCTACAATTATTACAATTTGAGGTAATTTTCCTTGATTACCTTCTTTCTCAATAAGCTTATTGTATCCTTTTAAATCTCTTACTCCCTTTTCTGCAAATTTATTATATCTGTCATCCATCTCTTGTACTGCCCAAGCTAATGCACCAGCTGCTTTTTTTGGGTCAGTAACAACTGGAATTAATAAATGAGGAATACCATTATAAACAGAAAGTTCAACAACTTTTGGATCTACCATTATTAATTTTACTTCACTTGGCTTACTATTGTAAATTATACTTGTAACAATTGTATTTATACAAACACTCTTTCCTGAACCTGTTGAACCTGCAATTAAAACATGTGGCATTTTTGCAATATCTGCAATAATAGCACTTCCTGCTACATCTTTTCCAAGAGCTACGCTTAATTTAGAATTATTATTCTTAAATTCGTCACTTTCTATAACTTCTCTTAGTCCTACCATTTCTTTTTCTTTATTTGGAACTTCTATTCCTACAGCTTGTTTTCCTGGAATCGGTGCTTCTATTCTTATTGTTTCTGCTGCTAAATTTAATGCTATATCATCTGCTAGATTGGCAATTTTACTAACTCTTACTCCTTCTGCAGGTTTAAGCTCATAACGAGTAATTGCAGGTCCTACTGTTACATTTTCTACTTTTGCAGACACACCAAAACTATATAAAGTTTTTTGTAATCTTGCAGCTGTCTCTGTAAGAGATTTTGTTCCACCTTTTATAGATTTATTCTCTTTTTTCTTTAAAATTTTTATTGGTGGATATACATAATTTTCTTCTTCAACAGCAATTGTATGTTCAAGTTGTAATACTTGCTTAGTTTTATCTTGTTTTTCTTCTTCTTGCATTTTAAATAACTCTTCATTATCATTAAAATCTTTTACAGCAGTCTTATTTAACGTGTCTGAATTGCCAATTGAGCTTGCCATTTTTGTTATACTGTGATCTTTTTCTTTATTTTTCTTAGATTTTAATTTAGATAAAAATCCTTTATCTTCTTCTTCATTTTCTATTATTCTTCCATTTAAATTAATTTTTATCTGTTCTGGCTCTTCATTTAAAATAGGCTTCATTTTTGGAGCTGTTTGTACTTCTATAGATGGATGATTTTCATCAATTTTGTTCTTTTTATTTGATTTGCTTTCTCTTTCGGCTAAAATTCTTTGTTCTTCATAATATTTTTCTCTTTCTTGTTTTCTTATATCTTTTTTCTCTAAATAATCTTCAACCTTATTGCTTACAAATTCCGCTATATCTATTTCAAATACAAATGCAAATAACATTAGAGATACACCTATACTTAAAACAACAGCTCCAAGTGAACCAAGTAATTTTACTAGTGGTACTGCTGCAAGTGTTCCTATAACACCTCCACCTGCATCTTTTGCTCCAAGAGTATATGCGTTTTTCATTACTTGTGAAATATCTTTTGTGATATCTAAGGTTCCTTTTGATATTTGATATACACTCATAACAATTGCGATGCAAATTATAAGTATGGCATACTGTACAAATTTCTGTGTAATATATTCTCTTTCATTCTCACATGCTTTTTTAATAGCTATTGCAAAAGCTCCAACAGGAAGAATATATCTTAAAATCCCCATCATCCCACCTAGAACTTCATTTAATTTTTTTCCAAGAGTACCAGAATTTGTATATAATAATATTGCTAAAAGTATACTAAATACTATAATTCCGATTATACTTAAGTCTAAGTTTGATTTTTTTGTACTTTTTTTAGATCTTCTTTTTGTTTTTTTCTTTGCCATTTGTATCATTCCTTCCAATATGTTTTCATTATATTTTCCATAAAAATTCCCATATTATTTTATCAAAATACAAAAAAAATAGCAACAAATTTTGCTATTTTTATTGTAATTCTTTTCTACTATTTTGTATTGTTTTTATTGTATCTTCTAAAGATATTTGCATTAAATTTAAAGCTTCACTCATATTCTTTTCTAAATTATTTAACGTATTTGTTAAAACTGTTTCTGTATTATTTAAAAGACCATCTGCGTATTCCTTTGTTCCTGATGTTATTTCTCTTGACATTTCATTTGCTGTTTCTATAATTTCATTTTTTTGATCATAAGCTTTTCTAGTTATTTCATGCTCATCTATCATTGATATTATTCTATTTTCTGCTTCTTTTACTATTTCATCAGCTTCTTTTTGTGCTTCTAATAATATTCTTTGTCTTTCTTCTTTTACCCATTTAGCTTGTTTTAATTCATCTGGAAGTTTTAATCTTATTTCCTTTATAATTTCTAATATTTCTTCTTTGTCAACAATACTTTTCTGTGTAAAAGGTACTCCCTTACTGCTTTCTAATATGTCTTCTAATGTTTCCAACAATGTAAATATTTCCATATATTTCTTTCCTCCTAGAAAATCTTTGTAATCATGTCATGATCTTTTCTTTTAAAAAAACAATGTATGCTCTGCCATACTTTCTATTATCTATAACCTCTATATTTAGATCTTTTATTTCATTTAAAACTCTTTCTTCTTCATCAGTTTCAAAAATTATTAAACCATTTTCTTTTAAACAATTGTATTTTAAAATATCTATAATGGAATCTTTTATAAAATTTGTTTTATATGGTGGATCTAAATAAATAATATCAAATTTTTCTTTTTGAACTTTTTTTAAAAGTTCTTTATAATCCAAATTATAAAAATAAACATTATCTTTAAGATGTGTTTTTTCAATATTTGCTTCTATAATAGCTTTAGCTCTTTTAGATTTGTCACACATCAAAACTTTTCTTGCTCCTCTACTTGCAAATTCAAGACCTATTGCTCCACTGCCTGAAAATAAATCTAATACTGTACTTTCTGGTATTCGATTTTGTATTATATTAAATACTGATTCTTTTACTCTGTCTAATGTTGGTCTTGTTTCTTCTCCCTCATTAGTAAAAAGTTTTGTACCTCTTGCTCTGCCACTTATTATTCTCATTATTAAATATTTTCCTTTTACAATTTTATCATACTATTATTTTATATCTTTTTTTATGTTTGTCAATATTCTTGACAGAAATGTAATATACATTTAATATAATTGTAATATTACATTCATATTACATAATACATAAAAAGACTATTCCTTTTTAAGAATAGTCTTTTGTTTTTATTAATTCTCTTTATTAATTTCTTTTATTAATTCAAGTTGAGAGTAAAGTAATGATTCCATTTTTACTCTATATATATCGAATTGTTTTTGTAAGTCGTTTAGAGCTCTCTTTTTTGTAGTAATTTGTTCATTTATATTATTTAACTCTTTTTGTGCTGTTGATTTTGCATCTGTTATTATTTGTTCTGCTTGTTGTTTTGCAACTTGTTTTACTTCTTCAGCAGTCTTTTGAGCCATAACCAACGTATTTTGTAAAGTTCCTTCGATATTTTTATAATGGACTAATTCATTATTTAGATCTTCTATTGTTTTTGATGTTTCTTTAAGTTCTTTATATTTTTTAGCATAATCAGCACCTATCTCATCTAGAAAATCATCTACTTCTTCAACACTATATCCATTCATCATTTGTTTAGAAAATTTTTTATTTTCAATGTCTAGTGGTGTAAGCATCTTAAGACCTCCTTAATATTAGTTAATACTATTTTTATTTAACCATGAAACAGATAACTTATTTTTTATTTCTTCTCTTGCCATTTCATTTGTTATTTCATAATTAATTGGTGCAATCAAAAATATAGAATTTGATACTTTTTGAATATGTGCATCTAATGCATATACTCCACCACTTATAAAATCAACAATTCTTCTTGCTACATCTTTATTAACATATTCTAAATTAACTATTACTGATTTTTTTTCTTTTAAGAACCCGCAAATTTCTTCTGATTGTTCAAAACTTGTAGGTTGTGATATTACCATTCTTATTGATTGAGTTTGAGGTAAAGAAACAACTTTATTGTTGCTATTATTTCTTCTCATAAAACCTTTTTTTTCTTCTTGAGGTTCTTCTTCTTCCTCATAGTCGTAATCATATACGTTTTCATCTTCATTTTCTATATCTTCAGGATCTGTTTGATCCATTCCGAACAAATTCCAAACTTTACTCATTATTGCACTTGACATTGCAAAAACCTCCTAAAACTTTCTTATATTAATCACTTGCCATTAGTATCCTACTTTTTACATGAATTGTCAAGCGTTTTAATTAATTGTAATGTAAACTTAATATTGTTGTAATATTTTTGTAATATTTTTTTATCTCTAAAAAAAATATTATAATCATTAAAATCGTTTATTTGGATACATTAAAATCATATCATACTGAGATAATTTACTATATGAATTTACATTTATTCCGATTTTATTAAGGTCCTCTGTTGAATAATTTTCAACTATAGAATATTTATCATTTTGTTTTAATACTTTTATATAAATATTACTATATGATCCTGCTTTTTCTTTAACAACATATTTTACATCATTTTCTCCGCTTACTATCGCATCATTCGGAATCTTTAATCCTGATTTGCTCCACCAGGTAATGTTAAAAGATACTTTTCTGTATTGAATCATTTCATCTGTTAAAATATTTAGCTTAAATACAATAAGTGTCTTTCCACTTTCTTGTTCTTCCTTTTTTTGAATTTTAGCATTTAATTGTTTTCCTGTTGAAATTGTTATCTTTACTTCATCTCCAACATTTGATTCTTTAGCTATATCAGAATTTAAAATAGTAGCAATATAAACATTAAAATTGTTAATAATTTTTGCAGACTCACTGCTTACAGGAACAATTTTTCCAGCCTTTATTCCCAATCCATCTAATTGTTTCTCTGTTAAGTTTTCTATGCATTCTGGTGTTAATGTATTTTCTAATCCATCTACTCTGTATGAAACCAATCCTGCAACTGGTGCTTTTATATATTCAGATCCACTATTTAGCTCATTTTCGTATTTTTCTCTTTCGGTAGTAAGACTCTTTATATATGATCCTGAATTGCTTAGTTCACCAATTATTTTAGCCTTTTTTAATATAATACTTGAAATTTCCTTTTTGCTTTCTCTTATTTTTTGTAAATCTGTTTCTGTATTTAATAGCTTTGTTTTTTCATCTATTTGTTTTTCCAAATTTTTTATATCACTTGAAGGAAGCCACGACTGTTTAGATAGTGCTTCTTGTATTTTGGCATCAACTTCTTGTATTTTTGATTTTAAATTTTCTTCATCTTTTGCCATATATCTAAAAACTGTTTGATTTTTTGCAGCTCTATTTTTTTCTGAAATTATTGTAGTTATTCCGTTTTTATAATTTTCTCCCTTAAGAACTGTTTCTTCTCTTATTATATACCCTGTTGCAGTTTCTTCTCTTGTAAGAGTTCCTGACTCTACTGTAAATGTATCTGTTGGAGATTTTATCAGTAAGTATATTGCATAAATTATGTAAAATATAATTATAATAAATAATACATATATAATATATTTTTTTATTTTCTCTTTCTTAAATTTTTTTATACTTATTACATTCTTCAATTTATTTCCTCCAAAATAATATTTATATTATTTTGCATATCTGCCAAGCCATCAATCCATATTATTTCTTTATTTTTTCTAAACCAAGTTAATTGACGTTTAGCATATCTTCTTGTTTCTTGTTTTATCTTTTCTTTCATTTCTTTATAACATATCTTTTCGTTTTCTTTAATATAACTATCAGCTCTATTTTCTTCAATTTTTCTTAAATATTCAACAACTTCTTTATATCCTATTGCCTGCATAGCTGTTGGAAATTTATCGCATTTTTTTAAAATTGATTCTACTTCTTCTATCAATCCTTGTTCTAGCATAATATCTACTCTTCTATTAATTCTGTCATATAATATTTCTCTTTTAATATCTATTGCAAATACTTTATAGTCATATTTAGGTTCATTTTTTCTAGATTCCGCTTCTTGTTCCGTTTTAGTTTTTCCTGTTGAATTATATATTTCTAGAATTCTTATAATCCTTTTTTTATCATTAGGACTTATTTTCTCACAAGCTTCTTTATCTATTTTCATTGCTTTTTCATATAGCATTTTTAAGCCTGTTTCTGTCATAGCTATTTTTTCTTGTTCTTTTCTAAATTCCTCATCATATTCAATTTCATTGTATTCTATATTATAAATTAAACTATCTGCATATAGGCCTGTCCCGCCAACAACAATTGGAATCTTTCCTTTATTTAATATTTCATCAATTGATTTTTCTGCATTTCTTTTATAATCTGCAACAGAAAATCTTTCATTTGGTTCTAAAAAGTCTAACATATAGTGTTTTATTCCTTGCATTTCTTGCACTGTAGGCTTTGCAGAACCTATATTCATATATTTATATATTTGCATAGAATCACAAGATACTATTTCACCATCTATTTTTTTTGCCAATTCTATTGAAAGTGCAGTTTTTCCTGATGCAGTTGGTCCAACAATAACTATTACTTTTGGTTTCATTTTTTGTAGATGCTAGCAAAAGCTGCACCCTCTCCTTTCTTATTTTTTATATAAATTTAATATTCCGTTTTGTATATCTTTAAAGTAAAAAATTTCAATTATTAATATTACAATAAATATTATAGTCATTACAGTTATTCTCTTTTTAAATATTTTGTCGTCAATTTGTTCAGAATTTAAGTTTCCTATTTGAATTGCTAAATATGGCATTACTATAAAGCCATTAAGTGGTATAAAAAGAAATTCAATTATTCTTCTTACTGGAGCAATCATATTTTTATTTGGATATTGAACTCCACTAGACGATATATTAAAAATTATTGTTGTTATAATAGTTAATATAATTAAATTTATTACAATATACTTAATTTTTATATTTTTTTCTTTTATATTTGTTAATGAATTCCATGACCATACAATTAAAACAATCCATAATGCTATCTCAATTAAATAAATTATAGTTGCCATATATTCCTCCACAAAACTATTTTCTCTCAAATTTTCTTTCTATGTCATATTTAGACATTTTTATAACCGTTGGTCTACCATGTGGACAAGAAAATGGATTTTGAAGTTTTAGAAGTTCATTCATTAGACTGTCTACTTCTTCTTTTGTTAAAACCATATTTGCTTTTACTGCAGCTTTGCATGCGACAGTTGCTATAAATTTTTCTTCTTTTTCTTGTTTTGCTGTTCTTGCAACTGTGTTTATTTCATCTAAAGTTTCCATAAATAATTCTTTTGTATCAAGATCTATACAAATATCTGGAACACCTGATAATTTTATAGTATTTTCTCCGAATTCTTCTAAAATAAATCCAGCTTTTTCAAACATTTCAAAATTATCTTTTGCTATTCCCATCTCTTTATGTGTAAGTGTAATTATGTCTGGCAATAATAACAGTTGTGAATTATTTTTATTGCCACTATAGAAATTTTTCTTAACCTTTTCATACATTATTCTCTCATGTGCTGCGTGTTGATCCATTATATACAATTCTTTATCCATTTCTAAAATAATATATGTATTAAACGCTATGCCTATAAATTTATATATTGGTTTATTGTATTCTTCCATATTTTCAAACATTGAAATATTATTATTATCTATCTCTTTGTCAATTTTGTATACATCTTCTGGTTCTGATTTTGTTTCTTTTCTTCCCCCATATGGTTCTTTACCAAATAACTGCTTGTACATTTCTTCAAATGATATTTTTTCTTTGCTTTCTGTTTTTTCATTCTTTGAAATCTCTTCATTTAAATTAGTTTCTGTTTTTTCGCAAGTATTTTTACTATCAACATCTTCAATTTTATCATTTATTGATTCTTTCTCTTCAAATTCTTTGTTATTTCCTTGATTTTTAGTTGCTTTTTCATCATTTTCAGGTTCTTCTTGTTTATTTTCAGAATCATTATCTTCAAATACTATAGGTATTACCTTTTCTTGTTCATTTGATTTATCTATAACATATTCTTGTATTTCTTCTTCATTTTTTTCTTCTGATTTATTTTTTTCATTTTTAAGTTCAATATTAATATTTTCTTGGATTTCACTTTCTTTATTTTTTTCTTCATTTTGTTTTTTAATATATATATCCTTTAAAATATTTTGTGTATTTGTTTCTTCTATATTTATATCACTATTATTTCTGCCAAATAAATCAGAGTTTAACGTTTCTTCTTCCGATAACGCCCTTAGTCCTTTAGGTATTTCATTTTCTAAACTATCTGTATTATCATCTTTCTCTTCTTCATTTTCTTTTCTTTTAAATAATCCTGTTATTCCTCTTGCAAAACTTGATTGAACTTTAAATGCATCTTTTGAAGCTACATTTGCTTCTCTTGTTTTTTCTCTATCAGATATCAAGTTTGCCTTTAAAAGTGTATCTTTTACAGCATGATACATTGCTTTAAAAATTACATCTTCATTCTCAAACCTTACTTCAAGCTTTGCTGGATGCACATTCACATCTACTTTATTAGGATTCATCTCAATATTTAGAATTATAAATCCAAATTTTCCTATTGGAATTAATCCTTTAAATGCCTGTTCAGCAGCAGCTGTTAGAGTTTTATCTTTTACATATCTTTTATTTACAAAAAAGATTTGATTTGATCTATTTGATCTTGCTATTGCTGGTTTTCCTATTACTCCACTTATTTTTATATCTTCATATTCAGATGAAACTTGTAAAACTTCTTCAGTAACTTGTTTTCCATATATGCTGTAAATTACATTTTTAAGTTCTCCACTACCATTCGTTTGTAAAATTGTTTTATTACTGTTTATTAGTTTTATTGCAATTTCAGGATGTACTAATGCAATTCTTGTCATTACATCTTCTATGTATCCACTTTCTGTATAATCCTTTTTTAAAAATTTATATCTAACAGGTGTATTAAAAAATAAGTTTCTTACAGTAATGCTAGTTCCCTTACTACAGCCCTCATCTTCTATCGCTAGAACATCTCCACCTTCTACAACTATTTTTGTTCCTATTTGTTCTTCTTCAGTTTTTGTTACAAGTTCTACTGTTGCAATAGCAGCAATACTAGCTAATGCTTCTCCCCTGAATCCCATTGATTTTACATCTTGAAGATCTGCAGCACTTCTTATTTTGCTTGTTGCGTGTCTTTCGAATGCCATCTCTACATCATCTCTTGCAATTCCTTTTCCATCATCTGAAATTCTTATATATGATATACCTCCATTTTTTATTTCAACTGTTATATTTTTAGCTCCTGCATCTATTGAGTTTTCTACCATTTCTTTTATAACTGACGCCGGTCTTTCTATAACTTCTCCTGCTGCTATTTTGTTTATTGTTAAATCATCTAATAATACTATATTTCCCATTTTTTATCTCATTCCTTTTGTAAATATAATTTAATGCAATTATATCATTTTAATCCAGTTTTTGTATAGAGTTTTTTAAAAATTTTTTTAAAACACCATTGGTCTATAAAATCATTTATATTTTTATTTTATTAAACTATATATTTATAAGTATTTTTAATATTAGTTTCATTTCTAAATAAAATTCAAACTAGCTTTTAATAGAAATTCAACAGTAACACTTTTTATAAATTCTCATATTATATATCAAACAAAGGAAAAAAAACAAGATTTTTTGATACTTATAAGGATTTTGAAAGGTGGTGAAAACATGCCAGAAAATAGAGGAGGATGCGGATGCGGATTCGGTTTCGGTGATGACTGTTGCTGGATAATAATTCTTATTATTTTATTATGCTGCTGCTGCGGTGGAAATAATAGAGGATGTTGCTAGAATAAAAGATTCCCAAATTACTTATAGTAATTTGGGATTTTTTATTTAAAAATACTTTTATTTCATAAATTAAAACTATATATTTTTTGTATTTATTCTCTTCAATTTTATTGATATTACCAAACTTTTCAAATGTAATTATTTATGATATAATTTTATAAAAAGAAAGGAGAAAAATATGAACAAATTAAATAAAATATTTTTAATTATAATTATTATTCTTGTAATATCATTAATAATTATGACTACTTGCTTCTTTAATATGAAAAAAGTTGCTCTTTATAACTATTCCTTATATAAAAATTCGGAGGAACATGTCACTCAACTGGAAACAGAACTAAATACTCTAGTAAAATAAAAAGATTCCCAAATTACTTATTATTGTAATTTGGGATGTTTTTATTTAAAATATTTTCTATTCTATATTTTTCATTTGTTTTTGTTCATCATATTTTAATAAATCTTCATTCCAGTTTTGGAAATTTGCGTCCTCCTTGTGACTTTCTAAATTATAATTTTGTTTCAAATAATTACTTAAAAAATCAGCAACTTTTTTTGCTCCGTATATATTTAAATGATCCCCACCATCTTGTGTGTCTTCTTGCCAGTCAATTTTTACGGAATCTTCATAATTCAAATCAATAAATTTAACTTCATTGTCTTTTGCCAATCCTTCTATTATTTCATGTCGTTTATTACTCCATACCTTAGGTTCTGGCATTTTTAAAAATATTAATTCCGCATTATTTTCCTTACAAAACTCAATCATTTTTTCTATTTTTGCTTTAGTTTCATCAGGCATTTTTTCAATCTCTTCTTCTAAAACCTCATCACTAAGTTCATCTTCTTTTGATAGTTTATTATTAACTTTACCTGAATATTTTTTATGCTTATTTTCTAATAAATACCCTTTATATGTATATTCATTTTTATTTATAAATTTTCTAAGATCGCTTTCTTCCAAGCTAGACCATCTTGAATGATATCTTAATATTGGGAATATACAACTTAATTTTTCAAAATTTGACATACCATAATCACTATCATTTATCATTTCTATTTTATTTTTACTAAGTTTTAAAGGGTCTATTGCATTTCTTGTACCTAATTCATCATTAGCAGTTTTTCTAGAAAAAGCTTCACCGATTTCTAAGAAAACTATTTTAGGTTTTTGAGTTCTAAAAGCTTCTCTTATGTAATAATATGATGACCACATTTTTTGACGAGGTGTAGAAAAACAATATCCTGTTATCCCTGTCTTTTCGTATATTTCCATCGGTGAAATTCCTGTATATATACAAGAATTTCCAACATACAAGACATCAATCGAATTTTCTTTTTCTTTATAAAATTCTATTATAGCATATGATTGAAACCATTCCTTTATTGTACCTACTGGATTAAAAAATTTACCCAATATACAAAAGACAAGAAAAAATATGCCTAAAAATATGCCTGCTTTTAATGTTTTTATTATTAAATCCTTCTTCATTAAATTTACCTTCTATTTATTTTTAATTTTTATTAAAATTGTCCATATATAAAACTTTGAATATTATACCCTTTTCCATATATTCCAAATATAATTATTATAAAAATTAAAGCATATAATACAATCCATCTAAATATTAAATTTTGTTTAGCTAAAGATTCTCTAAATTTTAAACCTTTTTCTTTGTATATGCTAGTTACTAATAATATAATACTTGAAATTACTATTATTGCAATGTCTCCCGGATTTAAGCCTCCAAGCATGAAAGCTTTTCCATTAAATATATTTTCCAAATTGTGGACATTAAATATTGATTTTACCATTTCAAAAAAAGTTCTTAAATTTTCTGCTCTAAATATTGTCATTCCTATACATACAAACATATCTGTTCTTAATATTTGAAATAACTTATAACTCCATACTTTGGTATTAATTTTAAAAATCTTTATAATTTTTTCAAATAAAGGAGCAAATATTTTTCCAAGCATCATTATTACATAATAATATAATCCGTAAACGATATATTTTGCTCCAGCTCCATGCCATATCCCATTACAAAGCCATACAAATAAAAGTGAGAAAGCTATTGGAACTAATTTAGATAAATATGTATCTTTAAATATTTTTTTAGAAACATTTGTAACTTTTACCGATGCTTTTGAAAGTGAAACTGGGTAAAAAACATAATCTTTAAGCCAGGTTCCAAGTGTAATGTTCCATCTTCTCCAAAATTCGTCAATTGATCTTGCAAAAAATGGTCTTTCAAAGTTTTGATCTAAATGTATATCAAAAATTTCTGCTGCTCCTCTTACAATATCAATTCCACCAGAAAATTCTGCATATATTTGAAGTGTGTATGCTAAAGCACCTAAAACTATAATTGGTCCTGAGTATGCAGTATAATTATTAAATACTTCGTTTGCATACATTGCTACTCTATCTGCTATTACCATCTTCTTAAAAAATCCCCATAGCATTAGTTGAGTTCCAAAACAAATATTTTTATATGTAATTTCATGTGGTTCATACAAATTATTAGCTAATTTATCATATCTTCCAATTGGACCTTCTACAAGTTGTGGAAAGAATGCTAAGAACAATGCAACTCTTCCTATGTTTTTATCTGCTTTTATTTTTCCTCTATACACATCAACAATATAGCTTATTGCCTGAAGTGTATAATAAGATATTCCAAGTGGTAAAATAAATTCTTTAAGTGGTATATTAAACTCTATATGCAAAATTTTAAATAATGAATTTATACCTTCTCCGATAAATCCAGAATATTTAATAAATATGAGTACAGCTAAATTGAGTAGTATTCCAAAAACCAATACTCTTTTTTTATTCTTTTTTGAATCTTGTTTTATTTTTTTCTTTTTTTCTTTATCATCTATAGTTTTTGATATTTTTTTACATTCATCATCAATCTTTCCAATTTTCAATGCCACTAAATATATTGAAAGAGTTGTAAAAAGCATACATAAAATTAAATACGTGCTATTAGAAAAGTAAAAAATATAACTAGAAATTAATAATACAAGCCATTTTACTTTTTTGGGTACTATTTTGTATATTAAAACTATTCCTAATAAAAATATCAAAAACTCAATTGAATTGATTAACATTTTCTTTTTTCCCTTTCAATATTACTCTTCATCTTGCAATTTTTGTATTAATTTATATATATCTTCAGCTGATTCAAAATTTTCAGGAATCAAATCTGATGGTGTAATTTCAATATCAAATTCATCATTTAATTTAGTTACTAATGTAACTATATCAAATGAATCTAATATTTCCTCACTTATCAAATTTTTTTCGTTTTCAAAATCAATCCCTGGTTTTACATCTTTTAAAATCTCAATTAATTCTTCCATAATAATTTTCCTTTCTTTATTTATTGTTTTCACTATTTATAGAAATTTGTCCTTTTAATAGTTTTCTATCTATTTTGCCATTACTGTTATATGGCATTTTTGTAATTTTTACATATTTATTTGGTCTCATATATGGTAAAAGTAAGTTTTCTGCCTTCTTTGCAATTTCAGTTTCTTCGATATCTCCTTGGTAAAATAATATTATTTGTTGATTTTTTTCATCATAAACACAAGCACATAAAATAATATTTTCTATACTATAAATATTTTTTTCGATTTCTCCAAGTTCTATTCTATATCCCATATGTTTTATTTGATAATCTTTTCTTGAAATATATATAAGTTCTTCATTTTCGTTATATTTAGCAATATCTCCTGTTTTGTATACTATTTCTGGATAATTTTTGTTTATAGGATTTTGAATAAAGGCTTCTTTTGTTTTTTTGATATTTCCAAAATATCCATCTGCTAAAAATGAGCCTCTTACTAAAATTTCTCCTACTTCACCTTTTTTTGCTTCTTTTCCATCTTCTTTAATTAAAATAATTCCACAATTGTCACAATGTTTTCCTATAGGAAGTGTTTCATCATTTTTAAACTCTCTATCTACTATATAATAAGAACATATATCAGTTGTTTCTGTTGGTCCATAAAGGTTAGCATACATACAATCTGGTAATGCTTTTCTCCACATATTTAGTTGCTTAATTGGCATTACTTCTCCGGCAAATAATATTTTCTTTAAATCAGGAAGCTGTATATTTTCTAAAGCTCCTAAATTTGCTACAATACATAATGCTGAAGGAACCCAATAAATCGTGTTAACTTTTTTCTCTTTCAAAAATTCAAGTAATTTTATAGGGAAAGAGAAAAACATTTTTGGTATAATGTATAGAGTCGCTCCTGTATAAATTGTTGTAAATACATCTAAAATAGACATACTGAAATAAAAAGGTGTTTGACTACCAAATATTGTTTTACTATCTATTTCGAAGCATTCCTTTACCCAATTCACATATGATATTACTGCTCTATGACTTACAACTGTTCCTTTTGGAATTCCTGTTGAGCCTGATGTAAAAAGAACATACATTGGATCTAAGTCAATTTGCCTTTTTCTTATTTCTTCTAATTTTTCTTGGTTAATATCTCCTTGTTGTAAATCTTCGTATAATAAAACTTTTATTTCTTTATTATCTAAATTAATCTTTTCCAACTTTGATATATTTTTTTGATCTGTTATTACTATTTTACTCTCTAAAGTTTCTATTATACTTTTGGCTCTTTCTGCTGGCGATTTTGTATCTATTATTGTATAAAAATTACCACTGTATAATATTCCCATCATTGTTTCTAGACAGTTTATTGTCTTGTCAATAAATATTACTATTGGTTCTTTTTCTTTTTTTATATTTTTTATTATGTTTGTTCCAATCTTTTTTGAATTTTTTAAAAATTCACTATATGTTACTTCTTTTTCACTTTCCCCAAAAATTATTTTCTCTGGAAATTTTCTTTCTGAGTTTTCTAATGCTTGTAATATATTTTTTATCATGGTATTCTAAGCCTTACTTTCTTTTAAATTTTTCTTTAATATATTACCATTAAAGATTATATTTTTCAATAAATTTGTTTAATTTTCATAAAAAATTTACTATTAATTTAAGTACTTTTTAAATTACAAAATAGTTTTTTATATACATTTAAAAGAAATAAGCTATTATCAAAATAGCCTATCTTGATAATAGCTTATTATTAGTTACGTTCTTTACTATCTAAAACATCTAACGTATCAAGTGCTTTTCCAGTTCCAAGTGCTACACATGATACAGTGTCTTGTGCAATCATAACATTTATTCCAGTTTTTTCTTGTAAAAGCTTATCTAATCCATCTATTAAGCAACCTCCACCTGTCATATAAATTCCTTTGTCGCTTATATCTGCTGCAAGTTCTGGTGGTGTTTTTTCTAAAACAGAATGTACTGCATCAACTATCATCATTGCAGGTTCAATCAATGCTTCTAGCATCTCTGTTGATCGAATGGTAACTGTTGTAGGAAGGCCTGTAATTAAATCTCTTCCTCTAACATCCATTTCTGTATCTTGAATTTTTGGATATACACATCCTATATTAACTTTTAAATCCTCTGCCGTTCTTTCACCTATTGCTAAATTATGTTTTCTTTTTATATATTTTACTATATATTCATCAAATTTGTCTCCTGCAACTTTTATAGATGTACTTACAACTGAACCTCCAAGTGAAATTACTGCAATATCAGTGGTTCCCCCTCCGATATCTACTACCATATTTCCACATGGCTTAGATATGTCAATTCCTGCACCTATTGCTGCAGCTATTGGTTCTTCTATTAAATATACTTTTCTTGCTCCTGCTTGATTTGCTGCATCTATTACTGCTTTTTTTTCAACTTCTGTAACTCTAGATGGTATACAAATCATAATTCTTGGTGCAAATAAGGTTCTTCCGCCAACTTTATTAATAAAATATTTAAGCATTTTTTCTGTTACTGTGTAATCTGAAATTACTCCGTCTCTTAGCGGTCTTGTTGCTACAATATTTCCTGGTGTTCTTCCCAACATCCTTCTAGCTTCTTTTCCGACTGCTACAACTTCTCCTGTATTACTATCTACTGCAACAACAGAAGGTTCTCTTAAAACTATTCCTTTTCCTTTAACATATGCAATTACTGTTGCAGTTCCTAGATCTATACCTATATCTTGCCCAAATCCAAATTTAAACATATTTAATAATCTTCTCCTTTGCTAAATCATAAAATTATATTATAACGTATTTCATTATTATTACATTTTTGTTACAATTATATTACATTATTTTAATTTTATCAATAGATATTTTAAATTTGTTTAAAAAGATTTATTATTAAAAAATTATTTATTTTTTAACTCTAGAATTTCTTCTTTAGTAAGTCCTGTTGCTTGTTCTATTAATTCTATTTCTATTCCTAGTTTTAGCATTTTCTTTGCCGTTGATATTTTTTCTTCTTTGATCCCTAGGATTTTTCCTTCTTCAAGTCCAAGATTTTTACCTTCTTCAAGTCCAAGATTTCTACCTTCTTCAAGTCCAATACTTTTTCCTTCTTCCAATCCTGCTGTTTTTGCATGTTTTAAAGCTGCCTGTTCTTCCATTTCTGATAACATTCTTATTTCTGCTAGCCTTTTGACTTCTTCCTCTCCTGTTAATACATTATATTCTTCGTCTGCTTCTTTTATTATTTTACTTTCTTTTTTCGCCATATCGATTAGATCGCCCCTCTCTCCATCAATAAATGCTAACCATTGATTTACTTTTTCTTTCATATCTAGTGATATGTTTTCTCTGAATTTTTTTAGTTCAATATAATAGTATTCTGCAAAGTTATTATATTTATAATTTCTGTGTTTTTCTAAAACTCTTACCGTTTTTGTTACATAGTCCTGTAACTCAAATAAATTATAATCTAATAATGCTATTATTATTACCTTTTTTAGTCCTTTATAGTATCTTCCTATGTTTCTTTGTTCTGTTATTTTCTTTGATGCATAAAATGTCGTTCTTTCTTCTATATTTTTATAATCGTTTAGTTGCATTTCTATATCTACTATCTCTCCTGAACTCAATTCTACTTCTAAGTCTAGTATTCCATATTTTTCTTCTAATACTATCTGTTCTAACCTAGCATCATGTTTTACTTGTTTTATTTTTACATTTTCTTCTAATACTGCATCTAAAAAATCTTTTAGAAATCTTTCGTTTCCTCTTTTACTAAAAAATGCTTTAAATACAATATCATTTTTTAATTTTAATTTTTGTGTATTATTCACCGAAAATCCTCCTTATCTTATATTTGTATTTTATTGATTTTCGCCTCACTCCCTCTCCAAAATATTTTTTTGATTTTAGTTAAATTAGAAAAAAATTTTTGATGTCTAATTAAACTGAACTAATTTTTATTTTGCCTAACCTAAGTTGCATTTTTTTAATATACCCTTATTATACAGGCTTTTTCGGATTTGTCAACACTTTTTTTTTATAATAATTTCGTTTTCTATTATTAAAATCACATTTTTTTATTATTTAAAAAATAAACGTCTAAATTTGCTTAACTTAGCATAGTTAAACAAATTTAAACGTTTATATATCTTTAATAATTTTTTAGATAATACTTAAAATCTGTATCATGTGTTATTTTATATGAGCCATATCTTTCACGCGCAAGGGCAGTATAATAAGCTGCTTTTAATTTTTTATCAGCATCTCTCATGTACTTATACATATCTCCTTTTGATGTATCAACACTTGTTTGTGAAACTATACTTGTATATGAACCTGTGTATATATTATCTTTGTTAGCTCTTATTGGAAAATAATATGTTGTATTATCTCCATCTTTTATGTAATGTTTTTCAAAGTCAAGTTTAAATACACCCTTTAAATTATTATCTAGATTAATATCTCTTGCATTTGCTCTATGATACTGGTTATCAATATCAGTAGCAATATAAATAGAATTTTCGTCAACAAATTCTTTTGTTGTAGTATTTGCACTAACAGCATATCCATTATATTTTTTTGTTCCAATATCTAAACCTTGTAAGAAACCTATAACAGATACATTATTTTCTATAGTCTCCCAATCTTCTTCAGATATTTTAGGCATTGCAAATTGTATATCCTTTTCTGAATAGTTACTAAAACCAGCAATAGCTGCCGATAAATTAGTTTCTATTGTGTGTCTTATTACCGCCTTACGATGTTGATTAAAATCTGAATCTGAATCTTGAATATATTTACCATCTATCTTTTTAAAGATTTCATAATTTCCATAATCCTTCATATTAACAAATTTTTTTGTCTCATTATCATAATATCCAGCATCTGATGATTTAAGGTCACTAAGACCATAAGCCCCTCTAATTTTATTAATAAACTCAAAAGCTTCTTTATAGTAATAATATGCACTTTTATTTTCCTCTATAGCATTATAATATTTTTTATACAAATCTTCATTTTTTTCTTGAGAAACCTGGTTCACTTTTGTTCCATTAACAAGGTGAAAAACCTTACCCTTCCCATCACCATCACTCGTATCCAAATAATATTTTGTCCCATTAATTTTAACATAATTAGTAAAATCATTAACAATATACTCTGAGGAATTTGATTTCGGATAACCCTTATTAGAAATTTTCACATCACCATTTTCATAAAACTTAACTCCATCATATTCATAATAATTGCCATTTAAATCCATTCCAGATTTAATTCCATCCATCAAATATCCCGAATCATCGACATAATTTTCTTGTAAAAATCCTTGAATCCTTATATAATTATCTAAAGAATATGTTATTACAAAATCATCTCCATTATTTCTTTGATACCTACAACTATAAAAAACATAAGACTTAATTCCTTCTACTAATGCACCATCTGTATAAGTAGAGTCACTTTTAACATTTTTCTGAGATAATGTATTGTAATATTTAGAATATATATAATACCCATCATACATAGTATACACAACAGCTGGAACATATTCTTGCATAACCGATGCTTTATATCCACTTAAACCGAAACTTGATTGTAATGATGCTAAATAAGTTGATGCTGATGCTTCGATGTTTTCCATTTTTGCAGTTACTACATCATTTTCTGTATCAACTATTGAATTTGCTTGGTATACTTCTAAAGCATCATAAACGCAGTCTACTAAACGCCTATCATATATTGCTTGGTTTCTTATTGTGTTTATTTGTGCATCTAGATATAGTCCTAAAACTATATCGATTGGTAAAATTATTAAAAGAAAAATTATTGCCAAGTGCTGAATTTTCATCTTATGCTCCTTTCAAAACTGGTATTTTATAAATTTTGTTATAAATAAAAGCCTGTAAAAAACTTTACAAGCCCCTTTTTTTATTTTTATTGTGCTGTAGTTGTAACAACTCCAGAGCTAGAAGCAACTATTGCTCCTGTTGTACTGTTTTTACCTAAGTACTTTGTTAATTGTTGAAATATTGTAGTATTTGTGCTTGTTACTTTTGCTGTAATAATATCCCCTTCCTTTAAAAGAAGTGTTCCATTATTATTATTTAACATATCAAGTATTTGTGTTGTATAATATGTTGTGTATGTACTTTTACTAGAAACAGTCCCTTCTGATTGAATTGCTTTTTTTGAAGCATTTTCATCTAATCTTTGTAATTCCATTTCTACATCGAAAGAATTACCTGTTGCTGATATTTCTTTTAAATATGCCTCATAATCAGAATATTTTAATTTTCCTGTTGTTCTAATTGTATCTACATATTGGTTTGTAGATGATTCTACAGCTACTTGGGCTGCCTTGTCAGTTTTTCCTGCCATTGTTATTAATGGATAACCAAACATTATTACTGCAGCAACAAATATTGCTAAAATTACAGATGCGTTATTTTCCATCTTAAAGACCTCCTTAATTATTTATTTTTTCAATATAAGTAATAACTCTTGATTCTTTTTTGTTTGCGTCTGAAACATGATCACCACTATAGCTAGGATCACGTGATGGGTCACTCTCTCCTAAAGGATAAGTGTCTGCTTCATAGTAAACTCCTGTGTATTCTATAAAAGTTTTATCTTTAAGTAATTCATATAATCCTGCCTTTAAGGTATTGTTTATATATTCTTTATCATTCTGTGCAGTTGGTATATCAAATACTAAAATATAATCATTGCTATTAATTATTTGATCTCCACTTGATTTATATTTTTGTTCTTTCACTACTGTCGCTCCATTTTTTAGGCAGTTTGCGTAATCTTCCAACTCTTTACCTGAGTCAAACTTCTCATAATTTGTAGAATTTCCATTTCCTAATTTTATTACAACAGTATAATTCTCTTTATAAACTCTATAAAGAGAATTTGATACTGTATCAATTCCAACTGTTCTTTTCTCATCTGAACTACTTATATAGTTTATATATTTAGTTTTCCCATTTTCATCTTTAGTTGTTGCAGTATCTACCTTTTCCTTTGATAAGATTAAATCTTCTAGGTCATTTCTAAAGGTTGAGAAGGATGATAAAGTTAATGTAAGTGCTAACATAAATATTAATACTGCTGCTGCCATATATAGAGCTTCTACAGAATTTTCCATGATTTATCATCCTTTCTTTATTATAAATTATAACATATCTAATTTTGATAAATATTAATTTTAGAAACTAATCCGTCTTTATAGTTGCACTCAACAATATAATTTTCACCTGTTTTAACAGCAAGCTGTGGTACGGTTGCCAAAGCATTATACTTCTCAAGAGTACAACTTGCATAATCTTTGATCCTCTTTGCAGTGTCTTTACCTCCCGCATTAGACGAAATTATTTCACCATTTGAATTTCCTGATATAACAATATAAGAGCTATTATAATTTAATGGTTTATAACATACCATTACATAGCTACCTTTTCCATTAGTAGCTGTAGCCTGATTGGTAGCAATAACTTGTTGTATTAAAGAATTAACTCTTGAACCTGCTACACTATCTCCTTCATATGCTGTGAATTTTGCATTAAATGATTGTATTTCTTGTTCACTTAAATTTGTATTATCTGTTACATTTCTTACATTATTTACCACTATTAATCCTAATGATATTATAACTATCGCAAGTAGGATTGCCCCTGCAATAATAAGTGCTTTAGAAGCATTCTCCATTTTTTATTTCTCCTTCCAAAATTATTTCTCAATTGTAATTTTGTTAACTAAAGCGTTATTATATGTAAGTGTTACTTTGTATGTTGATCCTGTAGCTATTCCTGTAATTTCTTCTGGTTTAGCATTATCCTGTGTACCATATTTAAAAGTAACTTGTTTATCACTATTACTTGCATTAGAAGAAATAGCAGTTTGAAGCAGTGCTTTTACCTTTGTTCCTGATACGTTTGTTCCTTCATATGGTGTAAATTTTGCATTAAATGCTTGTATTTCTTGTTCACTCAAGTTTGTATTGTCTGTTACATTCCTTGTATTGTTTACTACTATTAATCCTAATGATATTATAACTATTGCAAGTAGGATTGCCCCTGCAATAATTAATGCTTTTGAAGCGTTTTCCATAATAATTCCTCCTTATATTTTTTCTTTTATATTTTTCTAGATATAAACTCATTATGGATATAATTCATATCTAACATAAAAATCTTTTGTTATATGCTCTTTTGTTCAAACAACATATATTTTATTTGTTTTGAATTTGAATGATATTCTATTTTTGTACATTCAAATTTTATGTTGCTATAATACTGTACAAATGTTGTCATTCCTCCATTATAAAGTGTTTCCATACTATAAAGTGTATCATTGTCTGTAATTTTAATTTCAACCTTTATTGAATTTGTTTCATTTTCAATGTAATTTCCATTTTTATCTTTTTCTATTCTATTTAATTCGTTGTCATTTACTGCCCTATTTACAATTGTAGCTACATCTGAACCATATAACTCTTTTTGGTAATAAGACTCATATTTAGAATTAAATTCTTTTATTTTGCTATATTCATCTTTATAGTTGTAATACTTTATTGCTAGCAGAATTAAAACAATTATTACTGCTGTAATAAAAGCTAATATTTTTTTCATTTATTGACAGCTCCTTACTTATTATAACATTTTATGTTTTTTTTTGCAATATTTAATAAAATTTTTAAACAGCATTTATACACTAAAAATATTTTTTATTTACTTACCATTCATCATGCTTATGTGTAGTAATTTTCATTTTATTTACTTTACCATTTTTATATTCATTTCTATTTATCGAAAAAGTAAAATAATACAGTAAGTCATTCTTTTTTTCGTAAGTAACATTGCCATTAGAATCTTTAACCTTCACCTTAATATCTGACATTATAGTTAAATTTTTTATAAATTGATCACTATCATAACCTGTTTGAATAAAACCGCTAGTTGGAGCATTAGCCTCTGATCCAACATCACTGTCATAATAATATCCTATATTTTTTCTTGATATATTATTTTCAACAACTAAATTCATAATAGATACAATATCATTGGGAGTCAATTCTTTGTTTTCATAAAATTCAAACTTTGCATTAAACTCACTAACCTCTTTTTCACTCATTCTTGCCAACATTTTTTCTGAATGATCATGATAAACACCGTATAGATACACACCAAACGATGCTACTATCATTGTAATAAGAACACCACCTGCAATTAACAGTGCTTTTGACGCATTTTCCATACTATATTTATCCTTTCTTTATTCAATTTCACCTGTAAATTCAAAAGTTAACTCGTTTACTTTTCCAGTAGTATCATCATATTTTAAACTTGTGCATTTAAATTTTGCTTTTGTGAATTGAGAATATTCATAATATTGATACATCTTAATACCATTATCGTTTAACATGGAAAGATATTGCTCTTTTACATTTTCGTACGTTTTATTTTTCCCTTTTAAATTTTCACTGTATGTACTACTTTGTGTAATTGATTCATATTTAAGAATAGCATTAAGCATTTTAGTAATCTTTTTATTTTCATCAGTACCTGCATCGCTTACGATCTCCCATTTTTTCGTCGTATTATTATAGCTACAAATTTCTTTCAAAATTATTTTATCTATATTTTTCGTTAGTCCTTTTAGATACTTACTATCTTTTTCTAACTCTCTTGCGTTTTTATTAAACTTTTCTAAACTTGATTCGTTATTTTTATTCAAATAACTATTCTCTTCTATAAGCTTATTTTTAGATTCATCTAATAAATAAAAATTTCCATCATAGCTTAATTTATTTTTTGCATCATCATTTTGATTACCTTTCCACAAAATAATAGAAATCTTCACCGGATTAGCTTTAACATCGTTTCCTTCTGAAGTTTCACTAGACAATCTTTCATTGTAATCAATAATCTTATTAGATAACGAAATCAACTCATACCCTGCAACATCGTTTCTATTATACCTTGTAAACTGTTCGTTAAATTTAGTTTTATCTTCAGTCATTTTAAGTTCTTCTTCAGAAGCATAATAGTTTGAAATATTTCCTTTAACTAATAAAACTAAACTTACTAAAATAATAAGTATAAGTATTCCACCTGCAATAAGCAAAGCTTTTGATGCATTCTCCATTATGCTTCCTCCTTAATCTTAAGATATACTTGACATAGAGCTTGACATACTTGTAAGACCTATGTAAACTAATGGCACAATTAAGTACCCAACAAACATACAAACCATTGGTGCGAAACCTAAGATTTTTCCATACAATGATTTTCTAGATATTAATTTTTCATTGGTTTGTTTTCTTTTATCTTGGTAATATGTTCTTTCTGAATCTAACTCATCGAAAGCTTCTCTGATTGGAATCTTTTCAACTGCTGCTTGCAAACTTTCTACAATTCTTATAAATAGTTGGTAATTTGTATCATTTTTTAAAACCTCTAGTGCTTCCCATGCTCCTGCTTCATAGTTGTTTACGCACCTTGCAATTGGCTCTCTAAATATGTTTGAATATCTTTCAAGCCACTCTAAAATAATTTCAACATTAACCCTTTCTATTCTCATAAGCATAAGTATTATTGTTTGGAATTGCATTACTTCATCTTCCATTTCCATTTGGCGTAATTTTAATTGGAACATCATTATCCAAATTGGTGACATATATCCCAAACACATTGTTATACATGCAAATAAGATTTCATACCAAGCTAATACTTCAGCATTTATAATTTGTAACTTATCATAAATTTTATCTGTTGCTTTCTTTATATCGTCATCTTTTGCTCCCGCATATTCATTTGATTTTACTAATGCTGATTGAATTTTTTCTTTTGTAATATCTTTTTTTCCTTTAAACTTGTCTAAAAACACATTTTGCCTTGCAGTTTCTTCTTCTGCTGTTTTTTGTTCTTTATCAGATAAACCTCCGCAGTAAATCATAGTCTGCGGTTGGTTCTGTATAAACCCAATTTATTGATATTCTATGTAATTCAAATGCTAAAAATATTGTAATCACAAACAATAATATTGCAAGTGCAATCCTGTTTACATATAGCCACTCCATTTTAAGTTTTGATGCCGTATCTTTTTGTAATTTTTGAACTTTTAAATATTCTTTTGTTCCTTTTTTAGGTATAAATAAATCGACAATTCTCTTGCAAATTGGATTTTTATATACTTTTGCTTGCCATGGATTTTCAATATTTTTTGTTTGCTTATCTGTTGAACCATTATCTTTTAATTTTCTCAAAAGAATATAACAAACTATTGTTAAAATTATAACTCCAAGTTGAATTACCATTCCCGGTTTTCCATTGTAAAAGCTTTGAGTGAATGTAAAGTTTTTTATACACCAACTCTTAAGTGGTTCTAGACCAAGAACTGGAACTATTGAAATCAAAGATAAACTTTGGAATACATAGTCCAATTTTTCACGTTTTAATATTTCAATTTGCATTTCTTCTGTTATATTGTTTACATTTTGTAAATACAAAGATGATTTATCTATCTTTCTATCACCAAATTCTTTTGTTAAATATGAAATTCCAGCAAATTCTTTCAAATAGCTATTTGGAGCAATATCATAATATTTCTCAAGTTCAGTTTCAGGGTCATTTGATATTAAAATTTCATAAATTTTTTCACCTTGTCTTGATATATTTTTTTCATCATCCTGTGATATCTGATAAATTGCTTCTTCAACCATGTTGTACTCATGATATGCGTGTCTTATTTCCGCAAAAAAATCTAATTGTTCTTTCAATAAGTTTGTATCCATCTTATTTACTTGTCCATCTATTACTGTATCTATCATAAATATTTCAAATATCAAAAGTATTGACATTAATAAATAATTATTACGTGTAATTACAATTGTTGCAATTGCAACTGGTATAAGTATTAATAATGCTCTAAACAAGATTTTTGCAGAATCACGTCTTGTTGCATATTCATTTTCTACGTCTATAATTTCAAGTTTCCTTCTTAATTTTAAGATATAACCTTTTAAAAATGGTATTCTTGAAAATGTAATATATAGTTTTTGGTAAAATACATCAAAAGAAAATCCACTTGTTTCAGTCCCCTGTTTTAATTTCTTTATTTTTTGATATTCAGACTTTTGCATTTTCTTTGATAGTATAAAATATGCTATAATTATTGCTGCAAAAGCCCCTACAGTTCCATATATTACATAAAGTAGAGTTTGTGTACTCATTTTATTCTTTACACCTCCCTCTTTTTTAGTTTATTATTCTTTGTCATTTTTTGTTTTTCTTCCACGACTATTTATTTTCGCTTCTTTTTTTCTTTCTTCTTTATATTTATCAATTTTGAATACGCTTTCTTTTCCCCAGTGTTTTTCAACAAATTGGTCAAATTCTTCTGCATCTGTTTCTGTCATGTTTAATCTCATATCTTTAATATTTTGATCTGAAATTTTATTTGTTATTACGTATTCTCCATCTATATATTCAAGTATATTTCTATATTCATAAACTTTTTTGTCTGTTATTTTTCTGAAATATTGTGTTGCATTATCGAAGAATAAGTCGAATTTTCCTTCTAATGTTTTTTCTTTTCTAAAGTCAGTAGTATATTCATCTTGGCTATGTATTGGTGTACATTCTGTTACTCTTTCTATATATCTTTTTCCTCTAAAGTCTTTTGATAAGTGTACATCAAAATTTAGTACTTGTACAACTTGCTCTTCTGCAATCTTTTCACTTTTAAATACTCCTGCTCTAAGCATTGAGTTACGTAATGCTGTTACTAAGTCAGGAAATGTCTTAGCATGGTGAGTAAATAATGTAAACTTAGATGCAACTTGGGCTGATTGTATCATCCAAGATGCAACGGGATCTGTTGCAACCTCACCTATAATGTTAACCGAACCATCTGTTTTCTTTTGAACATCTAGTATTTCTTGACCTGGTATTGTGTCCGTTTCACGCATTGATAAAATGTTTCTTGTTGGATAAACTTTTCTTAGATGCAATTCGAATGCAGTTTCTGTGATACGTAAGTTCATTGTTTCATATATATTTTCTATCATTCCCATAAGTAATGTTGTTTTACCACAACCTTGCTCACCTGTTATTGATGTTATTCTTGCACCTTTAACTAAGAATTTAAGTAAATCTATTGCTTCTTCTTTTCCTGCTGTATCTCCTGTCCATTGTTCAACCGTAGCACGCTTTACGTCGAACTTTCTTACAAAGAATGCCCATGTTTCTGACATTGATGGTCTAACAACAACGACACGTGATCCATCTTTCATTTCATTAATCTTATAACCATTTGTGTCTGATAATTGACCAGGATTATTATATTTATAAATGTTTTGGCATACTCTTTTAAGTTCTGCTTCTGATCCAAATGATAAAAACGCTAAACGTATTGATTTACCATGAAACATTATCCAAATACTATCACACGCACGTTGAACCTTATGTTCTTGTATTTGTGTTAAATAATCTGATCCATCTGTTTGTGCAACTTGACTTATAAAACTTTCAGGAAGTCCAGATACACCACCAGATACACCGTCTATATTCATATCTCTTATTTCATCTATACTACTATAACCTTTATAATGTTGATATATTCTTTGTACTACTATATTTAATTTATCTGAAAATGTTAAATCGATTTTTTCTTTCTCATATATTGATTCAATTTCTTCTTCTGTTATAACATAGCATGGTTTTGCTTCACCTTGAACATATTTAAATTCGTCTAGATTATATTTTTTTATTATTTCAGATAAAGCTTCATATCCAAATTCTTTTTTATAGATATAAAGTAATATGTCAAATTTATCTTGTGCTGTTAAAAGTGATGGAGAATCAAATTGAATTGCTGTTGATATGTTTATTTCATCAACTCCATACTCTTTAGCTAACAAATCATAAATTAATTCTTTTACATATTTCTTATCATTTACGTCTCCATATGTACAACCTTTTAATGCTTTTTTTAATTCATATTTTTTATTTTTTCTTCTTTTTAACTCTTCTTCAGAAAGGCCTATATCATAAAGGTTTATTTTTGTTATTTCGTCTAATCTTCTTTTTACAAATTCTATCATCTTGTCTAATGTATAAGTTTGTTCATCAATATCTATTTGCTTTTCAACAACAGCAGTTTTTTTAGAATTTATAAAATATATAACTAAAATAACCATTAAAGCGACAACTGCTAACCCGAGTATTATGTTAAACATATTCTTTCTCCTTCCTTTTATTTTTTCGTTTGATTAAATAAATATTTTATATTATTTCCTAAGTTACTTGTTTCGGTTAAAAATGTCGAATTTTCGTCTTTTCCTCTTAATCTTGCAAAATTAAGAATTAAATCTACCATATTTCCTTCTTGTGATGCTTCGAAAAGTAAAACGTTATATGGTATTACATTTAACATATTATTTCCTTTTAAATAACTTCTTGTTAAATTTTTTAAGTTATATTTTGATTTCTCATCATATTTTCCTATTGTGAATATTGCTTTATTTAAAGGTATATCAATTCTTTTCGAGAAAAAGTCTATATTTTCTTTCATTGTTTCTAATCTTTGTGAAATTACAGGTACTAATACATCTGAGGCTTTTAGAATTTTAAGTCTTAAATCTATATTCATTCTTTTATCCAAATCAACAATAACCAAATTATAATATTTTGATGCAAGAGTTATTATTTCAAAATACTGTTTGCATAAATTTTGGTATTGTTCTTCTGTTCCTGTAAGTCCTAATAAAATTTCTAATCTGTTTTTCAAAACAACTCTTGTATAATTTTTGATTACGTCAGGCGAAATTTTATTGCTTCTTGCAATTCTATCTAATCCCTCTATACCACTTTGATTAACTAAATTTGTTTTTATTCCTAGCATACCTGCCAAAGAGTTTTTAGATTTTTCTTGCCAAAAGCAATCTTTTATTGTATTGTCATTTAGACTTGTTGAAATTAATAATATTTTTAAATTATGTTCTATTGCCATGTTTGTAGCAGTTGCAACTGCTGCCATTGTTTGTCCTGTTTGTTCTCTTGATAAATTGTAAAAAGTTACTATAGCCACAAAAAATCACTCCTATCCTTTTATTATCTTTCTTATTTTACTTGGATTTACATCTTTCAGTATATCTTGAACAATCATTGTAAGACTTTCTTTATATTCTGTAGTTAGTTTTTTTAGTCTAACCTGAGCTACTCTTTGATTTTCTTCCATTACTCTATTGTCTTCTCCTAAAATTGTAAAATATACTGTATATTCGTTCCACATTACATTATAGCCATTTGATAAATATTCCAAATATTCTTCATCGCTTTTTCTTAATTCATAAGAAAATAATACTTTAGTAAGTTTTACTGGTATTTTTATTTCTTCTAATATAACTAATCCTCTTCTGAGCGAATATAAATCAAAAGATGTTACAAAGTAATTTTCTTCAGCTTTATCAAGTTTGAATTCCAAGAACTCATTTCCATCATCTACATCTATCAATACATAATCATATGGTAGTTCTTTTGTTTTTTCTAATCCTAAATAATTATACAAATCTGCCATTTTTTCAAATCCTAAAGCAAAATCTGTATTTTCGAAACTTGTTACATATGATTTCGTAGGGCTTATTGATGGAACAACATATTTTGATCTTTCAAGTTTTGTTGTATCTATTACTAGCACTTTATTTTCTAATTCTGTTAATGTTTTTGCAATATTTAATAATAAATTAGTTTTATTATATGCTCCTATAAACCCTATTACTTTCATGTTTTCATCCTTTCATTTATTAATATTCTGTTGAAGATGTTCCTCCTGATAAAGAATCAAGATATTTTTGTCTTTCTTCTTTTGTTTTTGTAACACTTTCTTCTACTTTTGTAACAACTGCTGTGTCGTCACCTTTAACTTTTGATTGTATATCATTTCTTGTATCACCATTATATCTTTGAGCTAGTTCTGTCATTGCTTCTTTTAAAACATTTGAGTCTTTTTTAATTAAATTAATTACTTCATTGTTTGCTACATATGTAGGTTTTGCAGATGCTTGGTTTCCTGGTTCTACATATTTTATTGCATACAATTTTGATCCTTCTATTTTTGCTGCATCTACAATGGCACTTGAT
The DNA here is from genome assembly GCA_900554175.1 of uncultured Clostridium sp. Lineage (GTDB taxonomy): Bacteria > Bacillota > Clostridia > TANB77 > CAG-508 > CAG-269. Next base: position 68,272 of record USGK01000003.1, read on the forward strand.
AAAACTAAGATTTCATCTTCTCTCATTGTAAAATTAACTGTATCTGTTGAATATGTACCATTATAACATGGAATATCTGCTTCTTTTTTAGATAAAACTATATAATCTCTTCCATCTGGTAACATTAATCTTATATCAACAAAATCTCCTGTTTCTAAGCTTTCTGGTAGAACTATCGTATTATATGCTTGTAATCTTGTATCATCTGTTGTCATTTCATTTGATCTTTCTAAATACTTTGATGTTATTATTGTATTTTGTTTTAAGTCAACTTTTGCTATTAATGGTTTTTCACTTAATTCTATGTAAACTTTATTGTTATTATTATTAGAATCTATTTTATAATAATTATCTGAGTTTTCTTCTTTATTCAATCTAACACTTTTTCCATTTTCTAACATATATAGACCTTGTTCATCTGTGTATATTTGGTTTCCTGCTTTGTCTGATAATGCATATGTACTTAGCATTGTTTGAACATCGCTTGTTGCATTTGATGGTACACCAGCTTTTGTTGCCTGTACTAAACTAAACATATCTGGTGTGATTGTTTGTCCTGATTTTACATCCTTATTTAATACATATACACTTGTTAATAGAGCTTTGCTCTGATTTATCGTATTTTGTAAATCTTTTGATTTCATAACTAAAAAAACTACTGGTATTGCTGCAATTACTAGAGCTATTACCATTCCTAATAAAAATGAATTTCTGGCTTTTCTTTGCATTGGATTTGTTGCCATTGTAAATTCCTCCTTTAAACTTTCTACTTTCTAATTTATTCTACAACATTTTCTTTTTTTTATCAATATTTATTTTTATTTGTAACATAAACTTAATATTCATGTAATATTTTTGTAATATTGAAAATTTCCATTTTTTTTCAGTTTATTTTTATTATTTTCTGCACATTATATATCTAGAAAAAAGAAAACTTTTTTCTTTAAAATTGACAATGTCAATTATTTAACTGGTAATATAAATTAGTTTTTATATTATAAAAAGTATTATTATTTATATTTTATTATTTGTATTTATTTATATATCAATATATATTATAAAGTATATATTTTATTTATAATTTGATAATAATTTTTATTTTGTACTATTATATATGTTATCTTATATTATTTATATGATATATTATATATTTAGTTATATAATTATATTTTTTATAATATACATTTTTGATTATCGGTTTTAATATTTTTAGCAGGAGGTGATTTACAATGGCAAAAAACAGTAATAAAAAATTAGTTCCAGAAGCTATGGATGCTTTAGATAAATTCAAGTATGAAGTTGCTTCAGAAGTTGGTGTTACTTTAAAAGACGGTTACAATGGTAACTTATCTTCTAGAGATGCTGGAAGAATAGGTGGTAACATGGTTAAAAAAATGATCCAACAAGTTGAAAACAACATGAGCAATAAATAGTTATAGTAATAACTATTAGTATATTTGTAATTTATTATTAATTAATTGGCAGAAGTATTTTTCTTGGTTTTATTTTATTTTTAATAATTCTTTTGAGTTTTTAAAAATACATAAAGGCAGGAGATGTGCTCCTGCCTTTAAAAAAAAGCATGTTAAGTAAAAAAACTTATAACATGCTTTTTTTGAGGTTTATTGTCATCCTAACTCACTTGGCCACTCTTCTTCATAAAAGAATACATGAGGTCCAACTTCTTTATATTGTGTTATGTTATATCTCTCTGCAAACTCTTTTCCAGTGTCAAAATGAAGAGCTCCATATGCATAATATGAAGTATAGTCGAAAGATTTATCAACTTTTCCAGCTAGAACATCATATGCATATTCCTTAAATTGTTCAGGAATGATATCTAATGTAGCAATTCCCTCTCCACAAAATATTTCACCATCATCTACGCAACTATACCTGTTTGGATAAAACAAGTCTTGCATCAAATCCCCATCATAGTGTTTTATAGCACTATTCCTCATTTCTGTCATTGTAGCAATTACGTATTCTTTATCATACCCTCCAATTTCTCCATAGGCCACTTTTATAAAATAGTTTATTGCTTCTTGAGAATTTTTTAAAAGTAAATTTTCACTTTCATTTTCTACTGAATCCTCTGCTTTCGATTCGTTTGCTTCTGATTCATTTGCTTTTAATTTGTCTTTTGAGAGTTTTTTTCCTTTTACTACCCAATATCCTTCACAAAAAGTCTCTCCATTTGTAGACAAAGTTTCATTTTTTTCAACACTAGTGTTTTCTTCTTTTACTGCTTCTTTTCCATTTTCATCTTCAAAACCTGGTATTAAATTGCAAATAACAAATAATCCTGCCACTATTAACAATATCACCGGGATTTTTCTGACCAATGGATTTCTCCTTAATGATTTTTTTGCTTCTTCCCAAATAAGGCAAACCATTTGACATAAAATTCGACCTATGTTTCTCTTAGTTTTCCTTTTACGTTTGACTGTTTTTCCTTTTTGAATTCTTTGAACTTGTGATTGTTGTTTTTTCTTTGCATACGTTTGTTGACCTCTTCCATTATATACCTGTGAATATGCCTGCTGACGAGTTTTTGAATTAGCCTTTGAATTTAAATTCCGTGTTGTCCTTTCCATATTTTAACCTCCTAGCTCTACAGAGCTTTATTTTTTCAGATTTTCAATCTACTTCTTATTATACCATATATTTAAAATTTTGTCTAATTTTATGTTAATTTTATCTTTTCACTTTACCTAGTATGGGTAATATGTTATAATCTAACATATTACATAAGAATAAATAAATATTTTTGAAAGGAGACTTAAAATGGCATTTGATGGTATTGTGACAAAAAAGATTTGTGACGAATTGCAAAATATAATTGGTTATAAAATAGATAAAATCTATGAACCTGATAAAAATACAGTATTAATTGGTCTTTATAAAAAGTTTTCTAACCTTGCACTTTTAATAAATATATCTTCAAATAATACTAGAATTTGTTTAACAAGGCATGACTATAAAAATCCTACTGTAGCACCTAATTTCTGTATGCTTTTAAGAAAGCATATTATAGGTTTTAAAATAAAGGACATCTATATTAAAGGACTTGAACGAGTAGTTTTTATTGATTTAGAAAATACTGATAATCCTGATAAAATTATATCAAAAAAACTTATTATTGAACTTATGGGAAAACATAGCAATATTATTCTAACCAATTCAACCGAAATAATCATTGATAGTTTAAGACATACTTCTGTTGAAAATAATTCTTTAAGAGATATCTATCCAGGTTCAAAATATAGTTTTCCCCAATCTAACAAAGCGAATTTTTTAAGTCTCTCTTCTTTTGAAGAATTCTATGAAAAAATTGAACATTGCCTTACAGATGAAATTTCTTATAATATTTCTTCTAAAATCGATAAAGAAAGTAAATCTCCTATAAAAAATACCACAAACTCTTCACATTCAAATTCTGATTTATTAAATTTAAACGAATCTAATATTATAAAATTTAAGAATATTGATTTAGGTAAAGTGATTTCTTCTGTTTTTAACGGAATAAGCTCCTCTACCATATATGGTATATTGCAAAATTACAATGATTTAACTATTTCCAAAAGTTCTATTTTAGAAGTTTATAATAATATTTGGGATATTTTAAATAGTTCTTCTTTAACTTTTGAAACTTACTCAGTTTCAAAGAAAAATTGTTCTAAAAAGAAGGAAGATTATTTTATAAAACTTTCCAGTAAGTTAGAAAATGATGCATATAGATTAAACTATTTTATCGATAATTTTTATTTTGAAAAAGAACATAACGAACTTTTTGAAAATTACCGAAATACTGTATTAAATTTGATTTTAGTTACTTTAAAAAAATATGAAAAAAGGCTTGAAAATATTGATTCAAAACTTCAGGAGTGTAATGGAATGGATCAATTTAGGCTTTATGGAGAACTTATTACTGCAAATTTATATAAAATTCCTAATTACAATCTATCTCAAATAGAGCTTGAAAATTATTATAATGAAAATGCAAAGGTTATTATTCCTTTAGACAAAAGGTACCTTCCAAGTTACAATGCAAAGAGATTTTTTAAAAAATATAATAAATTAAAAAATGCATTGGAAATTGTAAATATACAAAAAAAAGAGACTATTGAAGATATTAATTATTTAGAAAGTATTGTTTACGAATTAGATAATTGTACAACGGTTGAAGAAATATCTTATGTATATGATGAAATGGCAGAAAGTCCGATTTTTTCTGATAAAATCAAACAAAAAAGCACAAAAAAAGTAAATACGAAAAAGAAAAAAAATCTTACATCAAATAAGCTTGCATCTTTTAATCCTCTAAAATTTAAATTTGACGATTATACTATTTTAGTAGGAAGAAATAATAAAGAAAATGATTATTTAACTACTAAATTTGCAAGTAAAAATGATTTGTGGTTTCACACTAAAGACATTCACGGAAGTCACGTTATTTTAAAACTTTCTCCTGGTGAAACCGCTTCTATAGATGCAATACATGAATCTGCTAGACTTGCAGCATTACATAGTAAAGCTAAAGATTCAACAAATATACCTGTTGACTACTGTAAAGTATCATTTGTTAAAAAGCCTCATGGAAGCAAGCCAGGTATGGTAATCTATTCTAATAATCAAACTATATATATTAAAAAAGTAAATTAGGGAAATTTACCCCTAATTTACTTTTTTTAAACTTCGTTTGCCTCTATAATTTCCATTAACGCATTCGAGAACTCTTTAATTACAACTGTTTTAATTGTTGATTCTTTTCCTTTTAAATAGTCATCCATGATTTGTTTTAATATTTTTAAATTCTTATTTTCTTCTTGTAATTTTTCTTTATGAATTCTATTTCTTTTAACTATCTTATCTTTAATTATCATCGTGTCTTCATTACTTGCACATGATATTCTTTGGAACATTTGATATGGATCATAATATTTAAGAATTGGTATATCCATACACTCTTTGTCAAATTTTTCATAAAACTGTTGCATCTTCATTGGTATGTTTTTAAATACATCTTCTGCTAAATCCTTATATTTCTTTTCAAGTAATTGCTCATTTAAATTTTTAAAATGTTCTAAAATTTCTTCCATTTCTGTTGTATAGAATTCTTTTATTGCAATCTTCCCTAGCTCCTCTTCTAGATTATCACAATAACTTGAATGAAGACTTGCTAAATTCATTCCATTTATAAACATTACCTTTAGATTTTTCAAGTCATAACTAACTAAATCTTTTTTGATAAAATGTATATAATATGCAAATAATTTTACCATATCTATTAATTCAATGTCACCTTTTTTTACATCTTCTAGTGCTTCATTTACTACTTTAAAAAATTTGTCATCCTGCATCTTCCAATATTCTTGAGTTAAAATTTGTTTATATGCAGATACAGCTTTTGTATTTGTAGTATTTTCAATTTCTTCCATATCTTTTTTGAAAATTTTCTTATCAAAGATTCTTGTACGAATGTAGTATTCTATAAATTTAAAGAACCTGTATTCTGCTTTAAAATTATAATAATAGTTACTATCAAATTCTTTGATATAAAACTGTCTATTATCCATTAATACTCTTGATGAAACTAAAATAGATTTATATTCTTCATTATTTTGAATATTTTTAAATTTCTCTTTTGTTATTTTCCCTGCTTTTATTTCAAATGACATTGCTATTGTAAATATTAGCATTGTTTGCATTACAAGGTTGTTTGTATTTGGATAAAATCTTTCTACCATTTCGTATATTTTGCTAAAGTCATTTAGTGAATGTTTTAATATACGCAAATTTCTTGTACCACTTTTTTTAAATGTATTCATTATTAAAAATGTGTTTTCTCTTAAAAATTTCATTAATTCTTTGTTATTTTCGTATCTCATAAGAATTCCATTTATAATGTAGTCAAATTGTGGTGCATATTCAAACGTTTCTCCAACTAGTTTTTCCTTTATTCTTTCATAGTCATTTGCTTTGTCAAATACATGCTCTATTTTTTCTTGTATTTTCTCGACCATAGGAATATCATTTTTGTTAAGCTCTCCTTGTTTATCTAAAAGATATGTTGCTATAAATGTTTTCATTTCCAAATTTGAACTTTTTATTTTTGTTGATAATTCTTTTTCATTGCATATTATTATTGTTTTTATATGGTCATGCTCTACGAAATTATTTATATATCCTAAAATGTCTATTACATCAACATTTGCTCTTTCTAAATCATCAAAACACAAAACCTTATCATCAGTTGAAAAGAAATCAGCATAATTTACTTTATTTCCTGGTGACTTTGCTCCGAATAAGTTTGCCATATCTATTCCTGTTTTTGCATATTCGGGTATTGTCATTTGTCCATGAGTATCCATAAACTTTCTCAAGTCTCTATCTAAAAGTTGACTGGTTTCCATAAATATTTTCTTACTTATTTCTTCTAGATTTGAGATACCATACAAAGACATATATATAGTTGTGTAACGTTTACCATTTAATTTCATTGTATCTATTTTTTTCTTTATTTGATTATTCCAAAAATAGGTTTTTCCTGATCCCCATTCTCCGTTTATCATTATTGCATAATCTGTATAGTCTGACCTTACATAATCAAGTATACTTTCAACTAATTCTTCCATTTCCATTAGCCGATGCTTTTAGCATCTCTCTCCTTTCTTTTCTTAAGTTTAATCCTTTGCTATTGTAAAAATTCCAACTTGTCTTGCTCCATTTTCTTTTAAGATTCTCGAACATTCATTGCAAGTTGACCCTGTTGTAAAAACATCATCAAATAACAATATTTTTTTGTTTTTTATCTTTTCTTTTAAGTTTGTTCCACTTTTTAATTTATATACATTTTTTGCATTTAAGAGCCTTTCTTCTTTTGATAGTGTACTTTGTTTTTTGTTATCTTTATATTTCGTTAATATCCTTTCTTCGTAATCCATATTAAAATTTTTTGCCAAACTTTTAGCAATCAAACTTGATTGATTATATCCTCTTGTTTTCAATCTTTTATTGCTTATTGGAATTGGCATTATTATATCATATTTTTTTAAATGTAAATACAAATTTTTATTTTTTTTGAAAAAATTTGTAAATGCTTTATAAATATATGGTTTTGAATTAAACTTGTATTGTAATATTAAATTTCTTATTTCCCCATCATATATAAATTCATATATATGTTCATCAAAATAAAAATTTTCTTTTTCATGGTTTTCATTTCTATTATTTTTACCTAATTCAATTCTTTTTATATTTTTATCATTTTCTTGAACTTTTTCTATACTCTTCAATTCTTTGTAAAAGCCTTTTCTTGATACCATTTCTATATTCTCTAGTTTTTTTGTGCATTTATTACATAAATATTCTTTTGATGGTGATCCACAAATAGAACACATTGGTGGATATATTATATCTTTTATTATTTCAAAAAAATCTATTTTTTGTCTTTCCTTTCACTCTTCTAATTTCTTACATTTTCTTCAATTTAAATTTAAGTCCTGTATTTCTTTTTTTACTATCTACATTTTGTATCATATATTTTATAGTTTCATTTGCACCGAATTACTATTAATAAATCCTTTGCTCTTGTTATTCCTGTATATAATAAATTTCTTGTAAGTAACATTGGAGCAGCTTTTGGAATACACATTATTACAACGTCGAATTCACTTCCTTGTGCTTTATGAATTGTTATTGCATAGCTGTGCTCAATTTGTTCAAGCTCATTAAATTGGTACCATACTATTTTTTCATCATCAAATTTTATTTCTATATTTTTTTCTATTACATTTATTTTTATGATTGTTCCTATTTCTCCGTTAAATACCCCTGTCCCTGTTTCTGTTGTTCTTCCTTGTTTTTCCCAATAAATATCATAGTTGTTTTTTACTTGCATAATCCTGTCGCCAACTCTAAAAATTATATTTCCTGATTTTCTTTCTTCTTTTAAATCTCCTTTTGGATTTAGCGCTTGTTGTAAATACATATTTAATTCTTTTGTTCCTAAAAGTCCTTTTTTAGTTGGTGTTAAAACTTGTATATTTTGAAAGAAATCGTAATTTCCAAAATTTTTAAGCCTTCCTGTACAAAGCGATATTACTTCTGTTAATATTTTTTCTTGATTAGGTTGTTTTATAAAAAAGAAATCCTGTTTTGAATCATTTTCAGTTTCTTCTTTAGATATAAATTCTATTCCTTCGTTTACTCTATGTGCATTTACAATTATCTTACTTTTAGCAGCTTGCCTGAAAATTTTATCAAGCCTTATTGTAGTTATTTTTTCAGATTCAATTAAATCTTTTAGAATACTTCCTGGACCAACAGATGCTAATTGGTTAGCATCTCCAACTAAAACCAGTTTACTTCCAATGTATATACATTTTAATAAATAGTTCATTAAAAACATATCTACCATTGACATTTCGTCTACTATAATTACATCTCCATCTATAGGACTTCCCTGATAATCTAAAGAATTTCTAAATAATTCATCTTCATTTATTTTACCTATTTCAAGCAGTCTATGAAGAGTACTAGCTTCTTTTCCAGTTGTTTCTGTCATACGTTTAGCTGCTCTTCCAGTTGGTGCTGCTAAAGCAACTTTTTTTCCATTTTTTTCATATATTTCTATAATACTTTTTATAATTGTGGTTTTTCCTGTACCTGGACCACCAGTTATTATTGTTACATTATTTTTATTTACTGCTTCTATTGCTTCTTTTTGTTTTTCTGAAAGCTCAATATCATTTACTTGTTCCACTTTTAAAAGCTCTTCTTTGATATTTTTTACTTTTTTTAAATTTTGAGCTTTATCTAATTTTATTATTCTTTGTGCTATTTGTTCTTCTGTTTTATAAAAACTTTCTAAATAAACCCACTCTTCTCCTTCTTCACGCTCTTCAATCACTATTTCTCCACTGGCTTTAAGGTTTATTAAATTATTTTCGATTTCTTCTTTTGGGACTCCTAAAAGATTTGAAACATATTCTTCAAGATTTTCCAAAATAGTACAACAATGACCGTTATAACTAATTTGAATTAAGCCATACTTTATTCCACTCTTAATTCTTTTAGAATTATTATTTTCAACACCTAAATCTAGTGCCATTTTGTCAATCTTTTTAAAATCCACTCCCCTTGCTAAATCTATTAAAATATATGGATTTGCTTTAATCTCGTCAATTGCATTTATTCCAAATTTATCATATACTTTTTTTGCATTTTCTACACCTATATTGAATTTCTCTAAAAAACCCACAATTTGCCATACTTCCCAATGCTCTATAAAACTTTGTGAAATTTCTATGGCCTTTTCTTTACTTATTCCTCTTATCAAAACTAATTTCTCTGGCTCATATTTCAATACTTCTATAGTTTCTTCTTGAAATTTTTGGACAATCCTCCTTGCTGTTTTTTCTCCCACTCCTTTTATTGTTCCATTTCCAAGATACCTTTCTAATGCATCTAAAGTTTCTGGCATTATTTTTTCAAATGTGTCAACTTTAAATTGCTTTCCATATTCTTTATGCTCCACAAATTTCCCAAATAATTTTAGACTATCTCCTTCTGCTATAAATGGTAGATATCCTACAATTGTTTCAGTTGATTCATTTTCTTCATCGTATATCTCCGCAATAGTATAACTATTTATTTCATTTTGATAGATTATTCCAATAACTTGTCCTTTTAATTCCAATTTTTCTTCTTCCTTGTCTTCTTTTATCTTTGTGTTAATATAACATATTTTAATTTTAAATTCAATTACTAAATTAGAAAAATTGTTGAAAACATTTAAGATTTATATAATTTATTATAATACATTAATAAAAATTTTTCATTTTAAAATTTCTTCTTTAGTAAGTCCTGTTGCTTGTTCTATTAATTCTATTTCTATTCCTAGTTTTATCATCTTCTTTGCCGTTGATATTTTTTCTTCTTTGATTCCTAGGCTTTTTCGGATTTGTCAATATTTTTTTATAGACTTAAATAACATTTTTTATTTCATTAAACATTAAAAAAATTATTAACATATTTTTTTAATAAATTTATGTCAATAATAATTTAAAATTATTATCTATACTTTATATTCAAAATTGCTTAAAACCTTTCTATTTACTTGACTTTTAGGCAATTTAGTAATATACTAAAAGTATTAATTTTTTTAGGAGGTAAACAATGAGTAACTTAATAGAAATCAGATGGCATGGTCGTGGTGGTCAAGGTGCTAAAACAGCATCATTACTTTTAGCAGATGCTGCATTTAATACTGGTAAATTTATTCAGGGTTTTCCAGAATATGGTCCAGAAAGAATGGGAGCTCCAATCACTGCTTATAACCGCATAAGTGATGAACCTATTACTGTTCATAGTAACATTTATAATCCAGATTATGTAGTAGTTGTTGATGATACTTTACTAGAAACTGTTGATGTCACAGCAGGTCTTAAAGAAACAGGAGCTATAGTTATAAATACAACAAAAGATATAAATTATTTAAGTTCTGTTTTAAAAGGTTATACAGGAAAAATTTATACAATTGATGCAAGAAAAGTATCTATGGAAACATTGGGAAGATATTTTCCTAACACTCCTATGCTTGCTGCCATCGTTAAGGTTAGTAATGTTATGCCAGAAGATGCATTTATCCAAGATATGGAAGGTTCTTTTAAACATAAATTCGCTAAAAAACCTGAAGTTATTGAGGGAAATATGAATGCTTTAAAACTAGCTTTAAAAGAAATAAAAGTTTTAAATTAATTATTTACTTAATTTTAATAAAATACTTTGATAAAGGTTTATAGGTAAAACCTCTGTAAAAACCTAAATATTATTGTAAGGAATTATAAATATGAGTATAGATAAAAATACATTTTTAGAAGATATGACTATTGGTGGAAACATATACGAAGCCGGTAATTCAAAAGAATGCAAAACTGGTGACTGGAGAAGTATGCGTCCTATTTATATTGATGAAAAATGCAAACAGTGTGGTCTTTGTTTTCCTGTTTGTCCAGAAAATGCAATTCCAGTTTCAAAGGAAACTTTAAAAAGAGAAGATTTTAATTTCGATTATTGTAAGGGTTGTGGAATTTGTGCGAAAGTTTGTCCTTTTAAAGCAATCGAAATGAAGGAAGAAGGTGTTTAATAATGAGTATAAGAGAAAGATTAAGTGGCAATGAAGCTTCTGCAACTGCTATGAAACAAATTAATCCAGATGTTGTAGCAGCTTTTCCTATCACTCCTTCAACAGAAATCCCTCAATACTTTTCAACTTTTGTAGCAAATGGTCAAGTTGATACTGAATTTGTTGCTGTTGAGAGTGAACATAGTGCTATGAGTGCCTGTATTGGTGCTGAAGCAGCTGGAAGCAGAGCTATGACTGCTACTTCAGCTAATGGGCTTTCTTATATGTGGGAAATGATTTATATAGCCTCTAGTTTAAGACTTCCTATTGTAATGAGTTTGGTAAACCGTGCTGTGTCAGGTCCTTTGAATATACATAATGATCATTCTGATGCATACGGAGTTCGTGATAGTGGTTGGATTATGTTATTCTCTGAAAATAATCAAGAAGCATATGATAACCTACTTATGGCTCACAGAATTGCAGAACATAAAGATGTTATGCTACCTTTAATGGTTTGTCAAGATGGATTTATTACATCACACTCAATCGAAAATATTATGCTTGAAGAAGATTCAGAAGTTAAGAAATTTGTTGGAGAATATAAACCTGAACATTATTTATTAAATAGAAAAGAACCTATGTCAATTGGTCCTTTAGATTTGCAAGCATATTTATTTGAGCACAAAGCTCAACAAGCTGAAGCAATGAGAAAAGCTAAAGATGTTATCTTGGAAGTTTCTAAAGAATTTGAAAATTGGACAGGAAGACATTATGGTCTATTTGAAGAGTACAAATTAGATGATGCAGATATCGCAATTGTTTGTATGAATTCAACTGCTGGAACAACAAAATTTACTGTTGATAAATTAAGAGCTAAAGGAATTAAAGCAGGTCTTTTAAAAGTTAGAGTATTTAGACCATTTCCATCTGAAGAAATTGCTAAGGCTTTGGCTAAAGTAAAAGCTGTTGCTGTTTTAGATAAATCAGATGGATTAAATGCCGCTGGAGGAGCATTATTTACAGATATCACATCAGGTATGCAAGTAAATAAAATTTCTGTTCCAACAGTTAACTATATATATGGTATTGGTGGAAGAGATGTTCCTACTGAATCTATTGAAAGTGTTTATGAAGATTTATTAAAAATCGTAGAAACTGGAAATATAGAAAATCCATATAGATATTTAGGTTTAAAAACAAAATCTTTAAAGGAGGTAAACTAATATGGCATACAATATGAAAGAAATTATTGCAAATAAACCTTCTAGATTTTCTGAAGGACATAAAATGTGTGCAGGATGTGGAGCCCCTATAGTGGCAAGACATATTTTAAGAGCTTTAAAAGAAGAAGATCACGCCGTAATATCTGGTGCTACAGGATGTATGGAAGTTTCAACTTTTACATACCCTTACACAGCATGGACTGATTCATTTATTCATACTGCTTTTGAATGTGCATCTTCTACACTATCTGGAGTTGAAGCTGCTTATAAATCTTTAAAGAAACAAGGAAAATTGGTAGAACCTGAAAACGGAGGAAAAACTAAATTTATTGCTTTTGGTGGAGATGGTGGAACATATGACATTGGTCTTCAAAGTTTATCTGGAGCAATGGAAAGAGGACATGATTTAACATATGTATGTTATGATAATGGTGCATATATGAATACTGGTATTCAAAGATCTTCTGCAACACCAAGATTTGCAGATACAACAACATCACCAGCAGGAAAAGTTATTCCTGGAAAAATGCAATCTAGAAAAGATTTAACATTAATCTTAGCTGCTCATCATATTCCTTATGCAGCTCAGTCAATAGCTTTTGCCGATTTTAAGGATTTATATGTAAAAGCAGAAAAAGCTATCTATACAGAAGGTCCTACTTTTCTAAATGTATTTTCTCCTTGTCCACGTGGATGGGGATATGACACTTCTGAATTAATGACTATAAATAAATTAGCCGTTCAAACATGCTATTGGCCTTTATATGAGTTTGAAAATGGTAAATACCATATTACATATAAACCAGCTAAAAAGTTACCAATTGAGGAATTTTTGAGACCACAAAAAAGATTTAAGCATATGTTTAAACCTGGTAATGAATGGATGATAGAAGAATTCCAAAAAGAAGTAGATAAAAGATGGCAAGAATTACTTGATTTAGAAGAAATGACAAATAAATAATTGCAAAAAAATAACTTATAAGAATTTCTTATAAGTTATTTTTTATATTTAATATTAATCGTTATCATCGCAAGGTGCTTCAACTGGGCAAACTGCTGCACATGTTCCGCAACTTATGCATATGTCTTTATTTATTTCTGCCTTTCCATCTTCTGCTATTGCTATACATCCCATTGGGCAAGCATCTACACATGCTCCACAACCTATACATTTTTCTTTATCTATTTTATAAGCCATTTTTTCACCACCTTTTATTTCTTCTAAAATTTATATTGTTACATCTATTGTTTTATTCTTCTTTTTCAAGCTTTTTTAATTCTTCCATTTCTTCTTTGCTTATCTCTTCTTTTTGCTCTTTATTTTGGACATCTTTTATTACTTTGACATCTTTTAAATCGAATCTTTTATATTTAAATCCTTCTCCATTTTTTATCTTAACTCTGAGAACTTCTTTTAAAATTTCTACATTGTCTACTTCTCCTTCTCCATCTTCTGTTTTTACTATAGCTCCTACATGTGGAAGTCTTGATAACTTTTCTTGATATGCTTCATCTTCATATTTTAAGCAACACATAAGTCTTCCACAATTTCCAGAAATTTTTGATGGATTTAAAGCTAAATTTTGATCTTTTGCCATCTTAATAGATACTGCCTCAAAATCATTTAAGAACGAGCAACAACAAAGTTCTCTTCCACAAACTCCATTACCACCTAGTCTTTTTATCTCATCTCTAACACCTATTTGTCTAAGTTCAATTCTTAATTTATATTTCGCAGCTAAATCTTTAACTAAATCCCTAAAGTCTATTCTACCATCTGCAGTAAAATAGAAAAGCAATTTTGTATTATCAAATTTATATTCTACATCTGTTAAATTCATTTTTAAACCAAAATCTTTTATCTTTTTATTGCAATAATTAAATGCTTCCTTTTCTTTTTTCTTGCATTCATCATAATGTTTTATATCTTTTTGATTTGCAATTCTTATTATCTTTTTTAGTGGTGCTGAAAGTTTCTCTTCTGAAATCTTTCTATTAGGAATGGCAACAATTCCAATGTCCTCGCCATCTTCGTTTTCAACAATTACATATTCGTCCTTTTTAACAATTAAATATTGTGGATCAAAAAAATATATTTTTCCTAATTTTCTATATCGGATTCCTACTATATTTTTCAAAATTCATTTCCTCCCATAAGCTAAACAACATATTGTCTATGCACATATTATAATTACTATTTGCCTTTAGTCTTTCTTTAGTATTTTCTACTATTTTTATTCCATTTATGTATTTTGGCTTAGTTTTAGCTTTTTCAAATAAAATAACATTTATATAATCTAAAACATCAAATTTATCATCTTGTGATTTATAAATGATATCTGCTTCTTTTAACATATCTATAATGTCTAATTCTTCCATTTTAGATATAATAGTATAAATAGATTTATATAGATCTTCCTTTTCTCTTAAAACCTCAGCTCTTCCTATACTTCCTCCAAATGCCTTTAACATACTTTCATCAATGGATGAAACTCCATATTTATTTTTTAAATGTTTTTTTATTTCTTCATCCGGGATATCTTGAAATTTTATTATATTACATCTTGATTTTATTGTTGTTAAATAATTATTTTCATTTGAACCTATCATTATTATTACAACATATTGTGGTGGCTCTTCTAATGTTTTCAAAAGTGCATTTTGGGCTTCTTTTGTCATTTTATCACTATCATCTATTATATACACCTTTTTTTTCGAAATAATTGGTTCTTCTACTATTTTTCTTTGCATTTCTCTTATTTGCTCAATTTTTATACTGTTTCCATCAGGTAAAATCATAAAAAAATCCGGATTATTTTCTGTATCGAATTCTATACATGATTTACATTTATTACAGTATTTTTCCTCTCCAATGCAAAGAAGCATCTTTGCTAATTCTTTCGCAATCATCTTTTTACCAATTCCCTGTGTTCCTAGAAAAAGGTAACTATGTGAATTCATATTTGCTTTTATAGAATGAGCTAATTCTTGTTTTATTTTGTCATTTCCTATAATATTATCAAACATAAATTCACACCTTTCTTTTTATATTTTAAGTTAAAATTTGTTCTTTATAATTTTTATTTGTCTATTTTACCAAATTTATCAAATGGCCATATTCTAATCCAAACTTTACTTTCTATCTTTTCTAATGGAATGCATCCAAAGCATCTACAATCTGTACTCTGTGATCTATTATCTCCCATAGCAAATACAGTGTTTTCAGGAACAACTACATCTGTTATGTTGCCTCTTCCGTTATCTGTTATAACTCCTGGTTGTAAATAACTTTCTTTATACTCTTCATCATTTATATATACTTTTCCATCTTTTATTACAACATGATCACCAGGAAGTCCAATTACTCTTTTTATGTAACTAATTTTTCTATTTTCTAATACATAATAAGAGAATTTTCCTAAAGCTGATGTTGGCTCTTTTTCATATCTTGCTATAGGTGATTCTTGTATCTCACTTGTTGTCAAAACGTTAGTCGAAGGAGCTTCAAAAGTTATTATATCTCCTCTTTCTGGCATTTTCTTGATTGTTCTATTCCACCTATTTAACCATAATCTTTGATTTTCTTGAAGAGTCGGATACATTGATGGTTGTTTAACTATAGTAGGTGTTCCAATAAAATATCTAAATAATATTGCAATAATTAATGCAATTATAATGCATGCTATCCATTCTAAAATATCTTGAACTTTACTTTTTTCTTCCATTGTAAAAATCCTTCCTATAAAACACTATCTATTTGTGGTACTATTTGTTTCTTTCTTGAAACAACACCAGGTAAAAATGCTGAATTATTTTCTAATTTTACATTAAACGCTTTTTCAGCTATTTCTTGTTTTCCTAAAACTAAAATTTGTGAATTATTTTCGATTATATCTGTAATCATTAGAACAAATAAATCTACACCATTTTTTTCCATAAAATTATTCATGGCTTTTTCGATATTTGCTTGATCTTTTAAGACATCTTTTATTGAAGCTGTATTTACTTGTGCTGCTTGATATTTTACTCCATTTGTTGTAAATGGCTTTGAATCAATATTAATTAATTCATCAGGTGTAAAATCGCTTAAATCTGTTCCTGCTTTTAACATTTCTAATCCGTATGTATTTATGTCAACATTTGCTATTTCTGCAAGTTTTTTTGCAGCTTCTATATCTTTTTCTGTACATGTTGGTGATTTTAATAAAAGCGTATCAGATAAAATAGCACTTAACATTAAACCTGCTATTTTTGAAGGTATTTCTACTTTATTCATATTAAATAATTCAAAAAGAATACTTGAAGTACATCCAACTGGCATTGCAAAGTAAAATAATGGTTCAGATGTTTTAAAATTTGCAACTTTGTGGTGGTCTATTACTTTTAATATTTTTGCATTTTCTATTCCGTCTACACTTTGTCCAAACTCATTATGATCTACTAATATTACTTCTTCTCCTTCTTCTACCTTTTCTAAAAGTTTTGGTTCTTCTGTTTTAAAATATTTCAATGCATATGCTGTTTCTTTATTTATTTTTCCTAATCTATATGCTTTTGCATCTTTATTTTCAATTTGATTTTCTAAATATTCTAATGCTAAACTTGACATTATTGTGTCTGTGTCTGGATTTTTGTGTCCAAATATTTTTATTTCTTTCATTTTTATCATCCTTTCAAAATTTATGGGTATATTATATCATAATTTTTGTATTTTTCAATACTATTTTTAAGTTTCATATTGCTTAAGTTTTATCTTTTTACTTTTACAATGTAATACTATATTCTTGCTATTAAGGCTTTTATTTTTATCCCTTGTTTTGAAAACATTTTTTCATGTTCTGTTTCAATATTATTCTCAAATATAGGCTCATTGTGTAGGTCATATGTGATTTTTTTAATTTCGAATCCAGCTTCTTTAAAATAATTTATACTATCTCTGAATAAATCATCATCATCTGTTTTAAAATAAATTTCGCCGTTTTCCGACAAAAATTCTTTATATTTTTCAAGTTGTCTTATATGTGTTAATCTTTTTTTATGATGTTTACCTCTTGGCCATGGATTGCAGAAATTTATATAAATTCTTTTAATGTTATCTTCCTTTGACAATATAAGTAATATTCTTTCTATATCAAACCTTGTAAGCAAAACATTTTCAACTTCTCTTTTAGATTCTTTATATACTGTTTCAACATTTCTTTTGGCTAATCCTAACATTGCATCTACTAAATCTATTGCTATATAATTTATATTTGGATTTTGAATAGCTAGTTGTGATATAAATGTTCCCTTTCCACAGCCTAATTCTAAATGTATTTCTTGTTTTGGATTCTTAAAATTCTCTTTCCACTTTCCTTTTATTTTTTCTGGCTCATCAATATAAAATTTACACGCTTCTAGTTCAGGTCTTGCCCATTTTTTAAATCTAATTCTCATAAAATTATATAAATAAAGTTAACTTCAATTACTTCATTTTTCTCCTTCTCTTTATTTTTGTATTTTCCACTAGATATTAATATTACTATTTATAAAAAAAGGCAACTTTTAATCAAGTCACCCTTTTTTATGAATATTTTTTTATTCTTAAATAATCTTATTTTGTTTCAGTTGTTTTAGCTTCTTCTGTAGCTTTAACTTCTTCAACTGAAGCTTCTTTAACTTCTGCTTTTTCTTGAGCAGGTGCAACTTCTTCAGCTACATCTCCACCTTTTAAAACTATTTCTTTATCTTCGATTCTAGCTCCGATAATTTCTTTAGTTTTAGCAGATTTACCTACTCTGTCTCTTAAGTAGAATAATTTAGCACGTCTAGCTTTACCAACTCTTACTAATTCTACTTTTTCTACTAATGGTGAGTGAATTAAAAATGTTTTTTCAACACCAACACCATAAGATGTTTTTCTAACTGTGAAAGTTTTATTAACTCCTGCACCTTGAACTTTAATTATAATTCCTTCGAAAATTTGAATTCTTTCCTTATTTCCTTCTTTAATTCTTACATGAACTTTAACTGTGTTACCAACTTTTAAATCTGGTATAGAATTCTTTAATTGTTCATGTTCAATAGATTTTATTATATCCATTTTTTATTTCCTCCTTAATTTTTAACTACTGGCGCTAAATATAAATTTAGACAATAGATTTTTGAGCGGTACTTAAAAAGTACATCTTAGTTTTCCAAATCCTTTAAAAGGTCTGGTCTTTTTATTTTCGTTATTTTTAAAGCCTCTTCTTTTCTCCATTTATCAATATTTTGATGATTTCCAGAAAGCAATACTTCAGGAACTTTTACTCCTTCAAAGACTTCAGGTCTTGTAAATTGTGGATATTCTAAAATTCCATTTGTAAATGATTCTTCTTCTATCGATTCTTTTTTAATAACACCTTCAGCATATCTTGATACTGAATCAATAAGCACCATTGCTGGAAGCTCACCACCTGTTAAAACATAGTCTCCTATTGAAATTTCCTCATCTACTATTTTATCTATTACTCTTTGGTCAACACCTTCATAATGACCACAAAGAATTATAAGATGCTTTTCTTCGGATAATTCTTCGACTTTTTTTTGGTTTAATGTTTTTCCTTGTGGAGACATATAAATTACTTTTGGCTTTTCAGCTTCATTTTGTTTAATTGACTTAAAAGCTTCATAAACAACATCTGCTTTCATAACCATTCCTGCTCCTCCACCATATGGAGTATCATCAACTTTTTTATGTTTATCTTTTGAAAAATCTCTTATATTAATTAGATTTAATTCTATATTTTCATTTTCAATTGCTCTTCCAATAATACTTTCTTTTAGTGCATTAAACATTTCCGGAAAAAGCGTTAAACAATCAAACTTTATTTTACTCATATCTTTACCTTATTTATAATTCATATTATTTTATTTATAAACACTACACTAAACCTTCTAATAAATGAACAGTTATTTTCTTTTCTGTAATATTGACATCTTTTATAACATCTTTTATTGCAGGAAGTAAAATTTGTTTTCCTAGTTCATCTTTTACAACATATATGTCATTACTACCTGTATTAAAAATATCGTCTACTTTGCCTAAAAGATTTCCTTCATCAGAATAAACCTCTAAACCAATTAAATCTACGATAAAGTATGTATCTTCATCTAATGGTATAGCATCTTTTCTATCTATTTCTACATAGCAATTGCAAAGTTTTTGAGCCTCTTCAACAGTTTCTATTCCCTTAAATTTGACTAAAACCATATTTTTTTGATACTTTACTTCTTCAATTTCTAACATTTTTAATTCTTTTGATATTTTAACATATACATTTTTTAATTTATCAAATCTTTTAATGTCATCTACATATGGATAGATTTTTACAAATCCTTTTATTCCAAATGTATTTACAATTTGACCTACTTCTAAATTTTTCATTTTAAAATCCTTTCTTTAGGTCATTAATTATCCAAAAACTCTACTGTAACTTTTTTCTTTTCCTTTGAAGAAATAGCTTTCATTACAGTTCTTATAGATTTTGCAGTTTTTCCTTGCTTACCTATAATTTTTCCCATGTCGCTTTCAGCAACTTTTACTTCAAAAACTATTCCTTGTTCATCTTGTTTTTCATTTATAGAAACTTCTTCTTTGTTATCTACAAGATTTACAATAATTGTTTCTAAAATATCTTTCATAATTTTCTTCCTTTCGAAATTAATAGTTTTTGAATTTACTATTTAGCTTTTTCTATTAAAGCTTTAACAGTATCTGTTGGTTTTGCACCATTTTTAATCCATTGTTCAACTTTAGCTTTGTCTAAAACAACTGTTGCTGGGTCTGTCATTGGATCATATGTACCTATTTTTTCGATGATTTTTCCATCTCTTGGAGATTTTGAATCAGCTACTACTATGTGATAAAAAGGAGCTTTTTTCTTTCCTTCTCTTTGTAATCTTATTTTTACCATTTTTTTCACCTCCCACTAATTGATGCTGTTCTATATATGCTGTTATTAAAAGTCTGCATCAGATTTATATATTTTAAATTCAATAACTAATTTAATTTTTTACATTAGATCTTTAAATTCATCCATCTGATCTAATTTCATATTTTTCATCATCTTTCTCATTTGACCTTTATTTTTCATTTGCTTCATCATTTTTTGTGTCATTTCAAAAGATTCCATGAATTTATTTATGTCGTGGACTTGTGTTCCACTTCCTTGAGCTATCCTCTTTCTTCTTGATGCATTCAATATTTTTGGATCTCTTCTTTCTTTTTTTGTCATTGAAGAAATCATAGCTTCTATCTTATCAAATTCTTTATCATCTATGTCTATATCTTTTAGTTTTCCCATTCCTGGAAGCATTTTTAAAATTGATGAGAAAGAACCCATTTTCTTAATTTGTTTTATTTGCATTAGATAATCGTCTAAATCAAATTTATTTTTTTGAAGTTGTTTTTCTAATTTTTGTGCTTCTTCTAAATCTATTGATTGTTCAGCTTTTTCAATTACTGATAAGATATCTCCCATTCCTAGAATTCTTGAAGCCATTCTATCCGGATGGAATTCTTCAAGTTCATTTAGTTTTTCACCGACACCTATAAACTTAATTGGCTTTCCTGTAACCTTTTTTACCGAAAGTGCTGCACCACCACGTGTGTCACCGTCAAGTTTTGTTAAGATTACTCCGTCGATTCCAACTTTTTCGTTAAATGTTTGTGCAACATTTACAGCTTCTTGACCTGTCATTGCATCAACTACAAGTAATATTTCATGAGGTCTAACTTGTTTTTTTACATTTTGAAGTTCTTGCATTAATGTCTCATCTATTTGAAGACGTCCAGCTGTATCTAAAATAACTACATCATTTAGTTTTGAGATTGCAGTATTCATTGCTCGCTTTGCAATTCCAACCACATCTTTTGAATTTTCTTCGCTATAAACAGGAATATTTAGCTGTGAGCCAACAACTTGAAGTTGCTTTACTGCGGCTGGTCTGTATACGTCACATGCAACCATTAATGGCTTTTTTCCATTTTTTCTTAAATAGTTTGCAAGCTTTCCTGCCATAGTTGTTTTACCTGCACCTTGAAGTCCTACAAGCATAATAACAGTTGGTGGATTTGGAGAAATGTTTAGTTTGCTATCAGTTCCTCCTAGCAATTCTACTAATTCATCCTTAACTATTTTTACAACTTGTTCTCCCGGTTTTAATGATTTCATAACATCTTGACCTAGAGCTTTTTCTTGTATATTTGCTATAAATTCTTTGACTATTTTGTAATTTACGTCTGCCTCTAATAATGTAAGTTTTACTTCACGTAGCATATCTTTCATATTATTTTCTGTAATTCTTGCTTCGCCTTTTATTTTTCTTGTTATTTCTTGTAATCTTGATGATAAACCTTCAAAAGCCATAATGACCTCCTTTTAGTCATTTAAAATTTTTCTTATTTTTTGTATTTCTTTTAAATTCGATTTTTCTTCTAGCTTGTCAAGCAATGAATTTATTTCTTGAATTTTTTTTAATAATTCCACTTTCTCTTCATATTCTTCTAACTTTATTTTTGATTTTGATAAAATTTCTCTTACTGCTTGTCTTGTAATGCTTTGATTTTCAGCTATTTCTGAAAGTGATAAATCCTCATTATAATAATATTCCATAAATTCATTTTGCTTTTTTGTTAGTAGCTTTCCATATATTTGTAAAAGCATACTTATTCTTATTTTTTCTTCCATGTTTTATCCTTCTTTTTTGTAATACTAATATACTTTACACCTTTTTTTAAAATTTGTCAAGGTTTTTGGCTAAATTTTCTAAAACTATATCTCATTGTTAAAATTTATACATAAAAAAATAATTTATCTTCTTTTTATCCATTTAATTTTTTTCCTATTTACCTTTTTATAATTCCTTCAACATTTAACTTAAATTTTAAAAAATGCCATATCACTTATGACATAGCATTTCAGAGTACTTATTTATCTATATTTTTATATTTTATTTTTAAGGCAAATGCTATAACTCCTAATGTACATATTACTATAACAAATATTGCCTTTCTATTTCCTGTACGTGGTAATATCTTTGGGCTTTCTGTTCCAGATATATTATTAGCAATTTTATTTGTTAATTTATCTGATACTTCATTATTTAACAATGAATTTGTTTCATCTATTGATGTACTATTATCTAATTTGTTTTCTGCATTTATTAGTTTTATATTATTTTCATTTATGGTATTTTCTTTATCTTCATCTTTTTCATCTTCTGTTTTAATTTTTTCATTTTGCCAATACAATACTGGATAACCTTTATTTAAATTTTTCTCATCAAATGCAAATGATTTTGAATTTGTTGCATTAAGCATCTTTATAATATCTTTTGATTTAAATTCTTCTTCTGATTTTTTTTCAACCTTACCTGCTTCATCATTTCCATTATCATATCCTTCATAACCAGGTGTATCTAAATAATAGCAATTTACAGGTCTAGTATCACTAAATCCGGCTATACTTCCCATAGAGCCTTCTCTGCCCCTTATTTCTCCTATATTATAACAATTAATTATACTACCAGCATAATTAAAGCCTACAATACCACCTGTTCCTGTTGTTCCTCCTCTGGTACATTTTGAAGAATCAATCTTTCCAATATTATAGCATGATTTTATTTCTCCATTAATATCTTTTTGTCCGTTCCATCCGACAATACCACCAACATTTATACAAGAGTCTGTTTCAATATCTACTGCATTAAAACACTGATATATTGTTCCATTATTTTCAGCACAAATTCCAGCACATTCCATACCATTTTTCATTACAGTAATTTTTCCTGCTACTCCCAAATTTTGAATTTTTCCATTGTTTGTTCCAAATAATCCACATCCTTCTAAAGATGCAGTATAATCTGCTGTTTTATTTATATATATACCTGAAATTATATGTCCATTTCCTTCAAATGTTCCCTCAAAAGGAGTTTTACTATAATTTCCTATTGCTGTCCACTGATTTTTATCATTGCCTTTTAAATCTATATCTTTTAATAATGTTACTTTTTTTTCTTTATAAGAATTTCCTTCATTTACTTCTTTTGCAAAGTTTATAAGCTCCTCTGCAGTTGAAATTGTTTTTATGTCTGTATTTTCTGTTGCATTACTTATGCCATTTAACATACTTAATGATCCTATAATTATGCTTAATACTAGAATTTTTAAAATAATTCGATTTTTCATCTTTTGATTTTCCTTCTTTCTTTTTTTTTATAATTTTATCAATATTTTTTTTTCATGTCAACATCTTGTTGTATATTTTTTTATACATCTTTTTCTCTTTCATCAAAATCTCTATTTAGTCCTTCTTTTCTTTTTAAAAATTCTTCTTTATTGTATCCCATATTTCTAGTAATAGTTGACGTTTCCTCTAAATGCACTTTTGCTCTAATTTCATTTTCTGATAATGGCTCTTTTTCCTCTCTTTTTTCCAAATTAAATGGTATCGATATTTTTACTAGTATAGGAATAAAAAGTGGCTCATTTTTTATTTTCGGAGCAATTTGCATACTGTCTATATCTATTGCCATGTTCGCATATCTAATTGCCAAATCTTTTTGGCCTTGTATTAATTTTATTTTTGACAATTCATAATAACTATCCGCTTCTAAATCTTCATCTTGCATTGCTTCACTAAAATATTTTTCAGCAGAATCTATATCTTTATATAACATTGCAATTTCTGCCAAATTGTATTTCGATCTATACTCAAATGCATTAATCTGAGCTGCTTTTTCATAACACATTTTAGCATTTTGAAAATCATTTAACATAGTGTAAGAAATTCCCAAATAGTAATTTAACTCATAATTTAAAGTATTAAATTTTATTGCATCTTGAAATACAATTGCAGCCTCTTTAAACATTTCTTTTTCTAGAAGCAAATTTCCTAACTCAATACTTGCATTATAATAATTTGGCCTTTTAGCTAAAAGACTTCCAAACATTTGAATAGCTTCATCTTTTTTATCTAGATCTTTTAAAAATGATGCAACTTTGTAGTATGAATCATAGTCTTTTTTGTTTATTTCAATACAAGCCACATATTCATCGATAGCCCTTCTTATTCCTCCTTCATTTTCATATATTTTTGCTAAAGTTTTATGTGCGTCATAATTATTTGGATTTCGCTTTATTATAGAATTTAATTTTTCTTTCGCTTTTTTATCATTTCCTGAGACTAAATACATTTTTATTTTTATTTGCTCTATTTTTTTTATTATATCTATATTTTTACTTTGGAAGAAATATATAATAATTGGCAAAAAAACTGACATTGTATAAATTAGTACTTTTATTAATAAATTTATTTTTATATTAGAAATAAAACATATAAAATTGATTGCAATTCCTAAAGCTTCTATTACTAAGAGTTTGATGTAGCTTGAATCATCATTCTTCATCATTTTAAAGAAACCTACCCCAAACAAAGCAACTGCTACAGTGGTAAAAATTAATTGTTCTAACATATGTCCTCCTTATTCTGTTTTTATGTTCTAATTTTTAAATACTAAAATTAACAACCTTAGAATTCAAAACATTTATTTTATAAACATTACATATTCTACTATATTTTGAGCAAAATATCAATAAAATTTAAAAAACATATTTCTTTTTTTTGCAAACTATGTTACAATGTGAAACAAACAAAACTAAAAGTTATAATTTTGTTGTTTTAACGAATTTTGGTATAAGGTTACAAAATAATTACAAATTTGAACCTGATTTATACCCTTTAGAAAGGAATGGTATTAAATATGGAAGTAACTAGATGTGCTCGTTGTGGTGTTTTCTATACAAATGGAGGTTATGTTTGTGCTAAATGTCAAGCAAAGGATAATTTAGAATTATCAACATTTAAAAATTTTATTGAAAAAAATGATTCAGAACTAACTACTCTTGAAGATGTTTCAGGAGAAACAGGAATTTCTGTAAATAATCTAAACAGATTTTTAAATTATAAAGGTTTAGAAGGGTATCAAAAATTATTTATTTAATACTTTCAAAAAAAGGTAATTTGATTTAACTTTTTCAAATTACCTTTTTTATTTATTTTATTCGAAAATATTATTATTCTTTGTAATATTCTCATTATTTTTTACTGTATTATCATTAATAACATTCGTATTTCCTTTATCTTTTGTTTCTTTTTGTTTTTCCATTTGATTAATTAATTCTTGCAATCTTTTTATATCTGCTCCCATCATTTCTAAGTTTTTAGAATCTATAGATGTTTTTAAATTATTATTTGCTTTTATTATTGATTCTATTAAACCATCTAAGTCATCTAAATTTTCTATTTCTATATTTGTAGCTGATTGAGAAAGCAAATTTGCTAATGCTTCATTTAAATTATTTCCAATTGCTACTTTATTTCCTGACTCAACAATTATCTTTTTAAGAACAGGTAAATTAGATTCATTAAGAGCTGTTTGGTATATTGGTTCTATGTAAAGAAGTGTGTTCTTTATTGGAAGAATAATCATATTTTTAGTAACTTTATATCCTGTTGTAGATAATTTATTGATTTCATTTTGAATTTCTTCATTTTGAGATATTTGTGTATCTAATTGTGTTGGTCCTATAATGCTTGTATCTGATGATAAAGATTTAATTCTTAAAATATTTTTTCCATCTTCTACTGTTCCTACCAAATATGATGTTATATTTTGTTTATCTTTAGGAACATACACTTGAATTAAACCAATTTCTTCTGCATTATTTTCGTTTACCATTGTATAATATGAATCTAGAATTGATTTTGTTGATTTATTTGTAGCTGCTGATGAATAATTTACCTTTTCCCAAGTATCATCGCCTCTATAAAGTACATCTGCTTTTTTATTGTGATATTCTTCTAATTTACTTGCTTGTACGTCATACAAAAATTTAGGATAAACAAATTGTTTCGAAATACTTTCTGGTATTTTACTATCTAAGTCTTGGAATAAATCTTTATATATATTTCGATATGCCATAGCTATAGGATCAGTTCTATCTGTTATATAAAATTTCATTTCACCAGTGTAACTATTTACAATAACCTTAATAGAGTTTCTTATATAGTTTATTTCCATTTTTTGATTATCATATTCCACTTGTGTATATGTAGAATATGGATATTTATTTGATGTTGTATATGCATCTAAAACCCAATATATATCCCCATTTTCATCAATAACTGTATAAGGTGATTCATCGTAAATTACATTTGGTAATGCTTTTTTTGCTCTTTTTATAATATTTCTATTAATTAAAATTTTACTATCTGATGTTCTATTTCCTGAAAATGCAATATTAAAATCTCCTAATTTTATTCCTAAAACTAATCTGTCTAAGAAGTCTAATTTTAATCCCGAATTTCCTTCATAAGAAGTTTGATATTCAACCCCATCATATGTATAATCATATTCTGAAAGTTTTTTTGAATTTGTTATTGCTGTAGAATTTGTTTCTAAGCCATAATATATTTGAGGTGTGTTTATTTTTATAGCATCATATTTACCTGATATATCACTTTGTATATAACTAATTTCTCCGTTTTCTGCAAATTTTGTAGCATTTGTTATAATTTCTCCATACCCATGTGTATATTCATAAGTTTTGCTATTATATGCTCTTTTATTACTTACAATCTCCCTTGGAGTTACATAAGCTAAAACAGATTTACCATTTACATCATATTTGCCAATTCCAATTGTTGAATATTTATAATAGCCCGCACCTGTTTGATTATAATTTAAATATTTAAGTACTGTTTCACTATTTACAATAACTGCATTATCAATCAAATCTTGATTTTCCTGAATATCTTCTGCAGTAACAGTTCCAGAATAATCAATATTAAAATTTTCTGAATCTATTCCATACGCTTTTTTTGTACTTTCAATATTAGCCTCTATATATTCTTTCTCTTTGTCGTATTTATTTGGATGAACGAAAACTAAATTAAATACAATAATTATAACAAATAAACAAACTAAATATGCTGGTAATACCGCAATAGTTTTAAATATTTGCCCTTTTTCTTTTTCTATATTATTTACTGTTTTAAATGAAACTACTACTATTAGTATGCTGAAAATTATATATCCCCATAGTTTTATAGTAGAATCTATAAATCCGGCACCTATTAGTTTTATTTCATTATCTGTAGTTAAAAAATTGTGAAATACAATGTCTAAAGTACCTACAAATGTATATAGAGCAATAACTATTGATAATAATTTAATATTTTTAAATATACTCTTCATAAGCATACTTTTTTTGAACGTCTCTTTATCTATTCCATCAAAATATTTATTAAATACTATAATATAATAAAGTATTGAATATAAAGTTATTCCTATTAAAATTCCACCTAAATATATTAAAAACATTTTAATTAATGGTTCTGTGAATACATAAAAAGATGCATCTAAATTAAATACTTTATCTGTACTTCCAAAAGAAGTATTACTTGACCATAAGATAAGACTGTTTGAAAAAACAATTGCAACAATTACACTAAGTATTATAGACCCAAATAATGCTATAGATTTATTAAGCAATTTTGGCATTTTCTTTTTATCTTCATCAAAGAAAACTTTAAGTCCCTTTTTTATTCCTCTTCCAGAAAAGTACATAATAGTATACATTATAATGAAATTAATTCCCATAATTATAAATTGATATTTTAAATTAGCTTTATATACGTTTATAAAGTTTTCTCCTAATTCTTTGTACTCTAAATAACTTCCTCTTAAGTTGATATATGAAATTACAATAAATATTAACAAAAACAATATTACTGCAATTCTTCTAGTGTTTGTTTTTACTGTTTCTTTCACTTTTATATCATTCCTTTCACAAGGCATAAAATTATGCCTCCTTAATACTAAAATTATTCTTAAATAATAGCTTTTACAAAATCTTCGCTATTAAATTTTTCCATATCATCTATTTGTTCGCCAATTCCAATAAACTTTATAGGAATTTTGTTTTCTTGAACAATTCCTATTACTACTCCACCTTTTGCACTACCATCTAGTTTGGTTAAAACTAGTCCTGTTACATCTGTTTCCTCTTTAAATGCTTTTACTTGATTTATAGCATTTTGTCCAGTAGTTGCATCTAATACTAATAAAACTTCTTGTGAACATTCTTCGCATTCTTTGCTTATTACCTTTTTTATTTTGTGTAATTCATCCATTAAATATTTTTTGTTATGAAGTCTTCCAGCTGTATCAACTATTAAAACATCTGAATTATTTTCTTTTGATATTTTTATTGCTTCATATACTACAGATGCAGGGTCAGATCCTTCATTTCTTTTTACAAGCTCTGCACCAGCTCTATCTGCCCAAACTTCAAGTTGTTCAACTGCCGCTGCTCTAAATGTGTCTGCTGCTGCGATAGTTACTTTTTTTCCATCTTTTATAAGTCTATTTGCTATTTTTCCAATTGAAGTCGTTTTACCAACTCCATTTACTCCAACAACTAGAATTATAGATGGCTTAGTATCTAAATGTAATTCTGCTGGTATCTCATCGAGAATCTCTTTCATCTCTTGACGTAATGCTTCCTTCACTTCATTTTCTTCTTTTAAATTTTCTCTTTTTACCCTTGTTCTTAATTTATTTATTATTTTTGTAGATGTTTCCATTCCTATATCTGACATAATTAAAATTTCTTCAAGCTCTTCTAAAAACTCCTCATCTACTTTTCTAAAATTACTAAATACATTATTAAATGATTCCTTTGTTTTGTTTAATCCACTTTTTAATTTATCAAAAAAACCCATAATTTAAGTATATACTAGTTTTTAAATCTAATATATATCTCCTTTCTTTTATGTTTATATAATTTATTTTTTTATTTTCTCACAATTTATTTATTTTTGTCAAGCAAAAAAAATTTCACCTGATAAATCAAGATGAAATTCTTCCATTTACTAAAATTCTTTCCAAAACCAGTCAAGGCTATTATCGATACTTTTTATATTTTTATCCTTTGCTTCTATATCATCTACCCATAAATACGCAAAAAATGTAAGTAAAATGAATCCAAAATCAATTGCGATACATTTATATAATGTGCTTGCTAAATATGCATATTCTTCGTTTAAATTCATTACTTGAATTAAATGACCTACAAGTACTCCTAAAAAAGCAATTAATGGTATTGCAGCAACTGCACTTTTCTTTATTTCTTGTCCTAAAAATATAAGTAGAGCCACTCCTAAAACAACTAATAATAAAGACAATGGATCTGTTAAATTTAAAAATTTCATAATTTCATCCCATCTTTCGTTAAAATATTATGCTAATAATATATCACTTAAAAATGTTTTTTTCAAGTGTTTTATTTTACATTTATATTACAAATTTATAACAATAATTTTTTTATATAAAAAAATTGATATATATTGTTTTTTTATCAGTTTATTTGTATTAAAAAATTTATTTTTTACATACTTTAAAAAACACTATATATCAATATTAAAAATTCACACTATCTATATAACATTATTTTTAAAAACTAAACAAACCTTTTTTTATTTCTGAAGGTTGGTATGCTTCAAGATCTTCATCTTTTAATATTTTTTCTGCATTTAATGTTGTAAGTTCTTTAAGTCTTTTTTCTCCTACTATTTTTTCTAATTCTTTAAGAATTTTTGGAATTTCAGGATAAATTGTACCTTCTCTATGAGCATCTGAGCCTAAAAAATGAATCATATTTGCTTGTAACAATTTTTTTACAGTTTTTTTTGCTTCACTTCCATAATATCCTATTATACTTGCATAATTTGATTGAAATAATACACCCATTTCTATTAAATCTATTAAATAATTTGGATTTTCTTGAACTACCTTGTATCTTTCTGGATGTGCGATAACTGGTTTACATTTTTTTTCCATTAAAGAATATAATATTTCCTTTACATTATAAACCTCATTACGCAATGGTAATTCTATTAAGGTATAACGTGTCATATTTATTGTCGATGCCTTACATTCAAGTATTAATTCAATAATGTTTGGAACAATAAATATTTCATTTCCTAAAAAGAATTCCATATTTTTATTATTTCTCATATTAAAATTCTCTGAAATACTTTTTAAACTTTTCTTTCTTTCTGCAACATTTGCTTCATATCTTGAAACATAATAGTGTGATGTTGATATTATCTTATCAAATCCTGCATTACATGCTTCTAGAAGCAAAGAATTAGTTTCTTCTTCACTTCTAGAACCATCATCTATATTTGGAATAATATGTGTATGAAAATCTATCATTTTTTACAGATGTTAGCTTTTCTTAAGCCACATCATTCCTCCTTTTCTATTTTTTTAAATCAATTTTTATATCATCATATAAATTTTTTGATGGACCTTCTGCCATTATAACATTATTATTATGGTGATGAATTGATGCATGATTTCTTTTAATTTTATTTCTTTTTATATTATCTACTTGATTTTTTTTGAAAAAATCTTTTATTTTATTTATATATTTTTCAAAAATATTTGCATCTTCCTTTGCTACGATTGAACCATAATAGTAATACATATTTTCATATCTATTACCTGATGTAGGCATTTTATTAACTACTATACCTGAAACTTTTGCTCCTACTTTTTCTATTGCCTCTTTTACTTTTTGAATATTTTCCATCTTAGTTTCACTATGTGCTGTAACTACTAAACATGAATCTACTTGTCTTGCTAATATAACTGCATCTGTAACTATTAATGCAGGTGGAGCATCAAATATTACAACATCACATATTTGTTTTAACTTTGTTATAAATTCATCCATTTTTTCTGAAATTAAAAGTTCTGAAGGATTTGGTGGAACATTTCCTGCTGAAATAACTTTTAAGTTTTCAACATCTGTATCTTGGATAAAGTTACTAACATCTGAAATATCTCCTCTAAAATCTTGTTCAACTACTCCTGATAGGTAATTTGATATACCTGGTCTTGGTGAAACATCAAATATATTAAATTGTCTTCCTTTTCTCATATCACAGTCTACTAAAACAACTCTTTTTCCAGTTTGAGCAAATACTACAGCCAAATTCGCAGATACATAACTTTTTCCTTCTCCAGGCATTGTTGATGTAACCATAATTGTTTTTAATTCTTTATTTGCATTCATAAATTGTATATTTGTTCTTAAATTTCTAAACATTTCTGATTCTGGTGCTTTTGGTATAAAATGTGTTATCAATTCTCTTCTCATTAATTTGTACCTCCTTTACCTACTCTTGATCTATTCGTTGGAATAGATGCCAATACTGGTACTTTTATCGCTTTTTCAATATCGTTTGCAGATTTAACTGTGTTATCAAACATATTTTGTAAAAATACATATCCACAAGAAATAACTAAACCGATAGCCATAAAAATAACTATTGTCTTTACATGATTAATATTTGATGGTTTTGTTGATGTTTCTGCTTGATCTAAAACCTGAACATTATCAATTTTATAAATTGATTTTGCTTTTTGTATAAAAACATTTGCTGTTTCGTTTGCAATTCTGCTTGCAAGTTCAGCATCAACGTTTGATACAGTTATTTTTATAACTTCTGTATCTTCTACAGCTGTTACTTTTATGTTTTTTCTTATATCAGACTCGTTCATTTCAAGTCCTAAATTTGATATAACATCTCTAATTGTTGTATTGCTTTTAATGATTTCACTATATGTAGAAACAAGTTTTGAATTTAATGTAATATCTGATGCAGTGATTGACGAAGTTGAATCATTTCCACCTTGTGATTGTACTAAAACAAGTGTTGCAGCTGAAGAATAAACTGGTGTTTTTATTTTTGTACTATATATAACTCCAAATACTGCAAATACTATAACTGTTAAAACAATGTAAAGTTTTTTCTCCCAAAATACTTTAAATAATTCTTTTAAATCGATTTCTTCCATTTACTTTTATCTCTCTCCTCACTTTATATATTAATAAGTTTTATGTATTATTAATTATAATTATGCAATTTCTCTTTTTGTAAACTTCTTCAATTATAACATACAATTCTTTTTTTGGCAATGGTTTTCATAATGTTTTTACATTTTTCGATTATTTTTTCATTTTAATATAAAAATATTGAGGTAGAAAAACTTTGAATTTTTCTACCTCACCTTCTAAAATTCATTATTTACACATTCAAGAGCTGCTGCTATAACTTTGTCCATATCATAATATTTATATTGACCTAATCTTCCACCAAAAATTACTTTTTTATCTGTTTTTGCAAGTTCTTCATATTTTTCATATAATTCGTTATTTCTTTCATTATTAATTGGATAATATGGTTCTTTTCCCTTTAACCATTTATCTGGATATTCTTTTGTTATAATTGTTTTATTTATTGTATCTTCTTTTCCTAGACTTTTTGCATATTCAAAATGTTTATGTTCAATTATTCTTGTATATGGTATTTCGTATTCTGTATAATTTACTACAGCATTTCCTTGATAATTTGCCATATCTAATTCTTCTGTTTCAAATCTTAGACTTCTATATTCTAGTTCTCCAAATTTGTAATTGTAATATTCATCTATTGGGCCTGTAAATACAATCTTTTCTGCGATTTTTTCAAATTCTTCCCTATTTTCAAAAAAATCTGTATTTAGTCTAATTTCAGTGCCTTCAAGCATTTTTTCAATTATTTTTGTATACCCTCCAATTGGAATTCCTTGATATAAATCATTAAAATAATTGTTATCGTAAATTAGTCTTACAGGAAGTCTTTTTATAATGAAACTTGGTAGCTCTGTGCATTCCATTCCCCATTGTTTTTGTGTATATCCTTTTATAAGTTTTTCGTAAATTGTTTTTCCTACTAAACTTATTGCTTGTTCCTCTAAATTTTTTGGTTCTGTAATATTCGCTTGTTTCTTTTCTTCTTCTATTTTTGCCATTGCTTCATTTGGTGTTACTACTCCCCACATTTTGTTAAATGTATTCATATTAAATGGTAAATTATATAATTCATCTTTATATCTTGCCACTGGTGAGTTTGTGTATCTGTTAAATTCTGCAAAATTTTGAATATAGTTCCATACTTCTTTATTTGACGTATGGAATATATGTGCTCCATATTTATGTACTTGGATTCCATCCTTTTCTTCTGTGTAAATGTTTCCTGCTATGTGGTTTCTTTTTTCAATTACTAAACATTTTTTTCCTCTTTTTTTTGCTTCATGAGCAAATATTGAGCCATATAGGCCTGAGCCTACTATTAGATAATCGTAGTTCATATTTTTCCTCCTATGGTAATACTTTTCTTACTAATGGTATCTTCTTAAGTAGCATTACCATCAA
Organism: uncultured Clostridium sp.; assembly: GCA_900554175.1. Lineage (GTDB taxonomy): Bacteria > Bacillota > Clostridia > TANB77 > CAG-508 > CAG-269. Next base: position 101,984 of record USGK01000003.1, read on the forward strand.
TAAACTTATTAAATATACACCAATTACTCCTAACGTTCTAAAATGCAACGACGAAGTATTAATATTAAATATATTAGTATAGTAATATTTCACTATCATATGTATTAAGTACACTCCAAAACTACATCCTGCTATTTTTGAAATTATTTTTTGAATTTTTTCATTATTACTTATCTTTTCATTAATTTCTAAATCTTTAACAAATATAAAGACCGCCGAAGATAATAGCATACAATGCCAAGATGAATATCCCCATGTTATTTTTACAACACATCCCGTATTTTTACTTAATATAAATGTTGTAACAAATCTATATATAACCCCTAATATTGCTCCTATATAAAGAATGCATTTCCATTTTTTTTCAATCTTTTCTTCTGATAAAAGATATCCAAGAATAACATAAATTACATATCCAGAAACTGGAACACCTAATGAATTATACCATTTAATCCCTATTAATGAACATATATTAGGTAACATTGCATTAAATATAAAAAACAATCCAATAGTTAACCATAATGTTTTCTTATATTTGTTTTTGGTCAACAAAGAAAGTAAAGGGATAATTAAGTATATTCCTAATATTTCAAACATAAAATAATATGTTGTCTCTTCTTTGTTACTAAAAAAAGCATTCCATAATTTTATTGGCGTATTTACTGTTTCTATTGATATACTATTTATAATAAATATTTTCCATACAAACATTATTGTAGCCCAAAATATAAATGGAATCAATACTTTTAAGCATCTTTTTTTATAAAATTCATTTGTATTGTATCTTTCTCTATATTTTAAAAGATTAGCCCCTGATATCATGAAAAACAATGGTACAGCAAAATAACATATACATTCTACTATTAAACTTGTATTCCAAGCACGAATATTAGGATTACTGTGAACAATTCCATTACAATGCATAGCTATAACCGCAACAATTGCTATTATATTTAATACATCCAAATATACTATTCTTTTTCCTAGAGTACTATGTTGAGATATAGCCTCAAGACTTTTATGTTCTTTCATTTTTCTCCTCTTATCCTATTATATTCTTTAATCAAATTTTTTCAATCATTACTTCTCGGTTTATTGTCTTATAATTTTATTTTTAATCATTCAATACTTTATATATTTTATGAATTTATTTTCTCTACATTTTTTTATAAGTATTTCTAATAATTTTTTTATTTTATTTAACATATATGATATCAATAATGGTATTGAAATTCCAGCAATCAAGTATATTATGTACCACTGGTTTAATGACTTAGGAATATAAAGATACCATACATCAGATTTATACTTTATCCAATTAAAATCATTCATAGTTGATATGAACTTACTACATACTGCAAAAATTGTATTCACAGTAAAAAATCCTAAAAATTGATGAATCATTATTGAATATGTATTATTAGCTATATAATTAATTACTTTACTATTACATGTTATTGGCTCTAATATCTTTGATATTCTTAACCAAAAAAATATTCCAGTAGCCCCTATTATATATGGACTGATCAGATTATTAGTAAAATTATTACACCAAGATGGAGTATACTTAATTGTTTTACCATTTATCGTAATAGTTATTAATTGAATTATAAAAATTATTGAAAAATACATTATATTGCTTAATTTATCATATTTTTCAAGTTGTCTATTATACAAAATCCCTAAAAAATAAAATGGTATTAAATATAATATTCTATCTAAAAATAAATACCAATCTTTATTGTATCCATTTGCTGCTATGTATATTCCAAACATTCCCAATAATAATGATATTATAAAAACTGCGTATTCATTAATATGTTTTACTTTTAATTTTAATATTTTTCTAAACAATACATTTAATACTTCTATTACAAATAGTGGCACTACATACCATAAACCCATTGTAAATGCAAATTGATGTCCATTCAATAGAGGAGCTATAAGAATATTGTACATAGTAAAACCCCCTCCAATTGAAAAATCCTTTAGTCTAATTATCTGGATGAATATAGCATAAATTATATTCCATACATACATTGGAATAATCAGCTTTTTAAATTTCTTCCAAATGTAACTTTTCATATCTTTGTCTGAATCATCTTTATAAAAGTAACCTGATGCAAATGTAAATAATGCTAAATGAAATGCATACGGAGTGAACCATTCATAAAATAATGATATTCCTCCATTCTTACAGTGTCCAGCAACTATTAATATAATTCCTATAGCATACAAAAACTTAAATGAATAATTTATATTCTTTTTTTTTTCTTCCATTTATTCCCCTTTATCAAGATTCATTAAATTATCACATTTGGTAAATATCTTTTCAAATATTTCAATTTTTAATATATGTTTTTCTAACAATATTCTTATTTTTTCTATAATTCCTGCTATTGTAAAAAATATAATAATACACCCTAATATAATAATGTATTCATTACTATATTGCACTACTATAGAATTAATAAATTTCCACATAGGATTCTTTATTGCTTCATGTTCATGTATTAAATAAACAGCAAAACTATTTCTAGCTATTAGGTTTATTATTTTGCTATTTTTTATTTTTATATTTTTAAAAACATAAAAAATTGTGACTGCTAAAAGCAATAAAAATACAGAATTCATTCTAGTATAATAATTTATAATGTTTTTTAATTTATGGAATTTAATATACATAAAGTGTGATATGAATAATATTCCAAAAAACACAATTATTAATATAATTGTAAAAATTATATTTTTCTTTTTATTTTCTAAAAATTTTATTCCATATACCTTAATGTAGCCTGCTAATAAATATAAAAATACAAACCATACCAAATTCTCAAACACTCCTGTTCCTGTTTGGAAAGAATTTGACTTATATATAATAGAATAAATTACTGAAAACATCATTGATAATAATATTAATACAGTTTTGTAAGTTTTTTTATCTATGCTATGGGCAAATTTGTTTAAAAAAGGAAATATCAAATATAAATACATATACGTAGATGCAAACCAATATTTTTTGTATGATATTGGTAAAAAGTATTTGACAGTTTCTTTAGTACTAACATTCACTATATTTAACATTTTTAATATTATCATTATGCTCACAGAATAAAATAATATTTGCATCCAAAGTTTAATAACTTTTTTAGTATTAAATCGAGAATTTATTAAGAAATACCCACTTATAATAACAAATATATTTACTCCCAATTTTCCCAATGAATATAGTGCAATCTCTATATATGAATTTAAGGATAAGTTTCCATTATTAGTAAATCCTGCAAACATTTCATAATGATGTACCACTATCATTATCATTGATACAATTCTTAATAATTCTATATTAGAATCTCTAGTCTTTTTTATATTATCCATGTACTTTTCCTCTATTTACTATTTTACTTATAATTTCTTTTATTAAATCCATATAATATTTAAATTCTTTTGATTTATAGAAAAATAATATTACTATAATACTAAATATTCCTACACATATCATTCCTTTTAAGATAAATGTCAATAAAGAAACTCCATTAATAAATCCACACACAAATTTCATAACAATAAATGTACCTACTGTAAACAATGTATATATTGCAAATCTATAAAAATATTTTCCTATTTTAGATTTTAAACCATGTTTATATAATACGTATGGTTCTATCCAAAGTGATGTTGTACTTGTACTAATAATAGTTCCTAAAAATACTCCAAGAACACCAATTTTTTTAGCTAATACTATTGACACAACTAAATTAATTATACATTCTAATATTGGTTTATATCTATCATACCAAAATATTCCGTAAAGCATCTCTAAAAGTTATACAGCTTTTTCTCATTCCTCTTAAGTAAAATGATATTATAATCACATATGTAGTCCAAACATCAAAAAGGTATTTTTCTCCAACCCATATAGTAATAAAATCATTAATTACAACAGCCATAGTTGCTGACAACATTCCAAACACCAAAAAATTAAGGAAAAATACTCTATCAAATACCTCATTCATTTTTGATGTATCCTTAGTAGTTCCTAGATTTCCGATACTAGCTACAATTGCATCAAATATTTGATTTGTTATAATTATCAATGCATTTGTTATCATATAATAATTTGAATATAACCCAACTGCAGCCAATCCTATATATTTCGAAATTATTATATTATCAGTTGAATTTACTACAACACTACCTATTTTATGAAATAACATTGCTACTACATTATTCTTTATTTTCTTTTTTTCTTCTATATTTAATTTTTCTATATTCTTTTCTTTTAAATATGGGTATATTTTATCTGCAACAATTGAATTACATATATTTTCAATCAAAGTAAATATTATTTGGCATGTCAAAAACAAAATGTAATTTTTCGTTACTGCTAATATTATAATTTGCATTACATTCATAAAAAAATATGCCATATATTTAATTATTGTTGTTATAAATTTCTTTTGATTACATATAATTAATGATTTTTTATATGCATAAAAATATGAAATAGCAGTATTTAATACAAATAACATAAAAATAAGATTTAAATTATTTATATTAGGTACTTCATCCATTAAATTTCTATAAAATGGTAACATACATATTCCTAGAACAATGACGATGATTCCAATAACCCTATATGATATCTTATATAAATTCATTAAACTTTTAATTTTTTCTTTATTTTCTTCTGCTATTGGCTTATATAGGCTAAATGTCATAGCAGAGCCAACTCCTAATTCTGCTAATGATAATATTGTTAATATATTAGTAAATAATCCATCAATTCCTAAACATTCAGAACCTAGATATTTAATAAAAAACACTCTACTTACAAAACTTATAATTACACCAAAAAATTGTCCTATAATTGCTACAATCAAATTAATTATACTATTTTTAGTTCGCATTTTTCTTCCTCTCAATTTTAAATAGTTTTTTTAGTTTATCTTTATAAATTGGTATATCCTTAATTTCAAACTTGACTATTCCAAAATAAACAAAAAATATAAGAACTATATTTATGAATAAATTAATATGTACAAATGTCGTAAAAAATAATTCATCTCTTACCTGATCTATTAACATATATGAATATAATCCATAAAAAATAAGCCAAATTCCCTTTCTATCATTTTTAGCTAATAAATAGAAAAATGAAAATGTCACTCCAAATAAAAATTGACATATTATTACTCCAGTTATTCCAAAATCTTGCATATATCTTCTAAAGGCGGTATATACATTTGAATGATTTCTCCCTGGAAAATTTGTCCATTCCCTTGAAACTGGTGTGTTTTTATCTATTATTCCAATTTTATTCAGAAATGAATTAACTCCTCTCAACGACTCCTCACCGAAAATTTCACCTTTTGGTGGTGAATTATTCAAATAATTTTCAAAAGATGGTATTGAAGTCCCTAAATAAAAAGTTATATAAGTAAAAAAGTCTTTATCCTGTTCTCTTCCTAATAATGGTAAAGTAATATAAAATAACGGTAATATTATAATTATCAAACAAGAACTTATAGTAACCAATCTTTTAAAGAGTTTTCTAAATGAATTTTTTTGACCATATAATATAAATCCAATCATAAACGTTGCCACTACATACTTTATTATTTGAGTTCTGCTTCCTGACATAAGTGCTAAAATACAACTTAATAATACCGGAACTACATAAATTATATTATTTTTTATTTTATCTTTGTTGATTATATTTTTTAGAAAAACATATATATATACTATTCCCAAAACATTACACAATTTATTAATTTGTGAAACAATAAGATTAATTTTCAATCCATTATTAACCAGTTCTGTACTAAATAATTGTGATTTTTTTCTATAAAATGAAAACATGTTTAATATATTATTATTTTTATCAAAACCTGCAGCAACAGCAATTCTCCTTATTTCACAAAACATCAATACTATTTCAATTATAATAACCAAAATAGAAAACACTATTTTCCATTTTTCTATTTTTATTATATCATAATTTATTTGTGCACCATTTTTTTTATTTTTCGCATATACTTTTCTTACTATAATTTCTCCAATTATAAATGACAATAGTCCAACAACGACTATTCCAATTAAATTCCATGATATTGTAACATTATTCCATGAAAAGAGTCCCAACATTGCACATATAGTACATAATATATATGCCACACATGATACAAACGAAGGGGACGTAATATCTTTCTTATTTGCATAAAAAGATACCAGTGTTAATATAATCAATATCACTAATAATATTATATACATATGCATACTGATTCCTCCTATATCTCAAAACTTGATTTCTCTGGCAATATTTTTTCAAAAGCACTTAATAATTGTTTTTTCTTAGATTCAAAATCAGTTTCTAATACCATATCATTGACACAAATCATTTTCATTTTTTGTTTTCTAATTATGTTGTATATTTTTTGATTAAAATCATCATCATCGCAAATTGCATATGTTTTTCCTATATTCGCATTTCTAGGATGAAAATTACCACTAGCTAATTGCCAATCCTCAAATATCCATTGATTAACATCCATTATGTCTCTAAATTTATGACTAGAAGTTTCCTCGAGTACATCTTTTTCTTTTTCCCATACACTTTCAAATGTAGATTTTAAAAATGCATTAGGTAAATGTGAATTTAGTATTCCTGGAAAATCATTCCATGGAAGTAAACATATTGTTCTTATTAATTGCTTTCCATATTTAAAGTTAAACCATTTAAAGAAGTTCTTTTTCAACACTTCATTTTTTTTAAAATAATCATTAATTATATCCATATTAGCAGTTTCTGCATGATTATTATTCTTTCTATGTGAAATATTAGCATTTAAAATTGCAGCATCACAAGGTTTTTCATTAAAGAAAAAATCTTGTGGTTTCACTTTATTAATCAAAAACATATCATCATTAAAATAAACAAATTTTTCTGATAATTCTTCAATTCTATGTAAATTTATCTCTATTGCGTTTGAATTGAATGTTGGTAAATATTTTTCAGGAATATAATCTGAATGATTTACAAGATTTATTTTGGGATTATTCGTATTTAACCATTTAGGAACTTGTCCACATGTCACAAAATGAATTTTATTAACCCATGGTGCAAATTTTTCTACTCCCCTAAACCAATATTGTAAATTATCCCAATCTCTATACCTTATTTCTCTTGAATCATTATTTATATTTATAGAATTATCATATTTCATTTTTTCTTTTTGCCATTCAGGATCATTTCCATCTACCCATATTATTACAAAGTCTATTTTTTCTTGCTTCATTTTATCTTCTCCCTGTCAATATTTCATATATCTTCCATATTATTTTATAAAATCCAAGCCCAAATTTTGTTGATATTATTGCTACCTTATCTCTTCTAGGCACATTTTTATCTTTCAAAATCATCTTTGAATTTTGTTTTATATAACCATATAACCTTTTTTCAACGCTCTTATTTCTTTTATTTGATTTTATAAGCTGTGTTAATGTACTTAAATATGCATACATCAAACGCCTATTTGCTGCCTCTTCTAAATCTGGATATTTCTTCTTAATATAATTGCACATTTCTTCTGTAGAAATTATTAAATCCATTTTTTTCTCTGAAAAATTTACATTCGTTATAGAATTTCCTCTTATGATATAATTGTATGTAGATTTTGAAATAATCGAAATCTTTTTACATTTATCTACTAATTTATATGTTGTTGCTGCATCTTCAAAAAGTCTACCTTTTGGATATCTTATTTCTTCAAAAAGCTCAATTTTATATAATTTTGCCCAAGCTGATAAATCAATTCCATCATCATATAAAATTCTTTTTAATACCTCTTTTGGTTCCAAAATAGACTTTTCTTTTGTTGCTTTTTCTAAAATTGTTCCATTTTCATAAATAACTTTATGAGAACTTATTGCCATGTCCGATTTATCTTTTTTTATTGTTTTATACAATAGTTCTATATATTCTAGATCTATATAATCATCAGAATCTATAAATGAAATATATTTTCCATTAGAAATGTTAATTCCAGCATTTCTGGCATCTGATAACCCCCCATTTTCTTTATGTATAACTTTTATTCTCATATCTTTTTGAGCATAATTATCACAAATTTTTCCACATTCATCTGGTGAACCATCATCTACTAATATAATCTCTAAATTTTTATATGTTTGATTTACAATACTCTCTATACATTTATTCAAATATTTTTCAACTTTATAAACTGGTACAATCACAGAAATTAAATCTTCCATTTTTTACTCCCTAAAAACTTTTCTCATACTTTTTCCCAGTAAACTTAGACTTTATAAAAGAAGTTCCTTTTTTCATCCAATGAACTTTTTGAATGCTCATAAATTTTACCTCTTTATATTTATAACCTTTAGTATAAATCCAAACATCCAAAAGTCTTTCACTAATTCTACCTAAGTATCTAGCATGAAAGCTATCATATTGTGCAGGATCATATCTTTTTTCTAATTCAAATAATATGTCAAAAAGCCAAGTTAAATATTCGTTTAGCTTGTCTTTTTTCATTACAAACATATTAAATAAATGTGCTGAAGTTCTTGTATGAATTTTATCAAATTCTTTTAAATATTCCGGATACTTTTCTTCTAAAATCTTTCTAGTCTCATCAAGTGGTTCTATATACATGGTTTTCTTGTAATGATCATAAATATTTTCTATATAATATTTTCTCTTAGTTGGCAAAATAATATCTGCATCATCTAATAATTTATCTAGTGTTTCATATGTTAATACATTTCTAAATCTATCTTCTTCTTTTAAAGGTATCAATTTTTTTTCAGAAAAATATCTTCTATAATGTGATAACCCTATATAATCTGCATCTAAATTTTTCCAAGCCCAATAAAGTCCTGTAAGTTCTGAATAATATGGATTTTTACTAGAAATATTTTCTCCTTCATTGTCTTTTTGATATCCCAAATCTTCTTTTCCTTTTGCACCAACTTGGATAGGTAAATACATTTTATCTTTTGGCATCTGATATTTCTTATGTGTTGCTACTATCATTTTAATGTTTTTCATTGCCCTATCTCCTTTTATCTTGCTCCTTCTTTTTTTATTACTGCAATTATTGTTTTAAAAAATATTTGTACATCTAATTTAAATGACATATGGTCTATGTAATAAAGTTCCATTTGAACTCTTTCTGCGTATGTTGTATCAGATCTACCATTTGCAGCCCAAAATCCTGTTAATCCTGGTTTTACACTTATAAATTTTTTTGCATTTTTTCCATATTTTTCAAGTTCTTTTTCAATTACTGGACGAGGTCCTATTATTGATAAGTCTCCTTTTAAAATATTTAAAATTTGTGGTAATTCATCTAATGATGATTTTCTTAAAAATTTTCCAACTTTTGTTACTCTTGGATCATGTTCTAATTTATAGTTAGATTCAAATTCTGCCTTTTGTTGTGGTGTAAAGTTTTTAATTAAACTTTCCGCATTATCTACCATTGTTCTAAATTTGTATATTCCTATTTCTTTTCCATCTTTTCCCACTCTTTTATGTACAAAGAATACAGGTCCTTTAGAGTCTAATTTAATAATTACTGAAATCACTAAAAATATTGGTAATAGTACAATTAATCCTATAAAAGATACACATACATCTATAAATCTTTTTACTATTACATAAAATTTCTTAAGGTCAAATTTCTTCTCTATCCCTTGTACATTTTCTAACATTACTTCTTGAGCTGTAATTGTATTTCTATCTAAGACTTCCATATTATTCGGTAAGTAGGATTTATTTTTCCTACTCCTCTCCTTTCATTTTTACAATTTTTTAACTGTTAAAATATTTTTAGAGTTTTATTTATATCCTGTTTTTTTAACTATTGAATTACTTATTTCTTTAACCTTGTCTGAAACCTTATAATCTGATTGTCCAAATACTTCTTTGTGTAATTTTTCTACATTTTGCTCTAATGTTACAGGAACTCCATACCATACTCCACTTATTGTGTCTCCTTTTGTTTCATAAGGCCATCCCATACTTTCATCAAATGAGTATGTAGCTAATTGTGGTAATAATGAGATAATTTCATCAGCATTTATATTTGTGTAAACCTTTGGCAATACTGTTTTGGCTAACCTATTCAATTCACTTACTCCTAAAGTCTTAGCTTTATCTGCTATTGCCATTAATACTGTTCTCATTCTTTCTGTTCTTTTATAATCTCCACCTGCCGTATATCTAATCCTTGAATAAGCTACTGCTTGAACTCCATCTAATGTATACGTTCCTGCACTAGATATTGTTTTAGCTGGTTTTCCAACTATTTCTGCTGTTGCTGTTATATAGTCATTTATATATTTAACTTCAGATGATTCTATTTTTATTTTTACCCCACCAATTGCATCTACTATATCTACTAAAGAATCGAAATTAACTGTTGCAAATTCCTTTATGTTTAAGTCTAAATTTGTATTTAACGTACTTAATGAAAGCTGTGGTCCACCAAAAGCATATGCATGAGTTACTTTATCTAATTTTCTTCCTGATATTAAAAGATATGTATCTCTATAAACAGACACTAATTTTACTTTTTTAGAATTTTGATCTATTACAGCAAGCATTATGCAATCACTTCTTGTACCCTTTTCTAATTGGTCCTCTCTACTGTCTACTCCAAAAAGTGCAATTGTTCTGTATCCTTTCATTACTTCCTTTACGCCTTCATTTACTTCTATCGAACTTTCATCAATATCTACGTGTTGCATTTCGCCTAAAGAATTTCTTATATATGTATAACCGCCTATTCCTACTCCTAATGCAATTAGAAATATTATTAATAGAATTATTCCTAACACTTTAAAAAATGTTTTTACTCCACTTTTCTTTGCTTGTTTTTTATCTTTTGTAGATTTATTTCCATTTCTTGATCTTTTATTATAATTGTATTCTTCTATTTCTTCATCATCAAATCCGTATTTTCCCATATATTTTTTTCTATGTAATTTTTTTTTACATAGCTCCTTTCGTTTTTGTTATTTTTGTGTTCTTTTTGTGTCGTCTACTGTCACTATATCATTTATATTGTCATTTTTCAATATCTTTTTTTGATTTTTTTATTTTTTATTATTTGCTTTTATTTTATAAAGTTCTTAAATTCAGTTATTTCAGTTATTACGAGTTATTTTATATTTTTTTGTCAAAAAAAGGAAAATAGGCTAAAGAAAATATTAATATATTTTCAATAACCTATTTTTATAAACCTTTTTATGTTTTTAATCTTTTAACTTCTCAATTTCTTCTATTGAAAGTTCTGTTATTTTAGAAATTTGTTCTATTGGCATATTAAGTTTTAGAAGTTTTTTAGCTATTTCGATTTGGCTCTTCTTTTTTCCAGAGGCTTCGCCATTTTTTATACCTTCTTCGATGCCTTCTTTAATACCTTTTTCAAGTCCCTCTTTAATACCTTCGTCTTTAAGTTGTTTAGCATAGCTGGCTTGGTCCATCAAATAAAAAGCT
>USGK01000004.1 GCA_900554175.1 uncultured Clostridium sp.
ACTTTTGTACATTCTTATTTTCAAAAATTTGTACATTTTTATATTGACATTAACATTACTTTTATTTCATAATATTTTCTCCTCTCATTTTTACCAATTATACCACTTCTTGTGAATTATTTAAATACTTTTCTTTTTGGAACTTGTTTTACTCAGTCTAATACTTCTTCAATTGTAACCATAGTGTGACAATTTTGCATAAAAATGTAAATAAATGCCTGATAAAGTCTAGCTATTTTTTTATTTTTTGTAGGTGCGAATGTGAGGCAAAAGTTTATGGCCTTCGGGTTATGAGGGCTAGTTGAGAGGTTTATGTAATTTAGTGAAATCAGGGGTTTTAACTGATTTATCAATGAAAATTGGGGAAATAGATTTTAGAACATTTGTGTGATTTTTTGTACTTTTTTGAGAATTTTTTCCCCAACTTTTCCCCAATTATTTTTAACAAATATTGGAAGCAAAAATGGGAAACCTAAAAATTTATTTTGGAGGTTTTGATTATGAAAAAAATTACTTATCATAAAGAAGGAGATTATTTAATTCCTGATTTAATTATGGATAATCCTTGCGAGAATTACCATATTGGAAAATATGGAAGATTAAGGTTAAATTATATTAAGAATTATAAAAGAGGCTTATATACTGAATTAATGCTAAATGGAACACTATCTAAACATCTTGCTGATATTGAAAATATAGCTAATGAAAGAATTAGTTTGATAGTTAAACAATTAGCTGAATCAGAAAATGTTGATGAAGCTTTAAAAAGCAATAATCAACTTGCTTGGGTTCAAGCTATGAATAATATTAAAAATAGAGCTGAAGAAATTGCTTATAATGAGATTATTTATGTATAGGAGGATTTGAGGTATGAGTTTTAGAGAGGTTAATGAAGATATTTTAAAAGAGCTTTGGGAATATAGAGACCAAACTAAGTTTGCATATTTAACTAAAGAAGATAAAAAACATATGATTTATTTTGACGAGATTACAGATAAAATTTTAAATAGCATTCCGAAACAAAATAGGAAATTTGTTAGGCAACAGCTTAATAAACTTGATGATAATTTTTCTGATTATGTGTGCTATTGGAGCGAGAAATATTATAGAAATGGATTTGTTGATGGAGCTAATATGATTATGGGATGTCTAGATGAATAAAATTTACACGAGTCAGTTTTTAAAGTGCAATTTTTGCACTTTAAATTTTCATACAATAAATAGTGGGATTCTTGAGAATTTTATATTTTTCTCAAAAATCCCACTTAACTAACAAACTATTTTTTCTATCTCTTTTCCAAGATTGTGATATATATTATCAAATTCCTTAAATTTTTGAAAATCAATACATTTTTTAAAGTGACCATAATATAGTTCCCATACTATAGTATATATTGAATAATTCATAATCAAAATTGTATTTATCATAAAACCATAATCTTCTTTTCTTCCCATCCTATAATTATTAGCATTTAGTTGAATCGATATTATATTAGCATGAATATTACTACAATATCTTTTATAGTTTTTTAGTAAAATATTATAGTTTTTATCAGTATTTATAATATAATCAATTATACCCTGTAATCCCTGTTTTTTGGTATTATAATTTGTTTTTTTTAAGCATATATTTAAACCAAAATTTTCAGATACATACTTTATATTCTCATTATGTTTTTTATTAAAGCATTTTAAACTAATTTTTTTCATTAGTACATCTTCATAATCTTTAAAAATCTCACATATATTTTCTTCAATTTTTTGAATAAAAATAAACTTTATTAGACTTTCTACGAGTGTTCTTGAAAGGATTTCAATTGAGATTATATTATTTGAATATACATTTTTTAATAATTCATCATATAGTACAGTTATATGAAATATATAGTGAAAAGTTAATTCTTTTCTAACATTTTGTTTAGTCTTTTTCATATATAATTTTTCCACAATATCTAAAAATTGCATATAAAAAATATCCATACGATTAAAAATATCATATAATTTCGATTTCTTCAACTTATTAATCTCTTTTAATATATCAACTTCAACTTTACTAATTTTTATGTTATCATTATCCATTTTTCACCATAATTACACTAACTTTCATTAATTAAATTAATACAATAATTCGGATTGTTCATGTCTTCTATTTGATATTGTATTGCTTTTTGATTACATATTCTAATTATTGCAATTTTAATTAAATAATTTCTTATATTCTCTACGTTTGAAATGCTTCTATTATTAATTTCATTATTTCTAATTTGTAATGTCATATTATTAATTTTACTTATTTCTTGACTATAATGTTTATATAAAAATTCTATATAGCCAATATCTTCTTGGCAACTTCCAAACCCATAAGTACATACTCTTTGTAAATCTACTTTAATTTCATCTATTTCTCCACTACTCTTATGTTGTAAAATCTTTAATATTAAATCTTCCACACTATACATTTATCATTTCTCCTTACTAATGTTTCAAAGCAGTAATTGGAACTACATATACTCCATCTGGTCTTTGATAAGCAGCATTTGTTAGTCCACAAATCACACACAAAACTGATGGTGCTTTTCCATTTTCATCTTCAATTTGTTTCTTTAAATTTAATAATTCATTTGCTGCTTTTTCAATTTGATTTGCTCCAAGTTTAATTTCAAATGCACACCACTGCCCATTTTCTAACTCTATAACACTATCAATTTCTTTATCTTGGTAATCTTGATAATGATAACATTTGGCATTAAAACTATCAGCATAAACTTTTAAATCTCTTTCTACCATTGCTTCGAATAAAAATCCAAATGTCTCTAAATCATTTATAAGTTTATTTTCTTCTTTAATATTTAATAAAGAACATGCAATAGATGGATCTGCAAAATGCCTTTTTTCAGATTGTTTTACTCTTACAGAAGAACGAACGTTAGTTGAAAATGGCTCATCATTATCTAGTAAGAATAATCTATCTAATGCATTTAAATATGATGCTAATGTATCAATATCAATATCCTCATTATCTTTTTCGTTAATATCTTTCTTCAATGTCATATTCGATACTGTTGTACTTTCGTTTCTTGCTAAGGATTTCAATAAAAGCTTAACTTTATGCTTATCTCTATTTATTCCATCTAGTCTATATAAATCATCATCAACTATTAAATTAATATATTCTTCTATCGCTTCACTTGCATCTTTTGCAGAATAGTCTAAATTTGCTGGCCAGCCTCCTCTAATTATTAATCTTGCTAAATTTCTTAAATCTACTTCTCCAGTTGCTTTTCCTTTAAACTTATTATTACATAAATCTTCTAATGATATATCTCCTGTAGAATCTCCTGACTCATATAAACTCATTGTTCTTAAATGTATTTTTCCATATCTTCCAGCACCGCTATGAGCTATTCCTTTCCTATTAGGAGTAGAAGAACCTGTTAAAATATATTGGCCTTTTAAACCTGTTTTATCAACATCGATTCTAATTTCATCCCATAGATTTGTTGCTTCTTGCCATTCATCAATTAGTCTTGGTTTTTCTCCTTCCAAAACAATAGCTGGTGACATTTTTGCCAGTTCAACATTGTTTGATTGTTCTCCAGTAGTTTTATGCAATAAAATTTCACTATTAGAATGATACCTTCCAGCCCATGTTTTACCACAATACTTTGGTCCTTCAATACTAATTGCACCAAATATTTTTAAATAGTGTTCTATTTTCTTATCAGCTATTCTCTTTCTATAATTCTCTATTTTCATAGATAATCACCTCTTAAATATTAGCATTTCATAAATATATTTTACATCAATCCGTGATATTTGTCAATTTTAATCCGTGGCATTTTTTAATTTTGTTCCGTGTTTTTTTAATATTTTGTTCCGTGATTTTTATCTGTATAATATTCTCTTATTCAAATATACTTTTAAATTCTAATGGAACGATATCTTCATACAATAAAACAAATTGGTCATTTACCTGTCTATTATCATGATAATGTCCAAAATACCACTTTTTAAATTTACATTTCTCCATAATCTTTTGAAAATAGTCTGTTAAATAATCTTTCTTATATTTTCCTGCTCCTAATATCGTTTGAATACTTGTAGGACAACAATGAGAAATTACATAGTCAACTTTATAATTCACTTTTTCTAAATTATTTATACCATTTTGCATTTCTTCTTTAGTTGGTAATTCCAAATCCCACCATGAAAAATCTCTTATTCTAAAATATGCTTCTCTTTTTCGATATTTATATATTCTTTCTTCTTCGTCCAAATTTAATATTCCGTCTTGAATATCATGTGATTTAGCTCCCCCAAATGCAAAGAATTTTTTGCTATCAATATCAAAAATTTCTCCACGCATTAAATGTAAAATTGAATCTCTTATTTTATGTACTTTTCCTCCATGCCATTCTTCTACTGGATAATCATTATATAATCTTGTAAAGTTTTCATGATTTCCATCTACAAATAAGGTGGTAAAATTCTTATTATTCAACCAGTCTAAAGCTTCTTTTTCTCTGCTACTTTCTTCTTCAAATGTCCATACTCCACCAAAATCACCACATATTATTATATAGTCATTCTTTGTCATTTCAGCTTGTATGGGAAATTGGTCATCAGCTAATCTTGTGAAATCTGAATGGGTGTCTCCTGTTATATAAATCATGCTTACCTCCTCTATTATTTCTTTTCTTTCACCTTTTTCAATAATTCTTTTAAGCTAATTGGTTTAAAACCAATTACATCTACTGAAACATTAATATGTAATTTTTCAGAATATAAATCTTCTGGATATTCCATTTCATTTGTTTCAGGATTTATTTTATGTAATGGATTATTATGAATATGTCCATGAACATTCACATATCCTTTAGGTATTTCTGTATCTTTTAAAGGCTTATGAGATAATATTAATTTTTCATTATTTAATTTTAATGGATTCTCAGGTATAAATCCAAATCCTACATTTCTGAAAAATTCTTTAGATTTTTTATCATGATTTCCTCTTATTAAAAACTTTTTACCTTTTAATTTTGGTATTAATTCTTTCATATCACTTTCGCTTGTTAATGCTACATCTCCTAAATGGAAAACTGTATCAAAGTCGGTAACTGTATTATTCCAATTTTCAATCAAAACTCTATTCATTTCTTCTACATCTTTAAATGGTCTATTGCAATATTTAATAATATTTTTATGATTGAAATGTGTATCTGATATAAAATATGTTTTTGCATTTTTTAATCCCTTATAATATTCAAATATATCTGTGATTTCTTTTCCTCCAAAATACCTTTTATAATCATCTTTTTCGTTTTCTTTCCACCACTCAAATTTTTCTTTAATTTTATTTCTTATTTCTCTAGTGTCTATATCCGAATTTTCCTCAATTGCAAATAAAACATCTATGTTATCACTTCCACAAATTATAAAATCATAATTTCTTATTTCATCATATCCATATTTATCTTTTACTTTTTCTATTTTTTTATCATAAGAAATGTATAAATAATCATCTTTAAATAAATGATTTTCTTTAATATATGTATAATATAAATCTTTTACACCTGAAGTTTTTACAAATCCTGTCATATACCATATTGTT
This sequence comes from uncultured Clostridium sp., assembly GCA_900554175.1. Taxonomy (GTDB): domain Bacteria; phylum Bacillota; class Clostridia; order TANB77; family CAG-508; genus CAG-269. The sequence continues at coordinate 5,612 of USGK01000004.1, forward strand.
CTGCTTCGGATCTCTGTATAATCTTTTGGTAAATCTTCTTTTTTAATTTTAGTATGATATCTTCCTTTTGAATATAGAAATTCGTTTTCAGTATCAAGTGTATTTCTCCAATTCTTTCTATCAAATTTACCTTTTGTATACCAATTAGATTTTATTCTTGCCATATCATTCTTCCCCCTTCGGATTATTTATGTTTGTTTTTCGATATTATTATGTTTATTTTTTGAACATTGTATTGTAAAATATTAGGCAGATTTCTCTGCCTTAAATATTATTTTTCTTCTAACTTCCTTTTAAATTCAATAAATTCTAACACTTCTTTTTGTGATTTATTAGATAATTCATCAAATGTTCTTGAAAACTTTGCAATTCTTTTTTCTCTATCCTCCCCTGTATATAATTCTTCCATAGATAATCCATATATCTTTGAAAAGAAATATAATTCCTCTGCTGTAATTTTTCTTGTTCCATTTTCAATATTTGTTATAACCAAACGTCTTACTCCTAGCATTCCAGCTAATTCTTCTTGTGTAAACCTTGTTTTTTCTCTTATTTTTTTTAATCTTCTACCTAAATTTTCCATAATTATTATCCTTTATTTGATATTAATAATTTATCATATAAAGTTCGATTTTGCAACATTGATATTTTATTTTCAAACATTTTTATTTTGTCTTATTAACTTTTATTTTTATGTATCAATGTACACACTCTTTTGCATTAATATCAAAAATTCTACACCCGCCATGACAAATATTAAAATAATTACATTTATTGCAATTATTATTATTTATCTTTTCTCTAATTACTCTAAATTCTTTACCGTCTCTCCAAACATCTTCAATATTCCTTTTATGTAGATCTTCCCCTTTAATTTTATTAATCATAAAAGAACATGGATACATCTTCATTTCCTCTGAAATAAATGCTGAAAATCTGCCTGCTTCACAAAAATCTACACTTTCTACATTTAAATCATTAATTTCTTTTACTAAGAAAGAAATTGCACAACTATCAAATCCTACTTTAAAAGGTAATGTTTTATGATTTATTATATGAAAAAAATCACTTAATTTTTCAGTATTTTTTAAATTATATATATCATATTCTTTTTGTGGTTTATAATTCAGAAAAATTATTGCATTAATACCTTCAATTTCTTGTGGTAATTCATCTAATATTTTAATAGCTTTATCAATAGTTTTAGAGTTCAATATAAAATGTATATTTGTTTTTATTTTATTATTAATAAGTTTCCTTATAGCTTTGAATGATTCCGTATATGGTTCATATAAACTTACTGCAACAGCACCACAAAATTCTTGACTTGCTTTTAGTACTTCTTCTGTTAACCCTCTTCCATTTGTTGTATATGATGGAATAATTCCAAACTCACGAGTTATTTTTACTAATTCTATAAAATTAGGATGTTGATTAGGATTTCCTCCTCCAAGAGCTACTTGCATAACTCCTAAGTCGCTTGCCTGTTTTATAATATTTTTATAATTCTCTATACTCATATGCTTGCCATTTACATTTGATTTTCTATAGCAAAAATCGCAGTTGTTTTCGCAATAATTTGTTATAGATATATCAAGCAATTCTGGACCTTCTAATCTCATAAATGGATCTATTCCATCATATCCATTTCTCATCATAAAACCATTTTTCTTATTAAAGATACAATAATATTTACTTTTCTTATTATTCTTTATTATATATCTGTTCATTAAATTTCACCTATTTCTCCATTCAGATAAAAATCATCTTCTACTATTAAAAAACTTTCCATACTAAAAAAAGCTTCTGTTTCTGTTCCTCCATTATCTGTACTCAAATTTCCCCAATATACATGATGTCCGTTTTTTTATATGTTCTTCTACTTTTTTTATTGTATCTTCCTCAAAATGTTCACTTTCTAAAAATTCTCTAATACTTTTTCCTTTTCCATATCTTTTAACATACTCAACTAAGTCTTCTTTAGCTTCATCTATAGCTTTAAATAATTCATCAAATATAAAATTTAATTTTGAATTACCTTGCACCCCTATTTTATTCATAAATAACTTCTTTGAAAGTTCATCTTTAGATGCCAGTATAAAAGATGTTGAAGAACTATTAGTTACAAAATCTGTTTTTATTTTCATTTATCTAACCTCGCTATCAATATATTAAAATTCTTTATTAAATTTTCGTCATACTTAAAATAATAAGAAATGTTATAACTATTACTGTCTATATTCAATTTGTATAAACTATAATCTTCATTACAATGTTTTATTAATCTCTTTATCTCATTATTATTTAACAACTCTTTATTATATAAATATTTTTCAAAACTTTCATATTCCTGCATATAATACTTTGTATACATTTCTTTCATATCAACATAACCTGTAAATACACAATTATAAATTTTCTTTAAATATTTTTCTGCAAATGAATTTTCTCTTACTTTAGATAATTTTAAAAATCTTTCTAAATATGTATTAAAATCAATATTATTAGGAGCTATACAATAAAAATCTTCACCAATTTTAATAATCTTCATTGCCATCCTCCTTTTTCTTTAAATATTTTAATAATTCTTCTGAAATAGTATTTTTTTCTATTTTTGTATTGTTTTTATTATAAATCATTTGTATTTTATCTTTAATCTCTTTCTTTTGTATTATATTTCTAGAAATTATATGATTCACAATATCCTTTATATTTTTATTAACTTCTTCTGGTACATTATTATTCATCTCATCTAACGTTTCAATTGCCATATCTGGTAAATATTTTATATAAAGTTCCCAAAATTCATCTGTCTTCCATCTAATCACATTATATAAATAAATAGTTATCTTAAATAATTCTTTATAAATTCTCGAATTTTTTCTTCTCAGTGTGGATTTTAAGTTTTCAATCATTTTGTCATATGGCCATATTGCCTTAATGCCATAACTATAATAATTATTAGAAAAATCTGGTTGAAATTTTGTTCTTATAAAGCTCTGGTATTTTTCATAATCTTTTTTACAAAATGAATCCATTATATTATATAAATTTTTTATATTTAATTTTTTAAAATAAGAGATATCATATCTAAAAATTAAATCTAATATGATTTCATCCCTATTTTCACCATCATTTAAAAATTCATTTTTTATTATTCCAATATCTTCATCACTTATCTTTTCGTCAACTAAGTTAAATATATTATCCCAATAAACTATATTATAATCATCACTTGTTTTTAATATTTCAACTAAGTCTTCACTATACATTCTTCCGATAAAGAACAAATAACCATATACACCTTCTTTAATGCTAACATTGGACTTTTTATTTAAATCTTTGATAAATTTTTCTATCTGCTCTTTGTTAAACTTTCTTGCTATATACTTAGCCATATAAAAATCCCTAAATTCATCAAATGTGAAACTAATAACCGTTTTCTGTTCATTCAAAAAACCTTCTTTTATGATTATATCATCTTTTAAAACAACATCATTTAATATTAATTCATGCACTAATTCCAACTCTTCACTATTTAGAATATCTATAGGTATATTATAATACTGGCAATTATTAATCATATAATCTATTATTTTATCCAAAACATTAATATATAATTTTCCTGCTCCAAATTTTTTATTATCATATTCCTCTATTTTCTTATCAATATACATTTGAAATGTATTGTACTTATAGATATCATACATATATAGCTGTTTTTTTCCTCTATTAGCTTCGCAAAAAAATCTTAACAGCAATGTGTCTCTAGATAATCTATCAAAAATATTTTTAGATAAGCTATACTTTCTTATTGTTATATCAAAAAAATTCAAATATCCCCAAAATATTCTGTCTTGAAAGACTTGGTTATAATTAAACATTTTAACTCTTTTAAAATACTTAGAATATATTCCTGTATCTATATTTTTAAATTTTTCATCATAAAATTCACCTCTTGTTGTCATAATAACCTTTATAAAATTAAATCCATCAATTCTTTCTAAAAATCGCCTTACTACATTAGAAAAATCATCAAATTTATTGTTTTCATTTAAACCATCTATTACTATTACAAATGGTTTAAATGTTTTTTCATATTCCTGTTTTAGCATATCTAAAATATATTCTATATTTTTATTATTTAAAAAACTAATAATTTTATCGCATACAAATTCATATAAATCTTTATCTACTTCATAAGCATTTATGTATAATACATAAAAATTCTTTTTTAATAAAAAATTTTTTGTAAAGTCACAAATAAAATTAGTTTTACCTTGTCCTGCTCCATTTGTAAGAATCAAATATCTGTACCTTATATATTCTATATTTTCTTGAATATCACTAAAATCAAATTGTAAAGCTCTATTGTAATAATCTCTTGTTTCTCTATCATAAAGATCCAATCCACTCTCTAATAGCTCTTTCATTTGATTTTTATCTTCGATAAGTTTTCTAGCTTTTTTAAGATCTTCTGATAATTCTTCTGAAGCCTTTAATAGTTCTTCATCATTTTCTATTTTATCTGTAATTCTAAAATTAATAGTATCGCTAAAATTTTTCTTTAAAAACTCATTAACATCCTTATAATTCAATGATTGTATTTCATCTATTGCTTTATTTATAAACAATTTTGGCTCTGAAAAAAATCTCATATATTCTTTAAAATTATTTTGCTCTACAAATATTTCTGGAATATATTTACCACTTTTTATATTCTTTTGTATTTGTTGCTTTGTATATATATCCATTTTTTGTTTAAAACTTTTTTTTATTCTATTAGATTCAATATATCTTTCATTAATGTATTGTACAAATGACGATACACTAGATACTTTAATTTCACTTGCCCTATCTGCTGAAATTCTTTGTTCTTGTACAATTCCTATTATCATTTCATCTACAATTACTGGTGAACCTGACAAACCTTTGTAGTTTATTGCTTGTCCAACACTTATATTAGATGCCTGCATATCAGAAATTCTTTCTTCTTCAATTATACTATGAGTTCCTATACCTTTAATATAATGCATTATCTGTTCTTTAGTTATATATCCATATATTTCCCATTTATCATCTTCATTTGGAGTATAATCTTGAGTCAATAAATGATTAATGTTCTCATTAACTGGCCTTTCTAGTTTTAAAAGTCCTATAATTTCATTGTCGTTATTTGGATATTCTTTAGCTTTCAAAATGTCCCCATTATGTAATTCAATTTTATATTCTTCTTGATGCATTAAATGACTTGCTGTTAATATTAAATCATTATCTATTAAAATCCCTGTTCCTACATCACTGGTTCCAATTATTTTTACTATATACTTAGGAAATTCCATACATTTCTCCTTTTAAATTATTAATTCGTTACTAATAATACATTCATAATTATATTTATTTTTTTCTTCTTCTTCTTTTAGTATTCGTATATTATCTATGTCATAATTAAAAATAAGTTTTTTATTATTTTTATTATTTATTATAATATCAGCTAATATGCTTTTGTCTGGATGTCCATATTTTTTTCCATCTGTAGATATGATATAATTACTAGCAATAATATTTTCCATTATTTCACGATTATTCCAATAACTTCCGTGATGAGGAATTTTTAGAATGTCAACCTTAAGTATTTTCTCAATGTTATGCTTTTTTTCAAAATATAAATCTCCTGTAAATACCATTTTAATATCATTAAATTTTATTAGGATACCTATTGATACATCGTTAACTATAGAATATATACGTTTTTTATGATTAAGCTTTAACCAGTTTATAATATCTCTGTCTATCTGATCAGATATTGTTTCTGTAGTTTCAATACATTCTTCATTATTTAACATCAACGTTTCAAAAAAATCTATAAATTTTTCACTTTTATTAATCTCATAGTCTTTTCCAAATAATACTTCTAATTGTTTCTCTAGATATTTGGTATATCTTTCTATTTTTAATTTACTTGGTGAAATTACATCTATAATGGCATTTCCCATCTTTATATTTTCAGTTTGTACTACTATGTTATCTATAAACTGTATATTTATTGGATAATTTAACTTATTACAAATATATTCAAAAGATTTTAAGTCATTTGCACTTACATAATTGTTGTCTTCATCAAAAGAATCCATTTCATTATATGCTTTTATTATTCGCATTTTTTTTAATTGTCTTTGATTTATATTATTAGATAACTTCTTTTGAAAAACTAAATTTTTAAAGCCATTAAACCATATATTTTCAATTTTTATAATATTTGGATTATTATAATCACCATTTTCTTCTAGCAACCTTTTTGCTCCACCAATATGATCCTTATCAATATGAGTTATTACTAATAAAGTAATCTTTTTTCCTATTTTTTTCAATTCTATAAGTAATGGCTTTAAATAATTATAATACGTTTCTTTAAATCCTGTATCAATTAATATACATTCATTATTATTAAATTCAATTAAAAAACAATCCCCTGCATTCGCTGGTAAAATATGAATTTTAGCATTCCAATCTGCCATACATAATCAATTCCTTTCTAAAAAGTTACAGAAAACATATAGTATAACTAATATAAGCTTTTTATTTTTCATGACTTTTAAAATAATTATAAGCTTTAACTAGACAATATAATTCTCTAATGTTCGAAATATTAGCATTAAAAGGTTTAATTCTATCACTAAAATGATTAATCAATATCATTTCCATATCTTCATTATTCCAATACTCATATAATTTAGTATAATAGTAACTTGAATTTTTAGTAAAATATTCTACTTTACTATCTATAATATTTTCAACCTCATTTATGTTTTCTACTTTTTCAGGATTTTGTAACGCATTATATAAATATGGTATTTGATTAATTAATACATTTTTAAACTTTTCATACAATTTCCTATTTTGTTTATCTGTTATTTTTGTATTTAATAACATTTTTACATCTTTTATTGCAACATTATATCTACCATTTAATCTTTTTTCATCTTCTTTTATTAAAACATTTAATTGTTTAATAGGCTTATCTATTTTTTGTATTTTTATTTTCGATAATTCTTTTTTATATGCATTGATCATTACTAAAAAATCATTATAAATATTATCTAAATAATTAATACATTTATCCAAGTACTTTTCTATATCTTTAAAGCTAAATCCGAATTCGAGTTGCTCCCATGATTTTTTCTTATCTTTTTTCCATAGCAATGTATAATAATCCCAATTTTTTACTTTTCCATAAAGTTTATCAGGCAAAGAATTATATGGAGTTGGATAAGTTGAAACAATAAATTCATTATTATCTTTAAGCTTTGTTGGATGTGCTCCAAAAATAGCTCTAATATTTTTAAAGTGCTCCCAATCATCCTTTTCTTTATCTTTAAAAATTTCACTACTTTTATAAAACAGTCTAGCTTTTTCATTATCTTTCGCTATTTTGTTAATATCGTTTATTCCTTCAATAACTATATCAACCGATGAAAGAAATAAATAAACTTCTCCCCAATTATAATCTTCTTTATTTTCTTTTAACAAATTCTCACTATTTAGATAACTCTCAACTGTTCTAAACCAGTGTACTGCTGAACAAATAATATTCCATTTGTCATCAGAGTATTTTTTATCGAGCACTAATAAAATATCATCTTGTTTTTCACCATTAATAAATTCACTTAAGCAATTTAGTTTTCTTAATCTTTCCTCATACTTCATTTGGCACACACCCTTGTTTTAAAAAACTTTCTAAAAATTCAATAACAGCAACTGGATTTTCTTTTATAATCTTATCCAATTTTTTCATTTCTTCTTGAAGTTGTTTTAAATCATTATTACTTTGTTTAATATAATCCTTATTTATATCTTCATATAGTAAACCACTATACCTACTTAAGTATTCTTTTGTATATTTTTCTCTATTAATATCTGATATTAAAATATACCATCCTACAAACATATACTCATATCCAATTGAATTACAATCATCATTAGTAATATACTTTAAACAACAATTCAATAAAACTTCTAAAAAGTACATATTTTGTTTGGCTATCATTAAAAATAAATCCTCATCATTATTCAAAGTACCTTCAACCATTTCATTTACAACTAAAGTACTGTGTGTAAATAAACATAACTTATCATAATACTCATCTAACAACTTCTGAATCTGCCTATTACTCATATCTCCAAACATGTCTTTATCTATCATTTTTAATTTTGCTTTAAAAAGATTTCTAAGTTTTTGCTGTTTAGTATAAAATCTATCTTCATCTCTCAATCCTAATTTTTTAAATTCTTCATATACGTTAGAATCTAAATATATCATCATTCCCATAACAAGATTTTCAAAAGCAGATCTTATTAATGTGTTTGAATCTACTAGACTATTATTTTTAACTAATTTTTGCACATTCTTTATAGTCATGTATGATTGATTTAACAAATTACAACTTTCTTTAGGCAAGTTCTTATCATCCATTAAATATAATTTTTTAATATTTTTACTAGTACTTCTTCTTAAAGGAACTATGCATTTGCTTTTACAAAGATTTCTAAAAATTTTCTTTAATTCAATTAATCGATCTTTAGTTAAAAATTCCAATAGTTTATATAATTTTTCTTCCCTATTTTCAGTACCAAGTGTATTTAAAATATCTTCTGCTGTTATATCTATTTCATTATCTTTTCTCAAATTCTCTTCTCCTTATTAAAAAAAGCAAAATACTCACGTAATACCTATACATCGTATCTTGCTTTTCTTTAGTTTATAAATTACTAATCCACTTATCTATTGCTTCTCCAAATTCTTTTCTACGATACTCCTCATTGTAAAATGGCAATCCTATTATCTTATATTCGTTTCCATAATCAAACATTGGATTAGTATATGCATTTTCTTCCATTTCTAACATAAACTCCTCTTTCCATTTATCTTCTTCTAACAGATTATTTCCTTTAGGCTCAGCATATATTTGATGTGTAATATAATTATCGTTTGTTTTCTTCCTAACAAATAATAAGAAATCTGGTTCAAATCTTTCACCATGTTCAAAACTGTATATTGCTAAATCTGAAATTCTTTCATTTCTTACTATATAATATTCTAATCCTTTTTCTTTCAATTTTGGTTCAATGTCAGTTTTAAAATATTTTATAAATAGTTTTTCTTCACTTGTACCATAATTATCATTAAATACATACCATGGTTCATTTGTTAGATCAAGTTTGTACTCTGTATTTCTGCAATTATTTTGGGAGTCACCTTTTCCACCATTTTCATCTATTTTTGATAAGTATATCACCTTATCCTTTAGCACTGCTTTAAGTTGCATTGGTTCAAATTGTTTAGTGCCTTCAAATTCCTGCTTAATTGATGTCACATGATTTGAAATATTATTGAAAGCTCTTATACAAGCATTTCTCAAATCTTTTCCCTTAATATCATTTAAATATGTAATTTCAATAACTGAATTTCCAAGATATTCGTCAGATGTTAAGAATTCTTTCATTGTCTTAACATTAGGGTATTTACTTTTTATAACATTGAATTTTAACTCATTATATCTTTCTGCAGCCCCAATCAAAATATTATAATCGATATCTTTAAACTTAAATGTACTAATTTTGCTTTCAATATTTAATTCATTATTTATGTTTTCTCCCATTAAAGCAAACACGTTTCCCTGATTTGATTTTACGGTATATCTATATACCTTATTTTTTATACTATCCTCAATGTCAATAACATCTTTTCTGTCCTTAGGAATACGTTTATTGGCATATACTAATGCTTTATTATAAAATTGTGATTCTTTAAATTCTTCCTTCAATTTATATTCTAGCTTTATTGGATCCTTATCTTGTAACCCTGTTTGTATTAATGCTTGTCTTAATTCTGCTATATATTTAGAATCATTTCTACTGTGGAAAAACATAGTTTCTAATATTCTCAATTCATTTGATAAATCATTATCATATTTTCTTTTATATTTTTCTTGTTCTTCGTTTATTTTAAAAGGACAATATCTTGCCCCACGTCCTATTAGCTGTGCTTCTTTTATTGTGTAATTTCCAATTTTACCAGCAGTTCCACTTCCTTGTCTGGTATCATATAGTCTAACAATATCAAACAAATTTAAAACATCCCAACCTTCATTAAGCATATCTACAGTAAATATAACACGTATTGGATTATCTTTATCTTCCAAGGAATTAACTAATAATTGTTTTTCTCTATTATTATCCGTAGTTTCATTCATGATTATTGCTGTTTCTTTTGTAAATGAATTTTGTATACTATGTTCTAATAATTCAAATGTCGAATCTTTACTTTTAAAATAATCTAAAGCTTTATTTAATATTTCAATATTGGAATTGTATAAATTCATTAATTCATAGCTATTTAATTTTTCCAAATTATTAAAGAAAACATCATAGAATTCTTTTGATTCTTTTATTTTTTGAGATTTTAACATTACTACAGGTTTCAAATTAATCTTATTATCATTGAAAAGATATTTTCTATATTCGCTTAATACGAGAGCCATTAATGTTCTATCCCACAATTCACTTTCTGTAGCAAAGTTTTGAAAATCCTTAGTATATCCACTTTCTCTAAAATTCTTTAATGGATAATTATAAATTATTTTATCCCTATATTTGACTTCAACATTTCTATCCTTTAAATCAGCTGTTGCTGTGAATTCAAGCATTATACTATCTCTATTTTGAGCTAGTGCATTTGTAACAGAATATTCCCAACTATTTCTTTCGTTTTCTTCTGTTTTGGTTTCTTTTTTGGTAAGCGTATTTATATGATGACTTTCATCTGAAATAAATACTATTTTATTATCCTCAAAATCTTTATATGTAAGTGCATTTTCTCTAGCTGTGAATAAATCCAAATGTAATTTCTGTGTTGTTGTAAAACAAATTTGTATATCCTCTTCTAATGGATCTACACTAAAATTTTCTACTTTTTTTATTTTTATTTTATTTCCTAAATAACTAATCTCCTCTGAAAAAAGATATTTGCTAGATGCTGTATCTGTAAAGTTATCTATTGTTTTTTCTACAACATTAGATTGATTTACAAAGAAAAGAAACTTTCTATATCCTTTTGTATATAAATAAAGCATTAATCCTGCCATAATAACAGTTTTTCCACTTCCTGTTGCCATATGAAAAAGAGTATGTTTTTGCTTGTTCTTATGAATATTTTCATTTTCAAAATAAGTTACAAAATATTTAAGTGCAGAAATTTGATAATCACGTAAAACTATATTATCAGATAATCCCTCGTTTATTATAGTTGGCAATTCATTAAGCATTCCCATTTCTTCTAATACTTCTATTGTTTCATATAAATATTTATTTTCCATATCATTTACACTCCTTCATAAAAAGATTTTGTAAATGATTTTTCGTCTTCTGTTATTTTATAATTCATATCATCAATATCACTATAATTAATGTATAATTTATTCTTATCTATTAATGAAATTAGTGCTTTTTTCTTTTCCTCCAATGATAAATTATTGAATTCTTCATTTGCTTCTTTAATTTCATTTTTTGTAATATAAGATATTATCCTATCATCATTAATAATTTTTTCTTTTATTTCATCAATGCTATTCTCATTTGCATCTAATACATAGTTTACTAGCTCTTGTCCGTTTTCTTTTAATTCGCAATAAACAAAATCTCCTCCACCAATCCAATTAACATCTTTTGATATTCCTGCTTTTTCTCCATTTAAAACCTTTTGCATTCTAGAAATAATAATATCTATTTGTGATTGCATCTGCTCAATACCTATGTATCTTCTATTTAATTTGTGAGCTGTAGCAATTGTAGTTCCTGTTCCTAAATGATAATCTAATACTAAATCGCCTTCATCTGTTGACATTTCAATAATTCTTTTTAATAATTCTTCTGGTTTTTGTCCTCCAGAAAATTCTTTTATTACTTCAACATCAGCTTTATTTCCATCTTTATATGCCATTGGATTTGCATATACTTGTTGTATATCATTCCATACTGTAGATAATGGAACTCCCTTGCTTTCATCTAAATATTGTCTAGTCCATACAGCATTTCCATTTTCATCTTTTCCTCTTTGACGTCTTTGATATTTTCTACCATCTTCATCTTCATATTTAAACCAATCTTTTATGTATTTCTCAGAATATGGAATGTATACTCTATTCTGTTTTCTTTGTTGATAATTTTTAGCATAATGTAAAATATAGTCATGAATATTAACTGGCTTCGGAGTTGCAGCACGTCCTCCAGAAGGTGATCCATATGCCCATATTAACTCTTCTACAAAATTATCTTTTCCAAAAATTTCATCTGCTAAAACCTTCAAATAATGTGATTGATTAACGTCTATATGTATAAATATATTTCCATCTTGTGTTAATAAATCTTTCGCTATCGTTAATCTATTTTTCATAAAAGTCAACCATGTTGACCTATTAAATTTGTCATTATAATTAAAGCTATCATTTCCTGTATTAAAAGGTGGATCTATATAAATACAATTAACTTTACCATTATATTTTTTTAATAATGAAGTTAGTGCTATAAGATTATTTCCTTTTATAATTAAATTATCATTTTCATTAAACTTAGATAGACTTATATTTCCATCTTTTGTATATTTCTTTATATTAGTAAAAACTTTAGGTGAGAGCATTCTTGAAATCTCATCACTAGCAATCGTTTCATTAAAGAATATCTCATCACGTTTTTGATCCTCCTTTGTCTGTCCTCCCTCTAAAACACAATCTTTATATGGAAAATCTATCACAATATCATTATTTTGACTTATAAATTTATAATTAGAAGCTAATCCTATTTTATTTGTATATTTTGTATAGCTATCTGGTAAAAATTCTTTTTCTTCTACAAACCAGGCAAATCCCTGCTTATCAAAAACATAATTATTATTAATCTCAACAAAAAATTTTTTCTTTGTAGCCTCATTTTTTAATAATGTTTCTATTAATTCTTTATTCATAGTCATAGCATCACTATATACATTAGCTTTTAATAAGTTTCCATCTTCAGATAAATATCTTTCATTACTTTTTAATAAATCTACTACTATATCATAAATATTTTTCATATTATCCCCCTATTTCTTTTTCCACTCAATTTCATATCCTATTATTTCTGCAATTCTTTTAACTTCTGAATATTTTATTGTTCCCTTTGTAAGTTTGTTAGATAAATTTTGTAATGCAACCTTACTTTTTCCATCACTAAGTTTTTCTGCCACTTCACCCATTTGCCAACCACTTAAAGTTATATAACCTTTAACTTCATCCTTTATAGATTGTGATTTTTCTTTACTCTTCATCTTTCACCTCACACATTTTTATTCTATTCCTTTTATATCATATTATATATTTAAATGCAATATACTTTTATCACAATTTATTATATTTCTATACTATTTCGTATATTTTTATATTATCTCACTTTTTTCTTATTCTTCACTTTTTCCTTCTCATTCTGCTTATTCCACTTTTCTTCCTCAATAAACTTAATCTCCTCTAATATTTTATTAGTTCTCTCAATTATATCATCACAATAAAACAATTCTCTTTTCACATTTTTAATTATATCAGTTACTTTTATAATATCTTCAGTAACAGAATCTTTTTCAATTCCTCCATCTAAAGCTTTTCTTTTATAATAAAGTCTATTCCTCTCATTATATAAATTCTTTAACTCATCTTGCTTTGATTCTCTATGCTTTCTAACATCGTCCAAAGTTTTCAATTTATATTTACAAAGCATCTTAGCTTCAGCAGAATATTGATCTAATCTCTTTACTTCTCGTCTCATCTCTGGAGACATCTTATATTGTAATTGTTTCCTTGGGTAAACTTTTAACAAAAAACAATAGTACTTATACAATGCTATCAATCCTTTAGGTTTATACAGATTTTTAGCATGTCCATAATAGGTAAACTTCCTTGCTGGAATTGTTGCAACAAAATTTACTTTTTCGTATTCTCTCCATGGATTTATATCAAAAATAATATGTCTAATATTATCCATAGAATATTCTTCTCCAAATCTTCTTTCTACTCTTATATTTCTTTTATATGGTTCTTTTCTTATACTTAATTTACCTGCTCGATAATAGTATTTATATCCCATAGAAGATAATATTTTTTCAAATTGTCTTTGACTTAGTGCATGGTTTATTGCATAATCTAAATCTTCTTTTGCAAATTGAATATATTCAGATTCTTTTGTACTTTTCTTATAATAATTTTCAAAATTTATTCCAGATTTACAAGTCTTCTCTTCTAAAACACTTAATCCATATTCTTCACAAAGTTCATCAGAAGTTTTTCTAAGTAGTGCCGTATTTTCTCTATTGCTATAATACTTTTTTCCATCTTTAAATGAAACTGAATTTAGTACAAAATGATTATGAATATGATCTGTATTCAAATGAGTTGTAACTACAACTTGAAATCTATCTCCCCACATTTCATTAGCAAGTTTTACTCCAATTTCATGAGCAAGTTCTGGGGTAACTTCTCCTTCTTTAAAAGATTGTTCACCATGAAAAGCAAGTATGCCATCTGTCTTTCCATTTATTATTTTTACAAGTTCCATTTCTTTTGCTGCATCTTCTGCTTTACAATTTATACCTGTCACATAAAATTGTTTTTCAGTTTTATCTGCATTTGTTGCATACATCAAAACATCTCTTACATTTTCAAATTTATCCATTCCAAATTCATAACAATCGTTTTTAGTTTTCTCTTTATTTTTTATATAATTTATTGCATTATCTATTCTTGATTCCACCTTCCAAATTTTTGTTGTCGCCATCTTTTCACCTCCATTATTTTTTATAAAAAGGGGATTGGGGAATTTTCCCCATATTGAATTTCGAGCTGAAGAAATTCATTGCTTGCTAATTCATAAAATACCCTATTTTTGTACCTCATTATGTTCTTATTACTACATAATAATAAAGCAAAAAGTACCTGAATCATTTACTTAATCCAGGCACTTTTAATACATATTTAAATTACATATCGAGTATAAAATCTTCTTTTAAAATTGATTCTTCTTTCTCTTTCACGTTCACTTATTACTCTACATGGTAATGTTTTATACCCTGATAATTTCATTGCAGTGAATCTATTAAAACAGTTATCTAGTATATAATCATCTCCTATTTTAGTAACTATAAATGGAATTATTCTCTCTCTTTTTTGCAATGATACTTGATAATTTTTCATCATTTCATCATCTAATAATCTAACATCTTTATTAATTATTTTTATTTTTTCTACTGGTATTTCAACCACTTTTTTATAATCTTTCATACTTTTTATCTTCCTTTCTCTTTACATTTTTTTCATTTTATATTAAAATATATTTACAATTAATTGGGTTAGTATTTTTAGTTTAGCGACTTTTACTAACTCTTTTTTCATTTATAAGTGTTACTCCATAACACATCTGATATAGTTTATTAATTACTGCATCAGCAAGATCTTCATCTTGTCCTTCTTTAAATCTTTTAGATAAACTATTCTTATCAAATCTAGTAGTAATAACTATTGGTAATCTATTCTCATTTCGATTTTCAATTATAGTATATAATTTTTCTAATGCCCATTTACTTACTCGTTCTGTTCCAAGATCATCAATTATTATCATGTCAATATTAGAATATAATTCTATTAATTCATTCTCAGATATGGTATTATCTGCAAATGTTTCTTTTATTTTATCTAACAAAGTTGTGAGCCTTCCAATAAGAACTATCTGTCCTTTTTCTATAAGTTTATTAGCAATTGCTGCAGCTAAATGTGTTTTACCAACCCCTGACGTGCCTGTTATTATCAGTCCATTGGTTTGCTTTTTTGCAATACATTTTTCTGTATAATCTTCAATAATCTTTATCGCTATTTCATTTACTAATTCCTTATTAAAGTTTTCAAAGTTCATATTCTGATAATTCTTCTTCATATAACTATCTTTATATAATTGATTTATTATCTTTCTATAATGCTCTCTTTTCATCTTCAAATAATCTTCTTTATCCTTTTTAGCCCAGTATTTTTTAGATTTTTCGCAATCACATCTTTCATATTCGATACAATCAGGTGAAACATTTTCATAAAGATAATCAAATCCAATTGGTTTTAATTCTCTGTTACAGAATCCACATTTTTTAAATTTTTTGTTGATAACTTTAGTTAAAACTATATTCTCTGAAACCATTTTTGTCCTCCTTTCTTCTATTCTCTTCTTTACTTTCTTCTTTTGTTATCTCTTCTATTTTTTTCTCTTCTTCTGCGTTACCTAACGTTACTGTAACGTTACTTTTTTCACTTTCAGTCTTTAACTTTTCACGATGTTTTCTTTGTCGTTCTCGACCTTGTTCTCTAATTTTTTCACATTTATCAATACTTTGATAAACATTCCAATTCTTAATTAGAAATGTTTCCCCTTCTTTTATAAGCATTTCTAATTCTACAAATTTATTCAAAATTTTTTCTATTTTTTTATAAGATTTTCCCATAATCTTTGAAAAATTTTGAATTGTCATTGGATTATTTTCTCCAATTTCTAATCTTCCTTCATTATTACATTCAACTGCTAATGCAATTAACTGTATCCATACTCTAAAGTATGTATCACCATATGGAAGTTTGAGAATAATTTGTATCTTTCTATTAGAAAAGATATTTGATTCAACTTTGAACCACTGGATATCATACATGTCACCTCCCTCCTAACTTTGCTGTTAATAATTAACTGAATCTTGCTCTTTTTTATTTAGATATTCGTCTAAGACTTGTACTCTAAATAAATACTTGCCACCAACTTTAGAACATGGTATTTGTTTTTGTCTTACTAATTGATTAATTAACCAATATGATATTCCCAAATACTCTGCTGCTTCTTTCATTGTTAGGGTTGTTCTTTGTACTTTTTGTAGTTCCATTGTACTCACCTCCAGTCTTTTTGAAAAATATAGTTGACTTTTGTTAACAATTGTATTATAATACAAATAGTTAACTTTGAAAAGATATTTTAGTTATATTTGATAACACGTTAACTATTATTTTGAAAATACAGGTGTTAACAAGGAGGCTATATGTTAAGAGAAAAAATAGATTCAAATCATGCAATTATTCCACCTATTGGTACTATTGATATTAATGAAATCAATTCTAATATATACATTCAGTCAATTACTGATTCCCATTTTTCATTTATTCATAATTCACTTCTATACACAAATATGAAATATAGAATTAATAATTTAATTTCCTTTTATGAAGACGATTTACAAAAATTTCAGGATGACTATATTGAAAAAAATAATATTAAAGATGACATAAATGAAATAGAAAAATTTATGACTATATTTCTGGAAATCTATGATTATAATCAATATAAAGATACAAAACTAGAAAAACATAAAAAGTTATTTGATTCTAATAAATTTCCTATGCCTCTTTGTAATTATAAGTCTAGCTTTAAAAAAGAAGGATATTTTATGCTTGACTATACCTTAGAAGATATATTTCCTAGTATATGCTCAACAAAAATACTATCCGATTTTTTAAATAATGATTTTTCAAACTTTGATATATTTTTTGAATTTTTTACAAAATTTTTTCCCTCTTTTATTGATTTATTTAATAAAACTGATAGAAAAAATTTTAAACAAAATTATTTATACGAATTTAATGCAATTGTAAATCTTGCCCAAAAATATCAAACACCAATAATAAAAGAGATAACAAAATATCAAATACTTTTTAAAAATTTAATTGATTATACCTATAACTATACTAACGATAATGACATAATATATGAATTTGATCAATACTTTGAGCCTATGAAACGATTTCTAATTTTTAGAAGAATTAATTTTTTAGATTTTAATTATCTAATTAATAATATTAAAACAACAAATTTATATGATGTTGAACTATATCCAGTTGATACTGAAAAAATATATGATAAAGATGCATTATTAAAAAAATTCAATAAAGAATATTGTAAGGTTAATTGGAGTCCTAAAACATATACTAATAATGTTTTTAGCTATTTTTATTATATGATTTATACAATTATTTTTAACGCCTCATACACCATTAAAAAATGCAAAAATTGTAACAAATACTTTATTACATATTTTGATAGTAATCAATTATACTGTGAGAATATTTATTCGGGAACACAAACTTGTAAAGATATTGGCAATCAAATAGCACAACTAAAAAAGCAGAAATACGATTTAGTATATGGTAAATATAGAAAGATATATTCAAAAAAAGCTATGCTCGTAAAAAGAAATCCTGATATAAAATCATATAAAACGGAATATGAAAAATGGAAAAAAGAAGCTCAAGAATATAGAGATAAACTAAAGAAAGAAGAAATAACAAATGAAGAATTTGAAAAATGGTTAGATAATAATAAATAAACTTTTGTACTATAAGGAGGATTTCATGAAGACTAGAAAATTCTTAATAAAAATTATTATAACAGCATTAATCGTTCTAATACTTATTGAATTATTACTTAATAAATTAAATCTATTAAATACAACTATTTTTGATATTTTTCAGGATATCTATATAAGTTTAGGTATAACCTTTTTTATTTATATTGCTGAATATTTAGATCAAAAAAGAAATATTATAAGTAAAATATTTGAAGAAATTTTGCGTATTTATAGAACATTATTAATGATAAAAACATCACTAGCTAACCCAAATATTTCTATTGAAAAAGTAAAAAAATCTATTAATGAAGAAATATCACATAGTATAAGTAATTTAAAAATTGTCACATCTGACTATAGTACTTTCTTTAATAGTTCAAAATCATTTACTGTACAATTAGTAAATAATATTTCTAAAACACTAATGCAATTTTTTGT
The DNA here is from genome assembly GCA_900554175.1 of uncultured Clostridium sp. Classification (GTDB taxonomy): domain Bacteria; phylum Bacillota; class Clostridia; order TANB77; family CAG-508; genus CAG-269. The sequence continues at coordinate 24,555 of USGK01000004.1, forward strand.
TTCAATAAAAGATACTGATAATAAAGAAAAAATTGATAATTCATTAAATACTGTTGTTTTAAATATAAAAAATGAAGTACTTTCTATAAAACAGTTAAAAGAATATATAGATGAAGCAGACGGTATGAATCCTATACTATTTGACATTTATAACAATAAAAAAAATGCAGATGAAATAGCAAATATTTTTGACAATTAATTTAATAATACATTCCCCTCCCACCCATAGGTATGCCTGAAAGGAGGTGAAAAAGGTAATGGCTGGGAGTATTGAAAAAAGAGGAAAGAATAGTTACAGACTAAGTTGCCTTGCTGGATACAACTTGCAAGGAAAGCCTATTAAGAAAACTAAAACTGTTCATGGTACTAAAAAAGAGGCAGAAATAGAACTTGCTAAATTTGTTGCAGATGTTCAAAATGGTATGGTTATTGAAGGAAAATCACTTAAATTTTCTGAATTTACTGAAATTTGGAAAAGAGATTATGGTTCAAAAGAACTTGCACCTTCAACTTATAAAAGATATTGCAGAATGTTAGAAACAAGACTTCTACCCTACTTTGGACATTTCTATGTAAATAAAATAAAACCAACAGATATTATGCAATTCTATGATTTACTAAGTAAAGATACTCAATTAATTAGAAAAAAAGATAATGGTGGAAATAAAACTTTAAAACCATTATCAGGAAAGACTATATTAGAGCATCACAGGCTTTTAAGAGCAATGCTTCATAAAGCTGTTTATTGGCAAGTAATAGTATCTAATCCTGCTGAACGTGTTCAACCGCCTAAAGCTAAAAAGCCCAAACGAAAATACTATGATGATGATCAATGCAAAATATTGTTAGAAAATTTAGAACAACTTGATGAAGAACAGATTAAATACAAAACAGCAATCATCTTAACAGTATTTACTGGTGTTAGACTTGGAGAGCTTATGGGACTTGAATGGAACGATATTGATTTTAGAAATGGAATTGTAAGTATCAATCGTTCTAGTCAATATCTAGCAGACACAGGAGTATTTACTAAAGTACCAAAAACAGAAAGTTCTATTAGAGAAGTCGCAATACCTGATTTTGTCATTTCTCTACTTGAGGAATATAAATTATGGTATGAAGAGCAAAAATCGCTTTGTGGCGAATTATGGAATAATTCAAATAGGTTATTTGTTCAAGAAGATGGAAAACCTATGCACCCTTCTACAATTAGCAAATGGTTTGTAAAATTTATTGGACAAATTGGACTGCCTGTAATTAACTTTCATGGGCTAAGACATACAAATGCTACATTACTTATAGCACAAAATGTAGATGTAGCAGTAGTAGCAGCAAGGCTTGGACATGCACAAATTACAACAACGCTTAATTTTTATGTACATCCTATTATTGCACATAATAAAAAAGCAAGTTATGTTTTAGAAAACTTGCTACTACCAAAAAATTAGTCTAAAACTTTTTTCACTAAAGTCATTAAACTTTTCACGATAAAAAAAGTAAAAGACTACTAAATATTATTTTAGGTTTCCCATAGTCTTTTACTGAAATTTTATTAGAAATATCAACAGTTTGTGAGAATTATTTCCCCAACTTTTCCCCAATTTGACATAATAGTGCCTATTTTTAGCGTTATTGTAAACTAATTGGAGAGTAACAAAAATCGCTATAACCTTTACGATTACAGCGATTGCTAATTGGTTGCGGGGGTAAGACTCGAACTTACGACCTTCGGGTTATGAGCCCCCAAAAGATCTCAAAAATATTAAAAACCTCTTCTTACTATCTCTCGCCATCATCCACATCTTTTACTAATGCAGTTTTCATATTATTTCTTTTTCCTCCATATATATCATCGAATAAACTATCTCCAATAGTTAATACATTTTCGGGATTCAAATTCATCTTTTCACATGCTTTTAAAAAATTTTTCTTTAATGGTTTGTGAGCAAAACATATATAATCTATACCTTCTTCTTGAAAATACTGTTCAACCTTTTGATCTTTCCCATTACTAACAATTATAATTTTCATCTTGTCTCTTAAACCTTTTATCCATTCTTTATTGCATTTTGGAATATCTTTCATTTCTTTTCTTAAAGTTTCATCTACATCTAAAATTACCCCTTCAATTCCATATTCTTTTTTTAATTTATCAATTACCTCTAAATCTAGTTCATTTACTTTATTTAAGGTAATATCAGGCTTTATCACTTTTGATAATACATAATGTAATAAGTCTAATATTTTCTCTTCAATCAGTTTATCTAATGTTTTCATTATCTCTCCATTCTATATAAACTATATCTATCTTACCTTATTATATTTTCTAGCTTTTTACACTTTCTGAAGGTATTTATCTGATTTTCTTTGCGATTATATTAAATATATGCCAATGCTTCATTTTACCTAAACCTGTAAAATCATCTTTTTCTACTTCTTTAAACTCTATAATTTCAAAATCTTTAAATAACTCTATTACTTGTTCTTTAGATAAAAACACCATTTCTTTTCTAATTTCATTCCAACTATCATTCACTCCAAAAAAATTTCCCACAAAATATCCTTTATATGATATGCTTTTTTTTATTTTATCCCATAATTCTTCAAATTTATTTTTATTGCAGAATGGTAAGCAATTATTAGCTACAATTAAATTATTTTTTTCTAATTCAAGACTTTCAAAATCCTGTTTACGAAACTTAAATCTTTCTATTTCTTCATTATTCAATCTTTTAGCTATTCTCTCACCTACATCTTCTCTATCAATCGCAATAATATTCCATCCATTCTTTATTAAATATACTGTGTCTCTTCCTGCACCACATCCCAGTTCAATTCCATTTCCTACCGTAGTATTTAACTCTATAAATCTTTTTACTGTTTTATTTGGCATTGCATCTTCTGTATTATCATAAAATTTTTCAATATTCCCCATTTTTTCCCCCTATAACCTATTAAATTTCAATTTTTATAGTAATTCTTTATTATTAAACCTTACTGAATGTCTTATAAAATATTCTGTTGTTTTCATAACATTTTCTTTACTCATATTTTATATAATTCTATTCTATATTCAATTTATCTTAAATCATTATTTATTTTATGTATTGGAAATCTACGCTCTTTTAAAACATCCTTTATTGCCTCAGGTAACAATTTATATTCATCTATTCTATTTAAATCAATCCATTCATATTGTAAATAATCTTTTCCTTCAATATTTTTCATTGTATATTCTATATTTTTATCTTCTGCCTTTGTAAATTCTATTTTATGTACAAATAATATCTCGTGATACTTTGAACCTTCCATCTCAAAAAAGTTTTCAATTGTTGCTATATATCCTGTTATTTCAATATTTTTCCCAAGTTCTTCTCTAATTTCTCTTTCCACAGTATCAGCAGAGTTTTCGCCTATCTTAACTCTTCCTCCTATTAAAGCATAGTAATCAGAATTAACATCTTTATGTAGTAAAATTTTACCACTATGAATCATTATTCCTGCGGCTCTTACATTTAACTTATAATCATCAACATCAATTGTTATATCCACTTTTTTCTCCCTTCAAACTTTCCACAATTAGACCACTTAATGTGTATTATTTAAATATATTCCTTCAAAACATCATAGACTTTTTGAGTTGGAAGTCCCACAATACTAGTATAATTTCCATCTATTTTATCAATAAATACACAAAATTCGTTTTGTATTCCATATGCTCCTGCTTTATCCATGGCTTTACCTGAATCTATCCATTTTTCTATTTCTTTATCCGAAATATCTTTTAGAAAGACTTTTACTTCATCGTATGTATTATATTCTTTGTATTTTCCATTTTTTTCAATTAGAATACTAAGTCCTGTTATTACACAATGAATTTTATCTCCTTCAATTAACTCTTTTATCATTTTTTTTGCATCTTCTTTATCTTTGGGCTTTCCATATATTTTCATATTTTTGGTTACAATTGTATCTGAGCCAATTATTATTCTGTCCCCTGTTGTTCTATCAAAAACATCTTTTGCCTTTATATATGCTAATCTCATTGTTTGTTCTTGAGGCTCTAATCCTTCCTTTAAATTCTCTTCAACTCCACTTACTATAACTTCAAAATTTTGAGTTATTAATCCTAATAACTCCTTTCTTCTTGGTGATGCAGATGCTAAGATAATTTTCATACTTTTTTCTCCCTTCCAATTTTTTACAATTATATAAAAAAAATGAAATTACTTCAACTATTTTTTTAATTTTATGTTATAATAACCATAAATTCAATTTTATTTTACACAATAAACTACTATAGAAAATAAAAAATAATGAGAAATTTATTACTATATATAGTTTGGAGGTTTTTTTAATGTATAATCGCATATCCATAATTGGAGGCTCTGGCACCGGAAAAAGCACGCTTACAGATATTTTATCTAAAGAACTAAATATTCCTGCAATTCATATTGATGCTATTAACTATGAACCAAATTGGAAAAAAATTGATAAAATTGAAAGAGACAAAATCATTTTGTCAAAAATTAATGAAAAAAAAATGGATTATTGATGGAAATTATACTAAAACACTTCAAGCTAGGCTTAATAAATCAGATTTAATAATTTGGCTTGACTATTCTACCTCTGCACAATTAAAAGGTGTTTTTAAAAGATATTTGACTATGTATAAAAAAGAACGACCAGAAATTCCTGGCTGTAAAGAACGCTTTAATATAGAATTTATTAAAAACGTAGCTAGCCATAACAAAGAGAAAAGACCCATTCTTAAAAGTATATTAAAAAACATTTCTGAAGAAAAAATCCTAATCTTTAAAAAACAGAAAGATCTAAATAATTGGCTTATAGAATTCACACATAATGATACTATATTATCTGATATTAAAAATAAAAGGCCTTTTCATAATATAAATAATATTTAACAATTTTCTTTCCATTTTATGTTATAATAACTTAAAACCTAAAATTTTTTAAGAGGTGAACTGTGATGTTATATGATGAAAAATTCGAAAAAATATATGGAAAAATTACAAATGAAAATATATTTTCTATAGAAAATATAAGAAAAAATGCAAAAGAGGTTAGAGATTCACATAACAGAATCCTAATTATTTTTGGAATAATTTTATTACTATTTGACTTTATATTATTCATTAAATATAAAGATTTTTTTCAGCTAATACTACTTATAATATTATCTGTAAATATTCTTATACCTACATATATTATCCAAAGTCAAAAAGATAAAAAAAATCCTAAAATATCTAATTATAATGCTCAATATAAAAATAAAATAATACAACCACTTATACATTTTTTTGATGAAAATTTGAATTATCTCCCTGCAAGTCGGTATCAATCCACATGAATATTCATTTGCTAAATTTGAAAAATATTCTTTATATAACTCCGACAATTTAATTCAAGGACGATTAGAAAATAAATTTCCGTTTTCCATGGCAGAAATTTTGACACAACACGTATCTACTGATTCAGAAGGTCATACAAATTATTCTACTGTTTTCAAAGGATTATTCGTTAAAGTTGAACTTCCTAAATCAATTAATTCTAATCTTTTTTTGAGGAATGATGAATATGATAAAAATCTTTTTCTTAAATCTTTTATAAATAATTTAGAAAAGGATTTTTTACGCATTCAAATGGATTCACCTGAATTTGAAAAAATATTTGATGTATATTCATCAAACAATATAATTACAACTCAAATATTGACATCTGATATAATGCAATTATTATATCAATTTTATATTGACATGAATATAAAATATGAATTAACTATAACTAATAATATTATGTACATTAGATTTCATTGTGGTAAAATATTTGAAGCATTGCCTGTAGAAAAATTTTCTTTAGACAAAGAAGTTATCTATAAATACTATAAAATTTTAAATTTTGTTTTTGATTTAACATATGCTATTATAAAAACCATTCAAGAAACACCTATCTAATAGGTATATTATAAATATACACTGTTTTGTATTATTATTGTCTTATTTATATCTAAGACAAGAGGTTGTCCAACAATATAACAACCTCTCTTTTTCTTTCTTTAATTATTAAAATTTATAATATCTATTCATATAAATTTAAAATGTTAATTCCTTAAATTCTGTAGTCTTTGGGTATCCATACATTTCATATATTTCATCCACAATACAAGAAACTACACATTTATCTTTCATGCTATAACCTAATAAATTTAATATTTGTTCAATATCCTTATCATTTTCTCCCTCAAGTTCGAAAAAAGTTGGAATTTTTGGCCAAGTATCAATTTCTATTAAGTGATTTTTTAAAGAATATGTTGTCCTTTTCTTTTCTAAATAACATTTATGAGATAATCCTATAGCTTCTAAAAATTCATTCGCTTTTTCTTTTGATGGTACTTCTATTTCTATTTCTTTCATTTGTTGCAAATTTGTGCCTTCTTTGTCTGCTAATATATGTTTTACTGTAAGAGTAGTAATTAAATTTGACGTTCTAATTCTTATCCACTTATTTGGGTTAATTCTAAATTGACTTATAAACTTCTTGAATTTTTCATCATTTAATATTTCTAAAAAGTTCTCTTTTTTTGTAATCTCTTCTAAGTTTCCTTTTATAGTAAATTCTTTTAATTCTTGCTTTTGTCTTGAATTTAACAAATTATCAATTTCAAAGAATAATAATTTCAATCTTTCTATTGCAACTTCAAATTTGACATTATTTTCAGGTTCATTTAATTGTAATAATATGTCTAAATATCTTCCATAAATCGTTGGTAAATCAAATGTATAATAATATTGTTCTTCATCACTTACTAGGATTCCTCCTAATAATTTTATTTTTTCAATTAATTTTTCCTTATTTATTTCAAGTACTTTTACTTCTAATTCCATATTACTCATTTATAATCTCATTCCTTTCATTTACCATGAATATGTTTGAAAAAAATCATCTTTCAAACATATTCATCGAAATTTGATATTTACACACCTCAAATTATACTATAAAAAAATTTTTTTGTATAGATTTTAAAAGAATGCATATAAATTTTTTCTAACCCTATTTTTGTTATGACTTTATTAAATATTATATTTAATTTTAAATGTTGGTATTCCTGTTGAATATGGAGCAATATCATATTGTTGGAAAAATACTTCAAAATAATTTGGAAACATATAAAAATTTTTCAAATTAAAATTTTCTAATACTAATTGACAATAATCTTTGAAGTATATATTTTCTCCTTCCTTTTCAATTTGTTCTTTTATTTGCTTATTTATTTCCTTTAAAATATTAATTATATAATATTGATTATTTGAAAATAGACGACTTAAATCAAATTGCATACCAACTGCCAAATCCCAATTTTGTGAGGTCCTTATCGTGGTTCCATGAGCTCCTCCTTCAAAAATGTATTTATCGGTATATAAACTCACTATATTATTATAATTTTCTGTTATATTACATGATACATATACTTCGAATACCATTATTGGATAGCCATTTTCTTTATTATATTTATATATATCTTTTGCCGAACTATAGAGTTCTGTAAATATATATTGTTTTAAGTCATTTACAATTTTTAAATTGTATGTATTAAAATTTCTTTGACCTAAAATATATTGTGAATTTATTATTTGAGGATATTCTATCGTATACTTTAAAATGACAGTATTATCATATATCAAATTATGTGTTATTTTTTTTATTTCTATATAATTCATGCATTTAACTCCTTTTTGTTTTTATACATACTATTTATATTTTATAAAAATTGTTACTTATATGATTTTTGAAAAGCTTATTTAACTAAAAAAGTAATTTAGGCTTTTCCTAAATTACTTTTTTACTTTCTATTTTAACGGCCTCCACCGCCGCCTCCTCCGGCCTCCAAATCCGCCACCAGATGAAAATCCTCCACCAGCTCCGCTTCCTGAAGAATAATTGGTTACACTTCCCATTGAAGTAGACATATTTGAAACAAATGATGAACCAAAGTCATTATTACATGCAATATACATTAAAGTATAATTGTTCATTAAATAGTCATCATCCATCATTTGAGGATATTTAGTTTTTAACTGTTTAATAACTTTATTTGCTATACCAAAAGCTGTTGCATAAACTAAATAATGCTCCCACAATGCAAGTTCAGGTATTTCCCTTTCATTTAATTTTGAAAAATCTTGCATAAAGTTCTTAAATCCATTCCACTTTGTTTTCATATCAATTCCTTGTTGTGTTTTATCTCCAGTATTTACCATAACCTTTATACAATATACAAGATTAATTAAACATACAAAGAATAATATTGTACTAGCTAATAAACATCCAAAGAATATAAACAATATTGCAAAAGATCCTAACATAAGAACAATATCTAAAACTAAAAATAATATTTCTTTTTCAAAAACCTTCGATCTTTCTTCATCAAAAAATCCCTTTTCTTCTAGTGCTGTTTTTACCTTCTCATCCATTTTATTTTTCATATTATAAAACTTTTCTGGTTGTCTTGTACCTTTTTTTTCAAAATCTTTCATAGAAAAATGATCTTTATTTATACTACATAGGTAATTATAAAACTCCTTTTCATCTTCTGTAAGTTTATCTCCGTCATTTTTTATATGAATAATCATATCTTCTTTCTTTTTAGATTTTATCTCAAATTCAATCCATTTTTTTAAGCATAAATCCATCATTATTCCTGCTAAAGAATGTGATTCTATACATACATTTAACATTCTCGTTGCTTCAGCAGGAGAACTAAAATTATCTGGTAATTCCCTATAATACTTCCAATCTGTTGATGGTTTCAATTTTGGAAATTTCTTTAAAAGATCCTTTTTTTTCTTTATTCCTATAATTAGAAATATTATAATAATACCTGATATAACGTTTCCTACCCAATACAAAGCTTTCTGAATCAAAGCTTGTTGTTCTCTTTTTTTGTTTGCATCATCCGCATATTTCTGTTCTGTTGCTAAAATACTATCTAATTTATCTTCAGAATATATTTTTGTCGAATTTGGAAAAATAGTTTTTGGAGTTACAATTCTTACTTCTAAAAAAGTTTTACTTGGTAAATCTTTCACAGAGAATTCTACTGTATTATTGTTTACTTTATTAATAGTTCCATTTAAAGGACCATGTGCCCAAATTCTTAAATCTTCAACATTTGTTATTCCTGTTGGTATTGTAACTGTTCCTGATACATTTTTAGAATAAACTTCAAAATCGCTTCCAACCAATTGCCAATAGAAATCTGCACAATCATTGTAGACTTTTACTGCATTTTTTACAGTATATTTTATCTCGTATGTATTTGTTTGTATTCCTGTTACATTAACACCCCAAGCAATTTCAAACTTTCCATCCGGATTTTCTAATGCCTGAAAATTTCCTTGATTTACATGATATTTATACTCATTGCTTTGTATAAACTCTTTACTTGACTCATCATCAAAAATTTCTTTTACAGAGACATTTTCTATATAATCATAGCTTCCATTCTTATTGAATGTTTTAAATAAAGTATTAGTATCTTCTATCTCAATATCCCATTTTTCTGTTATATCAATATCACCATTATTTTTTACATTTACTTTAAAATTTAAATCATTTAACTCTAAAGATGCATTTGATTTTGTTGAAAATGATAATAACATTATTATAAAAACCAATATTATTTTTATATATAGTTTCTTTCTTTCCATAATACCCTCCTTATTTATATTTTGAAATTTATTAGCTTAATATTTTTAAGTCTTTTATATAAAAATCGCTTGTTTTTCTATAAATCATTTATATCATATAAAATTGTTTTATTCAATAACTTATATAATTTTTCTTTACAAATAAACTGTTATTATATAATTCTCTTTCAATAATCTATTCTTAAAATTGTGTCATTATCAAATTTATATATTATTATTGTTTCTAAGTCTTATCTATGTTATAATATTTACATAATAAAAATTAAGGAGAACTAGATGAAAAAAACGGAATTACTATCGCCAGTTGGCGATTTTGAATGTTTAAAAGCTGCTGTACAAAATGGTGCAGATAGTGTATATTTAGGAGCTAACTTGTTTAATGCAAGACAAAGAGCTTCTAATTTTGATATAGAAAATTTAAGAAAGGCTATAATATACTCAAAATTAAGAGATGTTAATGTACATCTTACATTAAATACTCTGATAAAAGATTCTGAATTTGATGACGCTGTAAAACTTGCATTAGAAGCATATAACCTAGGTGTTGATGCAATAATAATTCAAGATTTAGGCTTAAGTTCTTACCTACTAGCAAATTATCCAGAAATCCCACTACATGCAAGTACACAACTTACAGTTCATAATTTAGATGGTGTAAAACAAATGGAAGAACTTGGATTTAAAAGAGTTGTTCTTTCCCGCGAACTTTCTATAGATGAAATTACACATATTTGTCAAAACTCTAATATTGAAATCGAAACTTTTATTCATGGAGCTTTATGTATTTCATATTCTGGACAATGCTTATTTTCAAGTATGGTTGGAAATCGTTCAGGAAACAGAGGACTTTGTGCTCAACCTTGTAGACTTCCATACGAATTATATAATTCTTCAAATGAACTTCTTGATAAAGGTTATTTATTAAGTCCACGTGATTTAAATGGTACAACATTTTTGCCTAATTTAATAAAAGCGGGCGTTGACTGTTTTAAAATAGAGGGTCGAATGAAATCTCCAGAATATGTTTCTGAAGTCACAAAGTATTATAGAAAATACATCGATTTAGTAACTGAAAATATTAAATTACCTAATGAAGAAATTCTTAAAATTATTGAAACAGAAATTAACAAACAAAACTCCAAAACTTTTATGACAGATAAAGAAGAACTTACTCAGGTATTTAATAGAGGAGGTTTTAGTTTAGGTCACCTTTCAAATGAAAGAAATGAACATTTAATAAGTTCACAAAAATCCAATAATATGGGAATTTCAGCAGGAAAAATAAAAAAAATAAATCAAAATAAAGGACACTTATTCTTTGAAACTAAAACACTTTTAAACATTGGAGATAAAATTTCTATTAATAATAATCTTTATACAATCTCAGAACTTATGATAAATGGAAAAAACCAAAAAAATGTACCTAAAAATTCTTTTGTTGAAATTGGAAGGATGAAAGGCCAAATCAAAATAAATGATTCTATTTATAAAATGAGTGACAACAACTTATCTAATGAATTAAGACTTACTTTTGAAAATAACAAGGAATATAAAAAAATTCCTTTAACTGCAATCGTAACAGTTAAATCAAATCAACCTATAACATTAGAAGTATTTGGAACTCCTGGAACAATTTATAAAAATTATTCTTATAAAGCAGTGTCGAATATTTTTCCAGAAAAGGCACTACATTCACCTGTAACTGAAGAAAGAATATTAACACAAATCTCTAAAACCGGATCTACTCAATTTAAATTTTTGGATATACAAGTTAATTTGGATGATAATTTATTTATTCCTAAAATCAGTGCATTAAATGACTTAAGGAGAGCTGCTTTAGACGGAATCGAAAACTTAGCTATAAAAAGTTTTACGAGATGTTTAACTAGAAAAGCTCCTAATAAAAAAGAAATAAAAATTAATGAAAGTAGTTCATTAAAAAAATCCACTAATATTTCTTTACTATTAAACGCTATTGATTTAAGCTTTGATTATACATCACTAAAAAATATACATAGATTGTACATTCCTTTAAGATTTTTTTTAGATAAAAGATATAATAAAATTCTAATAAATATATGCGAATCACAAAATGTATATCTTTATATGCCAAATGTAATAAGAGATACATTAAATTTAGATTTAAATTCTATTCTAAATAAATTTAAATTTAAAGGTGTTGTTATATCACATATATCACAAATAAAACATTTTCCAAATTTAGATTTAATTGGAAATTATACCCTAAATACATTTAATACACATTCAGCTCAAAAATTAGAAAATTTAAAAATTAGCACTTATACAATATCACCTGAACTAAATAAAGATGAAATTATTTGTATGCAAGATTTAACCTCTTTACAATCCGAATTAATTGTATACGGAAAAATACCTTTAATGACTAATAATTATTGCTACTTAAGTAAAAACAATAAATGCTTTAAAGGTTGCCAAATGCATTGTTTAAAAGATAAGTATTACATGAAAGATAGGCTTGGATTTAAGTTTCCACTTTTACCTGACTATACAAACAGCACCACTACTATTTTTAATAGTAAAATCACTTCAATAAAATATTTAAGTCTAAATATAGAAAATTTAAGAATTGATATTTTGGATGAAGACCCTACTGAAATTCAAAACATAATAAATAAAATTAAAAAAGGTGAAAGATTTGAAGGTAAAGAATATACAAATGGAAATATATAATATAAAAAAGGAAAGTATTTTTGAGTTCTTTCCTTTTTTATTGTTTCATTCTAATTTGTGTTTAAAATCTATTTTTTATTTTCTTTTTTCTCTTCTTCTTTAAGATCTTTATCTTCTATTTTTTTCTTCTTATTTAAAATTCCATTTATAGAATTCATAATATCGTCCATATTTTCATCAAAATCATCTTTTTTATATGTAAGCATTTTAATTACCTTAGTATAATAAAATAAACATATTATACTTTCCTTTCTCCATTATTTTTTAATAGGTTTAATGGTACCTTTACATATTAAATATCCTCTCAGCATTTTCATACGTTATCTTAGCAATTTCTTTTGGAGAACATTTTTTAAATTCTGCGATTTTTTCTACAATATATTTTAAATTGCTTGAATCATTCCTTGTTCCTCTAACAGGTTCAGGAGCTAAATATGGAGAATCTGTTTCAATTAAAATTTTATCCAAAGGAACCATATTTACAATTTCTTTAGCATTTTTAGAATTTTTAAAAGTACAAGTTCCTCCAAAAGCAATAAAAAATCCATTTTCCAAACCAGTCTTTACTAAAAACTCGTTGAAGGGACAACAGTGTAAAATTCCTCCTCTTTTTATTTTGTTTTCCTTTAGAATTTTTATAGTGTCATCTATAGCATCTCTTGTATGTATTGAAATCGGTAGATTTAGCTTATTTGCTAATTCAATCTGCATTAAAAAAGCCTTTTTTTGCATTTCTTTTGTATCTTTATTCCAATAATAGTCCAATCCAATTTCTCCAATAGCTACAACTTTATCTGAACTTTTTATTAAATTCTCTAATTCTATTAAATCTTTTATAAGCTCCGAATCTTTCAAACTAATTTCACTAGGATGAATTCCACACATTGCATAAAAAAAATCATATTTTTTAGAAAATTCTATTGAATTTTTAGAAGATTTTAAGTCACACCCAACATTTACACATTTAGAAACTCCCTCTTCTTTAATCTTTTTTATTACAATTTCTCTATCATCTATAAACTTTTCATCATCATAATGTGCATGAGTTTCAAAAAATTCCATTTAAATCTAAATCCTTTCTCTTATTATTAAACTCCCATATTTTTAGTTAGAATTTCTTTTGGATATTGCTAATCATTTAAATACAATTACTACATTTGCTGTAGCATACTGTCTACAATGTGATATACTAACATCTATCCCTTCAATTTTATTATTATTTAAACTAAATATTGTAACAAAAGGTCTTCCATTTTCATCATTTAAGCATTCTATATCTTTCCAAACAATTTGATATTTATCTTCTAATACGCCAGAAACGGCCTTAAAAGCCGCTTCTTTAACTGCAAATCTTCCTGCATAATGTTCAAATTTTGATTTTCCCCTTAACTCACAATATTTTATTTCTTCTTCTGTAAAAACTCTGTTTAAAAACTTATCTCCAAGCTTTTCTATTGATTCTTTCACTCTTGAAATTTCGATTATATCTGTACCACATGTAACTTTCATTTTCAATTCCTTTCTCAAGGTTCAAATTTTATTTAAACTTTTTCTATTTTTCACAGTAATAATTCATATTCAAATCTGTTCCTAGGTGAAACTTTCCAATAAAATTAATTACTAGATTATTATCTAAATTATAAGTTGGTTCTATCACAATATTTCCTTTACTATCTACTGCACCCCAAAGTCCATCTTTTTTTACAGCCGCATATCCATATTCATTTTGCTCTGTTGCATCATCATAAATGTAATCTACTACCTTCTCATTTGATGAATTTACAAATCCATATTTTCCATCTTGCTTACTTAAGAATATATTATTTGTTTTAAATATATCTGCTATATTTTTTTCTTCAAATTTGAAGTTATAATATTTATATTCACCATCTATTTTCAATTTCATATATCCTTTATCTGTATTTAATTCTGATAATATCCCTTTTAATTTTATATTGAAATTTGAATCAATTATTGAAGAATTATAATTTTCGTCTTCTGCAATGTATATACTTGCTTTCTCATTATATGATATAGATTTATATTCAAAACTTATCTTTGATTCTTCCTCTTCAGTTATTATTCCTTCTAATCCATCTTTTTTCGCCATAAATACATTTTTACTAAGCTCTTTTAATTCTTCATAAATAGGTTCAATTTTTATATTTTTATCGAATTCCATTAGACCATATTTATTATCTTTTTGGAAAACAATACCTGTCGACGCAATTTGAACGATTTTATCAAATCCATCAGTTATTAATTCTTCTCCATTTGAATTTATTAATTTTTGTTTTCCATTTTCTTCTATTACATAGTAATTTTCACTATAAATACTATCAATTTTAGTATAATTACTTGCTAAAAGTTCTTTTCCTGAAAAGCTTGTAACTCCTGATTTTCCGTCCTGATTTATTGTAATATATCCCTCTTTATAATCTTCTCCTAAAGGTGTTATCGATGTATAATTTACGTCCAAAATTTTAACCCCAGTATCATTTACTAAACCATATACTCCTGACTTTTCAACTAATAAACTGTTCTCTATTCCTTTTATTGTTTCAATATCTTCATATTGTGGTGTTAAAATTTCATTTCCTTCAAGATTTATAAGTCCCCATAAACCATCTTTTTGAACTTTTAATACATTTTTCTCATACCATACATTTTTATTTTTATCATAATTTTCTAAAACCTGAATTTTATCATATTTAGTGAAAATTTGCTCATTTTTAGAATTCACTACTTTTGTCTTATACTCTCCACTTTCTTCATTAACATCATACACGCATAAAAATACATCTTTTGAGCTATTTGGGACTATTATCATTTCTTGATACATTGGTTCTATAACTGTTTTTCCATCTGACCCCAGCACTCCCCACTTATCATTTTGATAAAGTGCAAAATATTTAATTGCCCCAACTGTTTTTGTATTTTTTGCTTTGCTTACTAATTTTTTTATAAGAAAAACTGACATTATAATTACAACTATTGCAATCAACACCGCAAAAACTTTTGCATAATTTAAATGCTGTTCTCCATTATATCTTCTTCCCTTACTCATATTGCCTCCTTATATTTTAATAGTTACATTCTACTATAAAATTTTAAAAATATCAATAATTTTGTATAATATTTCTTTATTTTGAAAATACTAGACTTAAAAATATTTAAGGAGTTTATATATGTTTAAAATAAATCCATTTCCTTATGACCCTAAAGAAGAATATGGTTTTTCAATAATTCCTAATAGCAATACAAAATCTTTAAAACCTTTAGAAAATAAAAATATTTCTAATGAACTATCTTCTAATTTAGAATACATTGAATATGTGTATAACACTTCAATAAATAGTGATATAGTTGTACGAAATTTTATGCTAAATTCAAGAAATAAAGAATATAAAGCTTTTATAATATATATAGATGGTCTTGTTAATACTGAATTAATAAATCATTACATTCTCAACCCTTTAATGCTTAAAAATCAAAATAATACATTTGATCAGCCGGTCACTATAGAAACTTCTTTACCAAATAATCCTGATTCACTTTCTATAAAAAAAGTGAAAAAATTCAATTTAGAGGACTATATTTATAAAACTTTGATTCCACAAAACAGCATTTCAAAATCCGAGGATTTTTCAGAAATCTTTGATGGGATAAATTCCGGAAATTGTGCACTTTTTGTTGACACTGTTTCTTCCGCATTTGACATTGATGTAAAAGGATTAAAACAAAGAAATGTAAGCACCCCAATTAATGAAAATGTAATAAAAGGTCCTCAAGAATCTTTTGTAGAAAGTATTAGAAACAACACCGCACTTATAAGACGAATTGTAAATAGTGAAAAACTAGTTATTGAAAACATCTCTGTAGGAAGAATTACAAAAACTAAATGTGCTGTTTGTTATTTAAAAGATTTGGCCAATTCTGATCTTGTTGCTGAAGCAAAATTTAGATTAAATAACCTAAAAATAGATAGTCTTTTTTCTTCCGGCCAATTGGAACAGTTGATAGAAGAAAATGATAAAATGGCTATTCCCCAAATTCTCTCTACTGAAAGACCTGATAAGTGTGCAAAGCATTTGTTCCAAGGACGAGTTGTCATTTTAGTAAATGGAAATCCCTATGCATTAATTCTTCCTGCTATATTAATAGATTTTTTATCATCACCAGAGGATTCTAATTTAAAAGTAACTTTTGCAAATTTCTTGAAATCAATAAGATTACTTGCCATGTTTCTTACATTACTTTTGCCAGGTTTATATATATCTGTAACAAACTTTCATCAAGAAATACTTCCAACTGAATTACTTTTTTCAATTTTAGCAAGTAGACAAAGCGTACCATTTCCAATCATATTCGAACTTTTATTAATGGAAATTTCATTTGAAATTATTCGTGAATCTGGACTACGAATTCCTGCTCCAATAGGTCCAACTCTTGGTATTATAGGTGCTCTGATTTTAGGTGAAGCTGCTGTAAATGCTGATATAGTAAGTCCCTTTTTAATAATTGTTGTAGCAATTACTGGCTTAAGTTCATTTGCAATACCTGACTTTTCATTTGGTTTTCATTTACGTGTATATAGATTCGTTTTCATATTTCTTGGATACATTGCAGGTTTTTCAGGAATTGCTTTAGGACTTTTTGTATATTTAAGTCTACTTTGTAGTATGAAATCCTTTGGAGTAGATTTTACTTCACCGATTACACCTAATATTTCAAATGATTCTGAAGGATATTTTATGCACTATGCATGGAAAAGAGAAAAAAGAGCCAACTATCTTTCTCCCAAAGCAACAATTGCCCAAAATAAAATTAGTAGAAAATGGAAATTTTAAAGAAAGGAGTTATATGTTAGTTTAAAAAACTAACATATTAAGAAAAAATGTTAGATAAAAAAATAGCTAATAAAGAAGCTGTTGCTGTAATTTTAACTATAGTTATTAATTTTATTATTTTGAATTCGAATAAACTAATTATAAGAGATTGTAAATCATCTGCAATTTTAAATTGTGTATTTATTAGTATTATAGCTATTATATTAGTACTTATAATATGTAAACTTTTTAAAAATTTTCCAGGTCAAAGTCTATTAGATATTTCAAACTATATAGGCGGTCCATTTTTAAAGTTTATCATTGGAATTATATATACTGTTTATTTTATACTAATTAGTTCAATTCTACTAAGAAGATTGTGTAACTCTCTTCAAACGATTTTCTTTCCATTAACTGATATTATATTTATATTTCTTTTATTTATAATTTCAGCTGCTCTTGTATCTCAGTTAGGTAAATCTGGTGCATTTAAAGCTAATCTTATAATATCACCACTAATTTATTTAGTTTTAATATTAGTTTTTATAGGAAACACTAAAAATTTTAACTTTAATAATATATATCCAATTTTGGGACAAAATATAGATGCTACTTTTTTCAAAGGATTTTCTAATTTATTTGCTTTTATTGGACTTGGATATCTATATTTTATTCCATCATACTTATCTGATCCAAATAAATTTAAAAATATTGCACTATATTCTTGTATAATTTCGGGATTATTTTTAATTTTAATTGTATCAACTGTACTCTTTATGTTTAACAATACTTTAAGTAATAGTGAACTTTTCCCTTTGTACCTAGCTGTAAGGTATATTGAATTTGGAACTTTCTTCCAAAGATTAGATTCATTCTTTCTATTTATAGTATCTTTAGCTTTCATAAGTTACTTAAGTATAAGTACTATAATTTGTACAAATATATTAAAAAAAATAAGCAATACCACTAATAATGAACCTGTTATTTACCCTTATCTATTATGCATCTTTTCAACATCTATACTTATAAAAAATAATCCCACCTTGGAATTTTTTGAAAATGATATATTTAAAATATTATTTTTCTCAATAACACTTGCTTTGAGTTTTATTATTTTAATTCTAGCAAATATTAAAAAGAAACAAGTAGGAGGTAACAATTGAAAAAATTAATTTTTAAATGGATAATAATTATTATTACATTTTTTATATTTTTATATGCTTTTTCACTTACCTACTCTGTATATAATATTGATAACCTTAACTACGTAGTAGCTTTAATTTTAGATAAAGCTGATGATCCACAAATGATTCAAGTTACTTTCGAGTTCCTTGATATATCATCTTTTTCGGAAGATTCTTCAACAACAGAGGCTTCTACTATATTAGATACAATTACTGCTACATCTATTGACAGTGCTATAAATATTATGAATTCTTATTCAGGTAAGGGAATAAATTTATCAACCTGTAAAGTAGTACTCTTTTCTAAAGAATTAGCAGAAAAAGGGATATATGAAGAAGTTTCTGATTTGATTAATAGTACTCAAATCAGACCTAATGTAAATGTAATAGTTACTACTGAAAGTGCCAAATACTATATTGACAATTCAACTTCCCCTCTAGAAAAAATACTAACTAAATATTATGACGTTTTCACTAATTCAAGTAAATACATTGGTTATACATCAAATATAACTATAGGGCAATTCTATGAAAATTTTAAAAATTCTAATATTGGAAATATCGCTATTTTAGGCGGTACAAATAAAAGTTCTATTGAAAATAAGAAGAAATCCACATCTGACAGTCAAAACGATAAATCTTCAGAGTCTACGCAAAGTTCTGAAAATCCTATTGATACTAATAAAGATCAAACTGAAGATACATCACAAAATTCAGATCAAAACACTGAGCAAAATTCATCCCCAAATTCCGAATCAAATTCCTCTGCTCAAGTACTTCCTGAAAATATGACACCAGGAAATTCTGGTATAACTGGTCAAAGAGGTACTGAGAATATGGGGTTAGCAGTTTTTAGTGATTATAAATGTATAGGAAATCTAACTGCTGGTGAGACACTTGCACGTTCTATTATTACAAATGAAACTAGTCACTTTCTTATCTCTGTACCTGATCCATTTGAAAGTGATAAGAGAATATCCATGAATATGTCTAAAAATTCTGACTGTAAAGTAAATATAGATATTTTGGATGATCATCCTGTAATTAACATAACAATATCTTTAGAATCAAAAATTAATAGCATCATTGATGGTGTAAATTATGCCGATAATGAAACTCTCCTAAAGCTTGAACAAGCTTCAGAAGAATATCTAAAAAATCATATGCTAGATTATCTATATAAGACTTCAAAAGATTTTAAAGTTGATATTACAGGTTTTTATCATATAGCTAAAAAACACTTTTCTACAATAGATGATATGAACAATTATAACTGGCGTGATAAATACCCAAATAGTGAGTTTAATTTGACAATAAATTCTAACTTAGTTTCAAGCCTTTTAGTACAAAACAATTAAAAATGGAGGAATATTTTAATTATGAATACTTTTTTTATAAAATTCTTTTTTAGTTTATCTACCCTTTTAATTTTGGGACATGTCTTATCTTATTCAGGTTATGAAATAAAAAAACATTGTAATATCTTTGGAGGTATATTTGTTGCTCTTTTTGGACTAGGTTGTATAATTTATAGTAATATTGTTTTTTGGATGTATTAAAATCCTTTTCATGTTTAATAATTAATTTTATTAAACATGAAAAGGATTTTTTTTAGACTTAAATCACACTATTATAAATTTTATTCCCATGTGCATCAGTTGCTTGAACATATACAGTATTTGCTGTATTATCTAAAGTAATACTTGTAAATTCAGCATTCTTTAAATTTAACTTTGCACTTTCTAAATCAGTTCCTTGTCCTATTTTTTTATTATAAATTAAAATATCATCTGGAAATTTTATATTAACTATTTCTCCCACTTTTTCTATTGAAATCTCTCCGTTTATCACTTTTATTGGAGATTCATTTTTAAATATTTTTTCTTCATTTGAATAATCATCCACAATTTTTATCCATAAATAATAATTATTTTCTGTCGCATCATCTAAATTTACTGTATACTCTGTATATATAGATGATAAATATTTCCATGAATTTGGTGTGGTCTCTATATTATCGCTCCATGCATAGCTTATACTTTTTATACCATATTGAGTTCCATTTTCCAAATTAAACCTTTGCGATATTTGCACATTAGAACTTCCAGTTGGAATAAAATAGCCTTCTTGAGATTCAAATTCTATACTTATATTGCTTGTTTTTACATTTGATGCTTCAATTTTATATAGATTATCTTTATTATTTAAATCTACTTCATATCCTTTTTTTATTTGTATATATTGTTCATCCATAGTTACTTCTTTATTCTTTATATATGAGAATACTCCAACTATCGAAACAAGAAAAACCATACATGAAGCCAAAATAAATAATGTTATTGATCCTCTTTCATCTCTAAATTTCTTTATCATTATTCATCCTCCATTTGTCATATTAGACAAAAATTAACTGCTGTATGAAATCACAGATTTCACGCCAGCAGTTATAATTGACTCTGTCAATAAAAATTGCAAAATATTTCTTATATTATTATATAAATTTCTAATTATTATACTCTAATTCTTTTTTTTATAACTTGTTCTGCTGGCGGAATTAAAGGACTATATGTATTACCATTAAAGACCTCTACCTCAACCGTTCTCGTTAATATGTCGGTGTAACTATATGTTGCATTTCTTGATCCCTCATCATATTTTACTGTAAAAATATTTGAATAGGCTTTTTCTATTGTAGCTTCTTTTTCAAATGACTTATTTCTTCCTAGTGAACCTTTTACTATTATCTTTTGACCAACTTTGTCTAAAATATCTGTTTTTAAATTCATAATATCTGCAGAGCAAATCATTTAATCACCTTCTATACTTTTATTGATTGCATTATATCATCTAGGTAATTAAATGTCAAAACATATCATAAGTACACTTTTTGTGTAAACTTTAGTCGTATCAAGGAAAAAAGCCACTTTTTTTTGCTTTTTTACATTTTTATTACTTTTTTATTACAAAAATATTACAAAAAAAATCCAGAGATAATCTCAAAAGAAATTATCTCTAATTAATATACTCTTTTTCATACCACTAGAACCAATTCCACCTACACCACGTTTTCCATCTCTTAATTCTTGCTCAATATCATCAATTGTTATATATTTTGTTTCTTCTGATGTCGCTATTTTTTTCGCAACTATTATTGGATCTAACATATCTATTAAAATTCTTGCAGGAGATGAAGCAAAATTAGCTCCTGCCATTATTAGAGCCTCAAAGTAACTTTGACATGCTCCTGCAAAAATTGCTATATTAGCCCCAAAATCTCTTTCATATCTTCTTGCCTCTTGAACCGTTTGAACAAAATATCTTGAGTTTCTATAATTATATATATCATCATAATTTCGATCTTTTTTTACTAAACCATCATGCCCAGTAATAACTAAAATATCTGGTTTATAATAAGCAAGCATTCTGTATACTTGTCTAGGCTGCATATATTCTGGAATATTTTTAACAACTGCTGTTAATCCCATTTTTTGATAGTATTTCTGTGATTTTTGTCCATACTTTTTGTCTCCATCTAGGTGTAAAATTCTTCCCGTAATATAGTTGTAAAATAATCTTTTGTTAATTTCATTTTCTTCTTTACGCTTAATATCTATATCTTTTTGGTTAACTTTAATTCTTCTATCCAACTTTTCTTCAACAACTCTTATCTTCTCTTTAACTACTTCTTTTTTTAATAACTCTAAATCAGAAATGTCACTATCAGCTTCTATTCTTTCAGTTATTCCCTTTAAAAGTACAATTTTTTTTCCTTGTTTTGTTTTTATAATTCTTTTAACCTCAAAAATTATATCTTTTTCATATGATATCCTACCAACTATATCCCCTTTTTTTATTTTATCCATATTTAATTTCATTCCTTTCATAAGGTAATAACTAGTCACCTCATAATGATAGGATACTATATATTATGATATATTTATAGATATTGTGCTTTTAATTTACTTTTTATGCATATATTTTAGTTTAGTCGCCATCCCTCCTCTTAGATGCCTTTCAGCTTTATTTTCATCTAAAATTTTTCTAACATCTTTAGCTAAACTTGGATTTATTTTATTTAACCTGTCTGATACATCTTTGTGTACTGTTGATTTTGAGATGCCAAACTTTTTAGCTGTCCCCCTTACGGTATCTTTTGTTTCAATTATATAATGTGCTAAATTTACTGCACGTTCTTCTATTGATATTCCTTTCATATATTGCCCCCGTAAATACTTTTGTTTAATATTATTCATTAAAGGGGTGTATTATGATTGTACTTTATCAATTATATTTTTTATATCATATCAATTTTTTTATAATTTACCCAACATTTTATTACTCACTTTTAACAATAAACACCTAAAAAATTCTAACAAATAAAAATTTGAAGAAAATTTTAAGTGTTTTATTATTTTTAATATTCCATTATTTCATAAATAACAAAATTCTTATCAGAATAAAGCAAATTATACTTTTCAGAATCAGCTTTTTTTATTAACATATTTATTTTAGAATTTTTGTATACTATTATATGTGTAATTTCATATTTTTTGAATATATCACCATAATATGTACCTATTCCAGATGCGCTGATAAAGTCAGAAAATACATTGCATCCATTATTAAATTCTGGAGAATATAAATCTGCTCTTGAATCTATAAAAACTGGAATTCCTTTATAAAGTAAATAACTTCCATAATTGTACTCATTAAATAATCTTATGTTATTTACATCTAAATTTTCTAATATCCATTCACTTGCATCAACTGGATATGTACTTGAACTAACATATTCATCATCTATCTTAGGTCTATAAAAATGATAACTTAATGCCACTCCAGCAATTGTCAAAATAATAAGTGTATATATATTTACTATCTTAATTGCTTCTTTAACTTTACAGATCCCATATATTTCTAATAATTCTATTAACATTTTATTTAAAATAACTGAGCCTATTAAGACAAACATAGAAGATTGTCTTCTAGAAACAAACATTAAATATACAAGTCCTCCAAGCATAAATAAATCACATAACTTTATTTTAGATTTTGTAAATGTCATTGTTCCTAAAATAATTATCAAAGTACACATAATAGGATTGTTTTCTGCTAAAGTTAGTGGCAAATGTTCATTTATATTTTGTGTAGTAGTTCCCTGCATTAATTTATATAAATGCGTATATGGATTATCTCCTGTTGGTGTAATTAATCCCATCAATGCACATATAACCATTATCAAAATTAACCACTTTACATTAGGATTTCTTTCCATTCTAATTTTATATGGATTTTCTAAGTTTTCTTTTCTTGCTTCTTTAATTCTATCTACTTTTTTAGTCTTCTTTTCAAGTTCTAGCTCATATTTCTTTATTTTCTCATGAGCTTTTTCCTTTTTAGATTTATTTAAAAATTTAATTATCCTCTTTAATATAAAAATCTCTAACTTCTTATACAAAATAAAATCACACAATACAGAAATTATATATTCTCCAATATAAGGTAAAAAAAGTATAAATAAAAATGGCCATACTGCAACATGCAAATTTGCAATTAATAATGATATTGCTATTAATCCTACACCATATCTAATTTTTTTTGTATTTAAAAATCTTTCGATTAGATATATCGCCCATATAAATAATATAAATGTTACTAACTGTGCTCTAGCCGCAACATATCCCCTTAATAAATACATAGCTCCAATTGTAATAAAAAAAGATAGTACTTTATTATTTGCTAGTTTATTATTTACCTTATATATTGAAAGCCCCAAGATTATAGATAATATACACGTTGACAAATATACTGCATCCCAACCACCTAGATTATACACTAAATATAATCCATAATCATAAAGCCAATGTGGGTATGTATATTCTAAATTCTCATGCCATGAAAAATGATCTTTCATGTCAACACCATTTTGAGCTATACTTTCACCTATCTTTACAGTATAATAAGTATCATTTTGCAATGTTTTAGGTGATATACTTATTGAAAATAGAATAATTAAAATAACAGCAATAATTTCAAATTGTAAACTCTTGTTTTCTCTAAATTTTTTAAATAGTTCTTTTACCATTTTATTTATCCTTTCATTTTAATGTTATTTATTTGTTGACCCAAATCCACCAGTTCTTACCCCTGTTGCATTATCATCATCAGATATTAAAAATGGCATAAATATAGCTTGTCCTATTACATCACCTTTTTTTATTTTAACATCTTCATCTTTAACATTAAAAAATGCAAACATTATATGACCATCATTATCTTCATTTCCATAATAGTCTTTATCTATTATTCCAACACTATTTGCTAATATTAAACCTTTTTTACCTGGATTTGAGCTTCTATTTGCAAGCATTAAATATTCATTGTCTTGCATATAAGCTTTTATTCCTGTTTTTACAAGAGTTGGCTTTTGCCCTGCCACAAATTTTGGTATAACAGTATCTTCTGCTGCTTCTATATCATATCCAGCAGAAAACTTTGTTTTTCTCTCTGGTAAATTTATTTCCTTTCCTTCAAATCCTTTTGCTACTTCAAAACCTCTTATTTTTTCCATTTTTAATACATTCCTTTCCAACTTTTTTTTACTTATTATTAATATATCATTTATCAGAAAAAGTCAAGAGCAATGGGAACCTTTTGTCTCCGACATAAATACAATATATTAGACAAAAATATTTTAATTCGGAGGACATTATGCAAATATCAACATTAGATAAATTACCACTAAATAAAGAGGCTATAGTTTTAAAATTAACAACTCCTAATCCACTCAGAAGACGACTTTTAGATTTAGGATTAGTTCAAAACACATCAATTAAATCATTATATGTAAGTCCATCAGGCGATCCCAAAGCCTTTGAATTTAGAGGTACACTAATAGCAATAAGAAATGAGGATGCTAAAACCATTCAGATTAAATTTTAGCAAATTTATGTTTATAATAACTTGTATTTTAATTTTTTTATATAAATTAATATATTAACAAACGTTCATTTACAAAGATAGGCGGTGATAAAATGGGCCTTACTTCCAGTTCAACAGGCTCTAATATGTTAAATAATAAATTTAACAATTCAAAAAGAACTTCTACATCATGTACGTATACAATAGCATTAAGTGGAAATCCAAATGTTCGGAAAATCAAGTATTTTTAATGGGCTAACTGGTATGCATCAACACACAGGAAACTGGTCACGGTAAAACTGTTTCAAATAGTTGCGGCACCTGTAGTCTTTCAGATTCCAACTTTTTATTTGTAGATATTCCTGGAACATATTCTATAATGTCAACTTCAGAAGAAGAAGAAATTGCAAGAAACTACATTTGTTTTGAAAATCCTGATGCCACAATTGTTGTTGTTGATAGTACATCACTAGAACGAAATCTTAATTTAGTTCTGCAAATAATTGAAATAACTCCAAACGTTATTGTTTGTGTAAACCTATTAGATGAAGCTAAGAAAAAAGGTATAAAAATTGATTTAAATAAACTTCAAAAGATACTAAATTGCCCTGTAGTAGGAACAATTGCAACTCAGAAAAGGACTTTAAAAAAACTCTTAAAAGAAACCGAGACTATTTGCATAAAAAATAGTTTCAAAAATAATAATTTTGAAAATTGTTCTCTTGAAAAATTTTCAAATAAAAATATTAATAATTTACCATTTAAAATGGAATATTCCAAAGAAATTGAAGATGCAATAAATCTCCTCTTACCGATACTTAACAAAGAAACTAAAATTCCTGATTATTTACAACGTTGGATCTGTATTAAGCTTTTAGATAATGATAAAAAAATCTTAAATTCAATTGAATCACATTTTAAAATAAACTTTTCAGAAAATACAGAACTCTCAAAAACTTTAGATTCAATTTTTCTTAGTTTTAGAGAAATAAATTTTGAATTTAAAGATAATTTAGTAACTTCAATTGTAAATAAGTGCGCTGAAATCACAAGAGAAGTTTGCACATATACAAAGAAAAATTACAGTTATAAAGATAGACAAATTGATAAAATACTAACATCAAAAAAATGGGGAATTCCTATTATGTTAGCATTTCTAGGACTTATATTTTACCTAACAATAACATTTAGCAATTACCCATCAGATCTACTTTTTACTTTTTTTGAATACATTCAAGAAAAACTACTATATTTACTAAACTTATTGCATTCACCTGAATGGCTTACAAATATGCTAATTTTTGGCATATTTAAAACCGTAACTTGGATAATTGCTGTTATGCTTCCACCAATGGCTATATTTTTCCCACTCTTTACATTTTTAGAAGACTTAGGCTTTTTACCAAGATTATGCTTTAATGTTGATGGATTTTTTAAAAAGGCATCAACTTCTGGTAAACAAATGATTACCATGTGCATGGGATTTGGTTGTAATGCTGCTGGAGTAGTTGGCACTAGAATAATCGACTCCCCTAGAGAAAAAATTATTGCTGCCATAACAAATTCTTTTGTACCATGCAATGGAAGATACCCCTTTTTAATTGCAATTTCAACAATTTTTATTGCTCATTCACTATCAGGTGTATCTGCATCAATTTTATCCAGTTTAACTGTAATATTAATTATTTTACTTGGAATTTTTCTAACAATTATAATATCCAAAATATTATCTAAAACTGTATTAAAAGGACTCCCCTCTTCATTTATTTTGGAACTTCCACCATACAGGAAACCACAAATTGGAAAAATTGTTGTAAATTCAATTGTAGATAGAACTATTTTTGTATTATTTCGTGCAATCAAAGTTGCAATTCCTGCAAGTATAGTTTTATGGTTATTTGCTAATATTTCCATTGACGGTTTAAGTTTACTTTCAATAGTAGCAAATTTCTTAGATCCTTTTGCACAAATTATGGGGCTTGATGGTTATATTCTAACTGCTTTTATTTTTGGAATGCCAGCAAATGAAATTGTTCTACCAATAATTTTAATGTGTTATTTAGGTAATAATTCTTTAACAGATATATCTGATTATAAATCAATTCGAGAGATATTACTAAATAATGGTTGGAATATAATTACGGCAATAAATGTAATGATTTTTACCTTATTACATTTTCCTTGTCTTACAACTATGCTTACTATAAAAAAAGAAACCGGTAAAACTAAATGGATGTTACTTTCAGCTTTACTCCCTACAATATGCGGAATTATTATTTGTACATTTATAAATTTAGTATTTAGTTCATATTTTGTATAGCCAATATTAAAAAAGGTAAAAAGTGAAGTTTTCACTTTTTACCTTTTTATTAATCTAATAACTTAAGACCTACGTTTTTAGCTTTATACTTATTTGTTTCTGAATCTAAAACGAATTCTGTCAATGCTTCGTTTAATGATTCGCTATTTTGTCTTAAATCTGTTGTATAGTATAAATTAATTTTACTAATTTCAACTCTATTTGTTACAATTTCTTTAAAGGCTTCTGCCATATGTCTGTCATCTTCACATACTAAAATTAATTGTGGTACAGTTTCAAATCCTGAATCCATTGTGACAAAATTATCATAAAAGTCTTTATAAAAGCTCATTTTATCTATAAATTTCTTTTTCCAATCAGATTCTCTTCTTATAACTTCAAATAAAAATTGAATTGATTTACCATTTTTTGTAAGTTTTATTGCACCACCACTTACTTTAAAAACTTTACCTAAGCTTTTAGCTGTAAGTGCAGGCTTTACGGTATATGAATCAAAAGCTTTAACCTTATTCATATAAGCAATAATAACCTGATTTCCAGCAAGTCTTTTTTTAAGCATAGCAACAGGTTTAGTATTATCTGATTGTTTCCACTTACATTCAACCTCTTCTCTTGTATCAATTAAATATTTTCCCATCTTTTCTAGACAATAAACTCTATAAATCCCTTTACCTTCATCTGAAGTAAAATAATATCTTGTTAAAATTTTGCATTTAACTAAAGTATCTAATTTGTTATTCAATTTATCTTGAGATTTGACTTCAAAACCTCTATGTTCTAACATTTGATAAATTTGTCTAGATGTAATAAATTCAAATTCATTAACTATATTTAAAATTTCAAAATGTAAATCTGTAATATGACCAATATCAATTTTATGTACAATTTGATTCATAGAAACATATCCATCTTGACCATCAAATGTCTTAATTTCACCTTTTCTAATAGCGAATGGTGATACCTGCGCTTTGATTTGGCTATCTTCTACCATAGCAATTCCTCCCTTTTTTCAAATCAATATACACCAATAATATCACAAAGTATTAAAAAATACAACAAAAATTTAAAATTTGACTAATGGATTTTTATTTATAAAATAACATTGATATGTATAGATATATAGATTTATACATATCAATGTTATCTATCAGTTAAATTCTCAAACAATTCCCATGTTTTTTATGAATTTTTTTCCTTTTTTTATCATTCTTTTGCCTGTACCACCCATTGTCTCTTTATACATTATAATTGCTCCAACTGAAACCATAGTTCCAAACATTACACCTTTAACAAATTTCATTTTATAACCTCCAATTCATTTTTTATTATTATCTGTATTTTCTCTCCTAATATACAGTTTTTTGAAGTTATAAATTTCCATTACTGCAATTAAGAGTAAAAAGAAACCAAAATATTTTTTTAGTAATTTAACATCTAGAACAGTTGAAATCTTTGCTCCTATAATTGCCCCATTTATCCCAGCTACAATAATAATCCAAACTTTTTTTAAGATAATATTCTTATTTTTAATATTCATAAAAATAGCAGTAATAGCAGTTGGAATAAAAAAAATCAAATTTGCTCCCTGTGCTAAATGTTGCTCAACACCTAAAAAAAAAGTAAGTAAAAAAACAAGTACAGCTCCACCGCCACATCCCAAACTGCTTACCATTCCTGAAATAAAACCACAAATTATAACTTTCAATTTAATAAAATCTCCTTAATTTATAAATTATCTTATAATCATATTAACTCCCATATAAATGAGAAATCCGATAAAAATTAATTTTAAGCTTTTATCAGAAATTTTATTAATAAATTTTGAGCCTATAAAACTTCCAATTACACCACCAATTGCAGCTAAAACTCCTATTCTAAAATCTATATATTTGTTTTGGGCATAAAAAAAACTTGTTACACAAACCATTGTCAATACACACAAAATTGATGTTGCTCTACTCTCTACTTGACCCATTTTTAAAATATAAATAAAGCTGGGAACTAATATCATTCCACCTCCTGTAGAGAATAGTCCTGATATTATCCCAGCAATTATTCCAATAATTATTTTTTTAAACATATTACCCTACTTCTGTTTTTTAGTAGTGTAACCAATATGCTTTTTTTTATTCACTTACTTCAAATACATCTTTAGATTCGCCACATACAGGACATACCCAATTTTCTGGCAATTCATCAAAAGTAGTTCCTGGCTTTATCCCTGCTTTTTCATTTCCTGTTTTTGGATTGTAAATATATTTACAAACTCCACAAACATATTTCGCATTTTTATCTTCTTTTTGCATTGATAAATTTCTATATCCTAAAGCTAATGCAGCAATAACCATTAATATAAAAGATAATGCTTTCCAAATTCCACTATCGAACAATATTATAGCAAACATTCCAAAAGCTGCACTAATTGCATATAGTATTAAAACGGCTTGTTTTTGTGAAAAACCTTTTTGTACTAATTTGTGGTGTAAATGTCCTTTATCAGCTTTAAATATTGCCTTTAATGACCTTCCTTTTGCAACTCTTCTTACTATAGCACATGCAACATCTAAAATTGGTAATCCTAAAACTAATATTGGAAGAGCAATTACAACAGCTGTATATGTTTTAGCAATTCCTAAAATAGAAATTATAGACAATATAAATCCTAGAAAATTTGATCCTGTATCTCCAATAAACGTTTTTGCCGGCGAAAAATTAAATGGTAAAAAACCCGCTAGTGATCCAATTAATGATGTTATAAGTAATATTCCTATAATTGGTGAGTTATTAAGTGCAAATATTATAAGTAACGATACACAAGAAATCAGTGCAATTCCAGATGATAATCCATCTAAACCGTCAATCAAATTTATTGCATTTGTTATTCCTACAATCCAAATTACTGTAATTACAAAAGAAACTTCATTTGTTAATCCTAATCCTGACAATACAGGTATACTAATCTGATCTATTTCCACACCAAAAGCTACTGTAACAATAGCTGCTAAAACTTGACCAGCTAATTTCTGTAAAGGTTTTAATGTCTTTACATCATCTATAATCCCTGTAATTGTTATAATAATTATCCCTATTAATATTCCTATAAGCTTTTTAAAATATTCTTCTTCTCCAAAAAGATTAATACTTCCTTCTATAGACATAACAGTAATCAAATAAATTACAGATATTAAAAATCCTGCAATTACTGCTACTCCTCCAAGCTTTGGCATCGCCTTTTTTCTCATTCTTCTATCATCTTTTGGCACATCAACAGCGCCTATTTTATTTGCTAACTTTATAGAATATGGAGTTGCTATAAGTACTACTATAAAAGATAATAAAAAAGCTATTGCTATATTTCCCCACATAATATACCTCCAACTACTTCATATTTTCTTTTTCAATTTTTTCAATCATATCTATTCTTTCTTGATATCTTCCACCCTTAAAATCAGTTGCAATCCATGTTCTAACGGTTCTTATTGCTTCATCTACTTCTATAGTATCTCCACTTAAAGCAATAATATTTACATTATCATCCGCTTTTGCCCTTTTTGCTTCCTCTTCTCCATAAACATTTGCAGCTCTGATTCCTTTAAATTTATTAGCTACAATAGTCATCCCATGACCTGATCTACATATTAATATTCCCAAATTACATTCTTTATTTACAATAGATTTTGCAACTTTTTGTGCATATATAGGGTAATCTGTTCTCTCTTCACTATCTGTTCCAAAATCTATATATTCAATTCCTACTTCATCAAAATATTTTTTTATTTCTAATTTTAGTTTAAAACCACCATGGTCATTTCCTAAAGCTATCATTCTATCACTCCTTAATAAATTTAATATAGCATAATTAATTATATATTGCAACTTAATTTTAATAAAAATTTAATTTGCTTTTTATTGTAATTTAAGTTATAATACAATCTATGAAAAAATTAATTGTAACGAAAAAATATAATAATAAAAAATTATCAAACTTTGTTTTGTCTAACCTTACATGTATTTCTAGCAACTTATTTTATAAAACTCTACGAAAAAAAGATATAAAAGTAAATGGTAAAAGAACCAATAAAGACATTATAATTTTTGAAAATGATGAAATTTTAATTTATATTGATGATAAAATTTTAGAACATCAAGCCGAATTAAATATAATATATGAGGATCAAAATATATTAATTGTAAATAAACCTATTGGAATTGAAGTAACTGGTAATAAGAGTTTGACAAAAATTATCCACAGTAAATACACTAATTGTGGATTCCTACCTATGCCATGTCATAGATTAGACAGAAATACTAAAGGTTTAGTCCTGTTCGCAAAAAATCAAGAAAGTTTAAATATTTTACTTGACAAATTTAAAAAACATGAAATAGAGAAACATTATTTAGCTTTAGTTTATGGAATTCCCTATCCACCTTCTCAAAAATTAATAGCATATTTATTTAAAGATAGTTCTAAATCGTTAGTCTATATATCAGATACTCCAAAAAAAGGTTATTCTAAAATAATAACTTCCTATTGTATTGTAGAAAAATATTCTAATAATACATCACTTTTAAATGTTGAAATTGAAACAGGTAAAACCCATCAAATTCGTGCACATCTATCTCATATTGGTTATCCAATTGTTGGTGATGGAAAATATGGAATTAACTCTGTAAACAAAAAATTTGGAAAAAACTACCAAGAACTTACAAGTTTTAGCTTAAAATTTAATTTCAAAAGTGATAGCGGATTTTTAAATTATTTAAATAATAAAGAATTTAAATTAACACTTTAATATTTTAAAAGTTATGAAACACTTGAATACATTAGCATTCCGAGTATTTCATAACTTTTTTATATAACTAATTTGTAATAATTTTTGCAAGTATAGACAAATCAGATATGTCTATATGTCCATCTCCATTTAGATCACCAACTTTTATTTGTCTTTCATCAAAATCAGCTTTTCCTACTATATATGCTGCCATGATTCCTAAATCAGATATATCTAATTTTCCATCTAAATTTAGATCACCTAACAAGTCTTTTTCTATTATATTATCTACACACACTTTTACAGTTTGGTTATTTCCAAGCATATCTGTTAAAGTCACTAATTCTGATGAATTTTTATCAAATGTTTTATAAATATATATTTCATTTATTCCAAAAGGTGTAGTTTTTGAATATGAATTAAAAATTTTTCTAAAATTTATATCAACACTTTTATCTGATTTCATTTCACTAGCATATCTCCAGCCAGTTTTATACCAATCGGAATAACTTCCATTCGAATCCTTTTCTTGAAGTGCCCTATTAGATTTTATTACTACTGTAACTTTACCATTTGTTTTATCTTCTATACTCTTTATGCATGAATAATTAAATTTTGTAGCATTTTTAACAACATTTTTAAAGTTTTGTCTATCTTTCTCGTTTTCATAAGACTCTACTCTATATATTCCCCCATTTCTTATTTGGTTATTTTTAGATGCAGTTGGTCTCATATTTGTATTTAATAAATTAACTTTTATCATATTACTAAATCGTATATAATCATCAGAAGTTCCTAAATCTGTTATCTCATTTCCTTCTGAATCTGTCGCATTTTTATCTAATACACTATAGTAAATTCCTGCAACTTTGTTAACATTATCTAGATAATTTATATCATTTTTGTTTCCCACTTCATCTTCCACATTTGTAATGTAGTGATCTGTATAAAAAAATGTATCATTCCCAAATTTTTGAATAAAAGAACCTTCATAATGCTTTGCATAAACCATGTTATTTTCTGAATTTATATTTAAAGTTCCCTCTTTCAATTTATAGCTTCCATTATTCTCTACTATACTTGAGCAATTGACTATTGATTCATCTTCTATATTTTTAAAATCATTGCTTACATAAAATCTATCATCAGCTTGTACCCAATTTCCGTTAATAGAATTTGAAAGCCATCTTTGTACAGTTCCATAAGGATCTAATTTTACATACATTGTATATTTATATTTACTATTAGTACCATTCTTCAAAATATACCCACCAAGTAAAGAATGACTTTTGCATAGTAAATTTTCAGTTGAATCAGAATATCTTTCTGAAAATCTTTCAAAATCAACTTTTTTACATTCTCCAAATTTTAAATTTTGACAATTTATATCTTGTTGCTCTTCCTCTGTTCCTAGATTGACTTCTCTTATATATGTATCAAAAACTGGATAATTAAGCTCATACCATGGGCATTTCAATTGAATAGGATTTCCATTATCATCCAAATAGTATTCTTTTTCTGTAATAACCTTTCCTTTAGAATTATATATTGGATTACCTTCTTTATCTAATACTACTTTTTCTCTTATAAGTACTCCAATATCTTCATTAATATTAAGCTTTTTGTATTTTTCTGATGTAGTATCTAGACCATGATTACTTAAACTCTCTTCATCTCCTTTTAAATAATAAACTTTACTTCCATCATCCAATATTCTAGTTGAAAAACAAGATAAATATAACTTTCCATCATCATCTTTAAACCATTTAGGTCCCCAGGTATTTGTACTTAAATCATATTTGTTATTTTCAAACCTTCCGTATTTTATATCTATAAGGGTAATTAAATATTCCATTTCCTTCATATGTAATATTTGTCCAATTTAGTAAATCTTTACTTTTAAATATATTAACTACCATTTGTCCATCAGTACTTCCTCCTTTAGTTACTGCTATATAAAATATACCATTTATGTATATCATATTAGCATCTCTTCCCATTATTCCTGTTTCGCCTATATATGTAAAATCTTTTCCATTGTTTGTTACATATAACTGTATATTTTGGTCTACACTTTTTTTTATTTCATTTTTTGATTCATTTTTTTCAATGTTAACTGTAAAAAACATTCCTATTGCTAAATTTTCGTTATTTAAATAGTTTTCGTCTAAATCATTTAATTCTTTATTTTCATCCAAATAATCTATTGCAATAGATTGTGGTTTATTTACAATCATTATATTGAAAAACATTACCAACATCGTAATAATTGCTATTATTTTTAATCTTTGCATAATTAACCTCCAATTCTTCAAAATTTTATTTTTGACTTTTTTATATTCACAATTATATTTGTCATAATCCTATTTCTTATGTCTCTTTATTTTATACTATATAATTTTATTAAATATTAATTTTCCTTTCGGATACAACACTTTAGAGACTTTTTACATTTTTATTACATTTAAATTACGATATTTTATAATTACATTTAATTATAATAGAATTACTTAGGCTTATATGTATTATGATATTTCTATGTTATATTTTTCGACTTTTAGTCGAAAAAGTATTGACTAATTTGATAATATAATTTATAATTATATCAAAACCGACTAATAGTCGAATGGAGGAATTTTATTGAAAACTACAAATAGAAAAGAAGAGCTACTTAATATAGCTTATAACAAATTCATAACCCAAGGCTATCAAAATACAAGCATTGATGAAATTATTAGTGAAGCTAAAATTGCTAAAGGAACATATTATTATTATTTTGAAAGTAAGGAAAAAACTTTAGAAGAAGTAATAAATATGGTCGTTGAAAAAATGACAAATAAAGCTAAGGCAATTTTAGAGCTAAATTTACCATTAGAGCAAAAATTTATAAATGTAATTCTATCTTTTAAACCTGAAATAAATGAAGAAAACCTAACTGAAGTTATAAATTTACCAGAAAATATTATTATGCATGAAAAAGTAAATAAGAAAGTTATTCAAAATGCTGTACCAATATTAACTCAAATTGTTGAAGAAGGCAATAAACACGAAATCTTAAATTGCACTGAAAATATTCCTGAAAAAATAAAAATTACTTTAATGCTTAGTAGTAGTTTATTTGATGATGGAAATTATAATGAAGCTGATATTAAAGTATATATAGATATAGTCGAATCTTTGTTAGGTGCATCAAAAGGAAGTCTTTCTTTTATAAAAAATTTAATCGGAAATGGAGAAAAATAGTATATGGAAAAGAAAAAAATTATAAGTGTTAAAAATTTAATAAAAAGTTTCAAAAGTGAAAGTGGAACTCAAACTATTATCAATAATATAGATTTAGATATTTATGAAAATGATTTTACTATAATAATGGGTTCTTCTGGTGCTGGAAAATCAACTCTTTTATATAGTTTATCTGGAATGGATAAACCAACAAGTGGCAATATTATTTTTAATGATAAAGACATCACTAAAATGAATACAGACGATTTAGCATTATTTAGACGAAAAAACTGTGGATTTGTATTTCAGCAAATTTATATGTTAGATAAAATGAGTTTACTTGATAATGTTTTAACAGCCGGACTTTTAACAGAAAAAAACAAGAAAAAAGTAATTGCTCGTGCTAAAGAACTATTTAAAAAGGTAAATATAAAAGAAACAACATATAGAAAAACATCAAGTCAAGTATCTGGAGGAGAATGTCAAAGAGCAGGAATAGTAAGAGCTGTTATAAATTCTCCATCTGTAATATTTGCTGATGAACCAACTGGTGCATTAAACTCAGATAACGGCACCAAAGTATTAGATGTTCTAACAGAATTTAATAATACAGGTGAAAGCATTATAATGGTTACCCATGATAAAAAAAGTGCTTTGAGAGGAAATAGAATAATTTATTTAAAAGATGGAAAAATCTTTGGCGAATTATCTCTTGAAAAATATAATGAAAATGATACAGAAAGAAATCAAAAATTAGACAGATTTTTAAAAGAAATGGGGTGGTAAAAATGATCCATATAATAACACTTTCTAAAAATTCCTTTTTAAAAAATTTTAAAACATTATTATCATTTTCTATTATATTACTAATTGCAAGTATGTTCTTTGGAAGCGCATTAGTTATAAATAATAATTTTAGTAAAGATTATAATGAAAAATTTAATGAATTAAATACAGCTAATGCTTTTTTTACTATCTCGAAATCAGAATATAATGAGAGTATTTTAAATGATATAAAAAATATGGATAATATTATAGAAGCAGAATCACGAAAAGGTATTTTGCTTACTATTCCTATAAAGACACAAAATTCTACTCAAGATCAAGAACAAATATTTTACGATATTGGAGATAATGGAAATATTAGTAAATATCAAATCGTGGAAAAACGTAATTTAACAGACGGTAATTATATATATATTTCAAATTATACATATATAAATTCTAATTTAAACTTAACTGACAATTTTAGTTTTAATTTAAACAATATAGACTATTCGTTTCCTATTGGTGGAATCATAGAAGAAATGCAATATGGTAATTATTCTAGTGAGGTATTAGGACAATTTCTATCAAGTAGTGCCTATCAAAATCTACTAAAAAATAATGAAGATAACGAAATAATTACCATATCTATAAAAAGTAAAGATTCTTATGAATCATATAACAAAATATCTAAATTATTAAATGATAAAAATATAACTATTTATAATCGAAATTATGATGAACAATCTAAAAATAGCAGACTTGCTATCTCAAATGTTCTAGTTTTAATTTTAACTATATTTTCTTTTGTAATATTGCTAGTAAGCTTACTAGTAAGTAAATTTAAAATAGAACAATCTATTGAAGAGGAAATGAGTGATTTTGGTGTTTTGAAAGCATTAGGATATACTAGCAAAGAAATAATGATTGCAAATATATTGCCATATATAATTAGTGGCTTATTATTTAGCCTTGCAGGAATTGCACTTTCATACTCAATTATACCAATATTGAAAAGCGCAATAGAAATGCAAACAGGTTTTATATGGAAGGCTAGATTTGATATTTTATCAAGTGGAATAGTTTTAATTATTAATATAATTTTAATAACTTTATTCACAGTAATGGCTGTTAAAAAAATAAAAAAATTAAATCCTATAAATGCAATTAGAGGTATAGAAAATGAAAATAAAAGTAAAAATCATTTTGAAATTGATAAAACAAAAGTTGGCATTGAAATTAACCTAGCTTTAAAAAATTATGCTAATAGTAAAACTCAAAATAATTTACTTGGAATAGTATTATTTTGTATTACATTTATTTCTAGTTTCGTTGGTATTCTTTTTTACAATGTAAATTTAAATCCTATGAATTTTATTGATACATTAGTAGAAGAACATCCAAATGTAGCAATTGTTGTAAATAAAGATATAAAAGATAACCTTAGTAATATAAGTGACGTTAGAAATGTTATCTATTATGATGAAAATGCAAGTATAACATATAAAGATAATTTGTACAAAGTATTTGTTGCAGATGATTTTAAAAATGTTTCAAATGATATATGTTATGAAGGAGCCAATCCAAACAATGAATTTGAAATTGCTGTTGGAAGTCAAATCAAAGAAATGTATAATATTAAAATAAATGACTATATAGAATTAAATAAAAATGGAATTAGTAAACAATATAAAGTTGTCGGATTTATTCAATCAGTAAACAATGCAGGAGGAGTTTTTGAATTAACTTTAGATGGATACAAAAATATAGATAATACTTATATACCTAAAACTATGTATATTTATTTACAAAATAACAAAAATTCAAAAGATTTTATACAAGATATTGAAAATACTTATGATAAAGAAATAGCTACAATAATAAATTATGATGAATCTATGAATTCAGCAATGGATATGTATGTAACACTTGTAAGTATGATAAGTATCATAATCACAATTATAACAATTTTACTAATTTATCTAATTTTGTATATTATTATTTCTAGTATTATTACAAAAAGAAAGCAAGAACTCGGAATATTAAAATCTATTGGTTATAAAAGTAATCAACTTATTCTTGAGCTAATTGGTGGTTTTATTCCAAGTGTGATTTTTTCGACTGCTTTGGGATTTGTATTTAGTAAATTACTTATGAATAATATATATATACATCTATTTAAATCTGTTGGTGCTTACAAAATAAGTTTTGATTATCCAATTATGGTATTTTTTATAGTTGCTTTTCTACTGGTGGTTAGTACATTTATATTAGCAAGTATTTTAGCAAGTAAAATAAAGAAAATTTCTGTATATTCACTTATTAAGGAATAATGTATACTACTTAAAATAAAAAAATATTGTATCTAAAGACTTTGAAGGAGTTCATGAATATAAATTTGATTTTCCTATGATGTTTTTGTCACTTGCGTGCTTTATATTATTGTATGAATGAATTAATTAAAAAATGTTCAAAATATAAAAATCTATATGAAATTGAAGGTTGAAAATAAAGACAATGCTTAGATTGCATTGTCTTTATCATTTTCAATAGGTATATATCATTTTAGTGTACTATTTTGTAATTTTAAGAATTCAACTTTAGTTTCAATTGGCTCGTTCATCTTCAAAGTATCCAAGATAATGAAATCGGTTTTTAGCTTTAATTAAGCATTTAATATTTTTTATAATATATTCTTCTTTTTTAGGTTTAGATTCTTATTTAACTTCTGGAATTTTAATCTCATATTCTATAATTAAATTTCTAATATATTCAGATTGAGATAAGTTTAAATTTGAAGAATCTCTTTTTAAAATAAATTTTTCATCATAACTTAAAAATATATTAACTTTATTATTTCTTATTCTCATTATCTTCAAAATACTTTCTAAATATTAAGGTGGGAATTCCCTTAATAGAATTTGTATGGGAGTACAAATTCAGTGCTGGCTATACACAATATGCGATTAAGTACTCACACTTTTTCATTATAAATTAGTTATATTAATATGATTTGTTCTGCTTTATTTTTATAATTATTTTAATCATATCACACCTTTCTTTGAAATAACGCACAAAAAAATCAATCTTTTCAGATTGATTTAATTATTAACGTCACAGTGGTGCGACGATTTCACCTTATGGAGCGGTTAAGCTACAGCTTACGAACTACAATGCTCTCTTTCTAAAAACATTATATAGTAATTCCCGTATTTTTTCAAGGAAGTATGGAAAATTTTTGTAGCTTATGCTATAATATGTATGGATTTTTTAAGGAGGAGTTAAATTAATGGAAAAGAAAGAAAAATGTTGTTATTGTGGGAATGAAACTTTTGTAATAGGTAGACAAACTAATCAGGGAGCTGTAACTCCTGCAGAAAAAATATTAACACTAAAGGAACAACAACTATACCATGTTATATGTTTAAATTGTGGAACAGTTATAAGATCATACGTTAAGAATCCACAAAAATTAATAATTAAAAAACAATAAAAAATATAGTGTTCTTGCTTTTAGCACATTTTTTTAGGAATATTAATCGGGAATAATTTTAATAAATGGCTAGGTTATGCTATATGTATTATAAGCACCATTACTGCTTTAATATTTATACTATGTGATAAAGAAAAGAAAGATAAATAAATTAGTTTAATTTTAAAACTCTACTTTTAAGTGGTGTGATATTTTTAACTATTATATTATAATCATTTTGAAAGAGAGGTTATATTATGAATCAAGAAAAAATTGGACGTTTTATTGCAGAGTGTAGAAGAAACGAAAAAATGACTCAAAAAGAACTTGCTGAAAAATTAGGAGTCACTGACAAATCAGTTTCTAAATGGGAACGAGGTATTTGTATGCCAGATATATCATTGTTTACTGATTTGTGTAACATCTTAAAAATAACATTAAATGACTTATTTGCCGGAGAGAAAATTAAAGAAGAAAGCTTTAAACAAGTTGCAGACAATAACTTATTAACTGCTCTTGAAAATAGTACATTTACTTTAAAAGATAAAATAATATTTTATAAGAAAAAATGGCTAAAAGAACATGTTGCTAGAATTGTTTTGAATATTGTTTTTTGGATATTAGTAGTAATTATTTTAAAAATGAAATATAAGCTAGAAGGATATATCATTGGAACTATTGGTGGAATATTAGCACCTTTATTATATGCTATAAATTACAATAAGATGATGATATATGTTGAAAATAGAGTATATAATAAAACAGAAAAATAGTTAAAAGGAGGAATAAGTATGAATAATTTTATATTTTTATTTATTATAATTATATTTTTTATTATTCTACCTCGAAGAAATAAATTTTATTTAAATGTTATTAAAAGAAAAAAAGAAGGGAGGAAAAGCAAAATGCCAACAGAATTAATGAAAGATTTTATAGGAAAAGTATGTTCGATTACATTATTTAATGAATCTTTTGGGATTACAGGAAAAATTATATCTATAGAAGGAAATTGGATAAAAGTTTCAGAAAAAGATACAAGCAGACTTGTAAATGGAGATATGATTAGAGATATTAAAATAATGCCAGAGAAATATCAGAAATAAGTTGTAAATGAATATATATAATTAAGGCAATGCAGAAAATGAAATCTACATTGCCTTTTTTCTAACTATTGTTTTTCAAATTTTAAGGGGATTGGGGATTTTCCCCACGTAAGAATTTGTATAGGAGTACAAATTCATTGCTTGCTAGACACGACTTTTACTCCCATATTCTAAAAAACATAAAAAGAGGATTAAATTATTTTGATAATTTTTTCCTCTTTTTTTGAAGATTATTTATACAAAAACATATTCATTTAAGACAATTTCTTCTGCCATATTCTTGTAATTGTTCATTAACTTTGTCCATTCTAATGGATTTAATTCTTTACTTTTTTCAGATAGTCTTTCATCATTTTTAATATAATCTTCCATTAGTATTTTGTATAAACTTTCACAAGAATCACTGACTAAATGAAGATGATGAGTAAGTTTATTTGTCATCAAAAGAGTCTTATAAAGTGCTTGTTTATTTTGTATAATAAAGTGTAATCTTAATATTCCATATTTGCCAATTCTGCCACAGTCTTCATCTTTTTCTAAATATAAATTCGGTATTAAATAATCTCCTTGTCTTGTATATTTTATTTCCATATTTTTATCATTCCTTTCTTAATTTTAAACATTTATTGGTTCAGTTTTTGGTATTAGAATTAAAGTATCAACTATATTATTGTCTTCAATATAGGGACAATTAATAATTCCATCTACATAGAAATGTTCTTTCATTAAATCAATATAGTTGTTTAATTCTTCTTCAGAATATAAATTGTTTTCCATTTTTACTAATGACATAATGGTATAATCTTTTTCTAATTCTAATAATTTTTCTTTATTAATTTGTTCTTTATAAGTTATACCAATATTATTATCAGTTAGTAGTTCATTTAAATAATCAATATAATCTTGTGTACTTTTTGAGATAAATTCTTCAGTAAATTTGATATTTTTAATCTCAATATTGTAGTTATCATCTCTAGTTATTTCTATTGAAGATATTAATCTGTTAACTAATTCTTTTTGTGCTTTTCTATTTAAACTATCAAATAAATAAGCAAAACTTAAATTGTTTTTAAAGATAAAATCTCCATTATCTTCTTCATAATCTAATTTTTTTAGAAGTTCTACTGTGTATTCTTTAAAATCGTTATCTGGATCAAGAGTTGTTTTCTTTTTAGTTAGTTTATCTATTTCTTTTTTAATAACATCATTTTTATGATTAATAGTTTCTACATCTAAAGTAGAACTTAAATATAAATCTACTAATCTTTTTTCTTGAACTTTTAGTTTTTCAATGGCTTTTTCTATTTCTTTTACTTCTTTACTTTTAGTAGAACTACAAGTAATTATTTCATTAGAATTATCATACATAAATCTAGTTAATTCATTTAAAATTCTTTTTAATTTATCTTCAATTTTATCTGAATTATAGTGATAACCATAACCTTTACAATTTGTGTTTTTACATCTTAAATGATAATAAATTTTAGTTTCATTCTTATACTTTTTAAATGATTCACTAGCTGCAAGTATCTCATTACATAAAGGACATTTTACTAATCCTGCAAATAAATGAATATGCTCTCCGTAATTAGGATGTTTATTCTTTTCGAGGTTTGCTCTTGTCGTATTCCAAGTATTTATATCAATAATTGGCTCACAATAGTCTTCAACTCTTAAGACATCTTGTGGTTTTCTTTTATACTTTCCATACTCAAATACACCAATATAAATAGAATTAGTAAGTATTTTATAAACTCTATCTGCTTTCCATTTTCCTTGCTTTAAATAAGCATTATTATCTTTCATAATAGTAGCGATATTTCTAGTAGAATGACCTTTTTTGCATAGTTCAAATATCTCTTTTACAACTTGTGCTTCAATTGGTTCTACTTCCAAATGACCTGTTTCTTTATTCCTAATATAACCATAAGGTGCACGACTTGGGTGTATTTTTTCTAATGCCATTTCTTCCATAGCACGTTTAGTTCTTGCTCCAATTTCTTTTCTTTCACGTTGACCAAATACTAGATTCATACCAAATATCATTTCACCATTAGCAGTAGATACATCATAAGGTTCAAGTATTAATTCAATCTTAACATCGTGTTCTTCACAATAATTAAGTAGCCAAAATCCATCATAATTATTTCTAGTTAATCTATCTACTTTAATAGCAATTAACTTATCAATCTTTTTAGATTTAATATCTTTAAGTAGCCTTTGCATTTCTGGTCTCATTAAGTCTTTTCCAGAATGTCCTGCATCATTATAAACATCTACAATATCATAATCATTCTTTTCACAATATTCTTTAATCATTCTAAGTTGTGAGTCAATAGAATAACCATTATCTCTTTGGTCATCAGTAGATACTCTTACATAAACTCCACATCTCATAATTTTCCTCCTTTCTTTCAATTTTGAGAAATATTAAAATACCTCTCATATGTTTCCTCACTCAAACTCAAAAAAGCATACCTAAATTTGAAAAATTTTAATATTTCTCATTAGTTTCCTCAAATAAAGTGAGTTTTACGAAGTCTGGTTTTAATATCTCTCATATGTTTCCTCACTTAAACACCAAAAGTAAACCCTAAATTTAAAAATTTCTTAAAAAAGTTTCAATTTCTTTCAAATTATACTTTTCTTTACGCTCTTTAATGTAGAATGGTTTATTACTAATTTCATTTACTTTATATTCAAGTATAGTAAGAGTAATAGGATATGTAATTAGATATTCAGTAGGTTCAATAAACTGTAAATTAGTATTTAGAAGAACTTTAACTTTTCCTTTTTTAGTTTTATAAGTAAAGTCTTTAATAAGTTCTAGTAGTTTAGGATTAGGTTTGAGTTCTTGGGTAATTTTAAATT
The DNA here is from genome assembly GCA_900554175.1 of uncultured Clostridium sp. GTDB lineage: Bacteria > Bacillota > Clostridia > TANB77 > CAG-508 > CAG-269. Next base: position 68,454 of record USGK01000004.1, read on the forward strand.
CAAGCATAAAAAATGTCCTCCTTCCTAGAAAGAGAACATTATCTTTATATTTGGTAGAACAAGCCTTTCCAAGCCTGACTACAGACAAAATAAAAACTTACGAACTTTAATTAGTCCGTAAGTTGTCTTCAAATGGAGCAGGTAGTGGGAATCGAACCCACGTAGTCAGCTTGGAAGGCTGAAGTTCTACCATTGAACTACACCTGCATTTCCTAAATGCAATAATTATTATAATTGTTTTTTTTATATTTGTCAATACATTTTTAAAATTTTTTATATTTTTTATTAAATTATAATATAAAAAGGAATCCACCTTACATTGTGAATTCCTTTTTATGAATTCATATAATTTATTTTTATATATAATTCTTATTTATTATTTACTAAATCTTTTAATGCTTTACCAGCTTTGAATACTGGAGCTTTAGATGCAGGTATTTTTATTTCTTCCTTAGTTTGTGGATTTCTTCCTTTTCTTGCAGCTCTAGATCTAACTTCAAAAGATCCAAATCCAACTAATTGAATTTTATCTCCTTGTGCTAGTGCTTCTGTTATAACCTCTACAAATGCGTTAACTGTAGATTCAGCAGCCTTTTTTGTTTCTCCTGTTTTTGCAGCTACTGCTGCTACTAATTCAGCCTTGTTCATTCTAAATTACCTCCTATAAGATATTATGTTTTATGTAGTAAATACTATGCCTCCGCACTATATACACTACTCTAATTTAGATTATTCGCCAATCTTCGATAAAATCCCTCTTTTTTTTATTATTTTTTGTAAAAACTCCTATTTTAACACATTTTTAGGTCTTTAATATTAATAATTCTCAGTACAAATACCAAAATCACATAAATTATTATTGCAGATACTAATGTAATTATAGTACAAATATTTTCAATAAATATTGTATTTAAACACTTATTTATATACATTGCAAATATTCCCATAATTACTGCAGCAATAAGAGGTTTTATCCAAAATTGTTTTATACTTAATTTTAATCTAATTTTTTTATTTAATATATAATATTCAATAATAACAGCAATTATATTACAAATAATATTACCAATTACAGCACCATATATACCAATTTTTTCATTTTGTATTAATAAAATATTACATATCAATTTAATTATTGTCCCTATTCCCATTGCAATAAATGGAGTATTCACTTTACCTATCCCTTGTAAAATAGCACTAAGTGTTTGAGATAATATCATAAACACTATAGCTAAACTTGAAATTTTTAATAGATTCACTCCCATACTCGCATTTGGAAATAGCAATTTTAATATTGGCTCGGCAAATAACATAATTCCGAACTGTAGTTGGAATTCCAATTAAAAAATTAATTAATAAAAACAATTTAGACTTTTCTCTAACTTCTTTTATATTATTTTTAGCATTTGCAATAGATATACTTGGAACAAGAGTTGTTACTAAAGCAATATTTAAAGACAATGGTAACATACATAACGTATCTACTTTTCCACTTAATATTCCATATTGTCTTTTAGCTTCATCCTCATTCATAAATTTTTTCAAAAACCTTACTACCGTAAATGAATCTATGTTCTTATTACATGACGACATAATACTACTTAGAGAGATAGGAAATGAAACACAAATTATCTTTTTTATTGTTTTTCTTATCCTAGTAGGTATATAATTTGTACTTGATTTTATATCTTGAGCAATTTCTTTTCTTTTTCCTATAAAATATATAAAAACATACATAAAACTTGTTACTGTAGCAACTGAAGTTGCCAAATTTGCTCCTGCAGCCATAAGCATAGTATTTTTTAAACTAAAAGCAGAAACATATTCAACTATAATAATAGTAAATATAGTTTTAAAAATTTGTTCAATAGATTGAGACTTTGCAATTACTGAAAAATTTTGCATACCATTAAAATATCCTCTAAATACTGCTATAATTGCTACAAAAAAAATTGATGGAGCAAGTGCTATTAATGAATATTCTGCTTCAGGAATTTGAATTAAATATACCGCTATATTTTTGGCATAAATAAAAAGCAACGTAGCTCCTATTCCTCCTATTATTGCGAAAATAAAAAAAGAAATCTTAAAAATTCTGTGTGCTCCTCTATTATCGCCTATTGCCACTCTCTCTGAAATTAATTTAGAAAGTGCATTCGGTACTCCTGTTGATGAGAAACTTAAAAGCAACGCATATATTTGAAATCCACTACTATATATTGCATTACCAGTATCTCCAAACCCCTCTTTATTTGTTAAATATAGTTTATATACTAAACCAATTACTTTAATAATAATCTGTGATAAAATTAATGTAAAAATTCCTTTTAAAAACGTATCTTTCTTATTTTTCATAAAAAAACCTTAAACCCCTTGACAAAAAGACTTTTTTGTAATAAAATTATTCAGTATTATATAAAAATATGAATTAAAATTAAAACTTCTCCCCGGTGGTTTTTGTTTTTAATTATCATATATATTAAAATTTAAAATAGGAGGGTATATTTTACCATGAATAATACTACATATAGCGTTAAAAAAAGCGAAATAAAAAGAAAATGGTATGTAATCGATGCAACAGATAAGCCTCTTGGTAGAGTTGCAACAGAAGCTGCTAGATTACTTGCTGGAAAACATAAAGCAATTTATTCAACAAACATTGATACAGGTGATCATGTTATAATTCTTAATTGCGATAAAGTAAAATTAACAGGAAATAAATTAAATCAAAAAGTTTACAGACATCATTCAGGATATATTGGAGGAATGAAAGAAATATCTGCAAAAGATATGCTTGAAAAAAATTCAACTAAAGCAATGATGCTTGCTGTAAAAGGAATGTTACCTCATAACTCTTTAGGAGCTCAAATGTTAAAAAAATTAAGAGTTTACAAAGATGGAGAACACGAAAATCAAGCTCAAAAACCAGAAATATGGAATTTTTAATTAAGGGAGGAAATATAGATGCCTAAGGCTAGTAAAAAATATTATTATGGTACTGGTAGAAGAAAAAACTCTATAGCAAGAGTTAGATTAATAGAAGGTACTGGAAAAATCACTATAAATGAAAAAGATATTGACGAATATTTTGGTTTAGAAACTTTAAAAGTTATTGTTAAACAACCATTATCAGTTACAAATACACTTGCTAAATACGATGTAATTGCAAAAGTTATCGGTGGAGGTTGCACAGGTCAAGCTGGAGCTATTCGTCATGGTATAGCTAGAGCTTTAAATGAAGCAAATTCTGAATATAGACCTGCTTTAAAATCTAACGGATTCCTAACAAGAGATCCTCGTATGAAAGAAAGAAAAAAATACGGTCTTAAAAAAGCTAGAAAAGCTCCACAATTTTCAAAGAGATAAAAAGAGCTTTTATCAAAATCAATTCAACCTCAGAAGTTTCAATACTTCCGAGGTTTTTTATTGCTGTTCGGTAATTTTTACTATCAAACGTCTGCAAGCATTGAAATATCAATGTCTTTATTTTTATATTTATTCGCTATTTAAATTTGTAATATACAGGTAATATGATAGTAATATACAAATTTATTTTCCATAAACCAACTGCTCCAATAACTCTCACAATCCCATAAATTGCCTCCATTACAAGCATTAGATTCATATTATCCCTAAAATAAGGGACTATAAAAGAAAAGTATTGATTTATATCAAAAACTTATCACTACCCACAATAAATATTGGAACAAGACATAAACAACCTCCAATTTCCATAAATGCTCCGTGTATAAACATCACCACCTCTCCTACGATATTTCGTAAAATTCAGGTGGCAAAACCACATCTGTTTCTCATCATTTCCTATGCTAATTATTCTACAATATTATTTAAAATCCGTCTATAATATTAATAAATTTTTATAATCTATTTCTGTTTATAAATTCATAAATCTTATTTTTAATATGGTTGTTTCCTAAATAATAAAATCTAATAAGAGTTATCTAAAAGTATAATATAATAATCTTATAACATACAAAAAAATTGGATATATTCAACTGATATACCCAATTTTAACCCCTATTGTATTTTCTTTATATTATAAGATTTTTTGCTATATAGCTTCTTTTTCTTCGTCAGAACTTTCAACTTCTTCATTGTTGTCTACATCTTTTATAACTTCTAAACTTCCAATTGAAACCTCATAAGCTACTTTCTTTACAACAGTTCCATCTTCATATTTCTTTTCATAGTTTCTAGATTGAATTCTTCCAACTATTTTAACTTCTGTTCCAACTTCAAGGTTTTGACAGAATTTTGCATTTCTTCCCCATGCAATAGATGGAATATAATCAGATTTATTATAAGCTCTATTTACAGCCAATAATATATCAGCAATCTCTCTACCAAATGGTGTTTGTCTATAAATAGGTTTTTTACATATGTAACCTATTAATACCACTTCATTTGTTACCATATCTTTTTTTACAAATTCATTTACTTCACTTGATTCAGAGTTTTCTGTTTCATCTTCAAGTTTTTCAATATCCTTTGCAAATACAGTTAATATTAATTTATTCTTTTCATTTTCATAGCTATTGTATGATCTAAATTGTCCCTTAATTAATAATTTTGTTCCCATAGTCATCATATCGTCTGTTAATAATCTTTCTGATACAGTTACAGGTATAATATCTGCGTTTCCACTTAAACGTGGTATTGAAAGATCAAATGTAAAAAATCTTTCTCCATAAATTTCATGACTGAATTGTTTTTCAGATGTTACTTTCCCTACTAATGTTAAGTAGTTGTTTTCTAAATAATTTGTATCCAATTTAAATTCCTCCCTATTTTTTATTATCAATCGGTATTTCTTTTCAAGTCTCTTTAATCTCATAGTTCTTATTATACTACATTTTTTTGGTTTTGTCTACATAAAAAGTTAATTTTTTCTAAATATTTTCTATTTTTTGGTCATAAATACCCATTATAGTTGATATTGCAAGAACATTATACACTTTTTTTATGTTATTTTTCTTGACTTTTATGTTAATTTCTTGTTCTTCAATTATTTTTCGATAAATATTTTCGATATTTCTTTGAAAACATACCATTACACTATCATCTTTAATACTGGAAATTGTTACAGTTGATTTTCGATTTAATCCATATGTTATAACGTTTAATCGGTTTGATTTTAAAAATTCAAGATTTTTAATGTTATCTGAATTTAATATTAAATATTTTGTTTTTTTTATTATCTCGCTTAAATACATCGATTTTTCTAAGATGGAATCTATATCATTATTTATAATAATAGATTCAAAAGTAATATTCTTTATATTTTCAATATTCTTTTGATTTATATTAATAATATCAAATTTTTTATTTAAAGAATTTTTTAAAATATTGTTTCTAATAAAATTACTATCATTTTCTTTTGCAATAATTCCAACTAAAGGCATACTTCTCCCCTTCTGAACATTTTTATTTATATTATATATTTTAATTCATATATTTATTCCTTATTTTAAATAATTTACCATTTTTATTAAATAGTTAATTATTTTTTGCTTCCATTTACGTATGAATTTGTATTTATTGTTATGTTATTGAAATTTGTATTATTTGAAACAATATTAGTTGATGTTTCTTCATAACTATCAAAATCTGAACTAATCATATTAGACATAAAAAACAATATAACAATTGTAAAAATTGACACAAAATATGCATATACTTTTTCTTTATTTATAACCAAAAATATATTCTTCAAAACAATTTTCCTCCAATAATAATCTTTGATTAATTATATGATTACTATTAGAGGAAAATTCTTTATTTTAATTAATTATTATAATTTATTTTATTTGTTTCATAACTTCTTCTGCAAAGTTCTCTTCTTTCTTTTCGATTCCTTCACCTTTTTCTATTCTAGCAAATCTTATTAAATTTGCATTTTTAGATTTTAATAAATCACAAACTTTCATATCTGGATCTTTAACAAAAGGTTGTTCTAAAAGGCAAATCTCTCCATAAAACTTATCAATTCTTCCTTTTACAACTTTTTCTGCAATATTTTCTGGTTTTCCTTCATTCATTGCTTGTACTTTTAAGATTTCCATTTCTTTATCAACTCTTTCAGCTGGTACAGCTTCTCTATTTAAATACTCTGGTTTTGCAGCAGCAATTTGCATACAAATATCTTTTGCTAAAGTATTATCTGCATTTTCCATTTCTACTAATACTGCAATTTTTCCGTCTCCATGTATATATTTTTCAACTATTCCATTTGAAGTTTCAAATCTTGCAAATCTACGAATGCTTAATTTTTCTCCTATTTTAGCTGTTTTATCTATCAATATTTCTGATATTTTCTTTGATTCATCTTCAATTGATGTTTGTTCTAATAATTCATCTACATCTGCAGGATTTTTTAAAGCTACTTGTTTAGCAAGCATCTCAACAAATGATTTGAATTCAGCATTTTGTGCAACAAAGTCAGTTTCTGAATTAACTTCAACAGCAGCTCCAATTTTAGAGTCTTCTGATAAATATGCTAAAACTAATCCTTCTGCTGCTATTCTGTCAGATTTTTTAGCTGCTTTTGCTATTCCTTTTTCTCTTAGTAATTCAGCAGCTTTTTCCATGTCTCCATTTGCTTCTGTTAATACTTTCTTGCAGTCCATCATTCCTGCTCCAGTTTTTTCTCTTAATTCTTTTACCATTTGAGCTGTAATCATTTTATAATTCCTCCCTTTTTTATTAAACCTCTACTCACTTTTTATGTAGATAGTTATTTTAGTTTATAAATAAGAGTAGAGCAGCTAAGCCCTACTCTTTTTTATTTTGAATAAATTAATTATTCTTCTTCACTTGCAACTACTTCTTCCATAGTTTCAGGTGCTTTTTCATTTTCTTCTGCTGCTTCTTCAGTTTCAACAGTTTTAAAACTTTCACCTTGTCTTCCTTCTATAATTGCGTTTGCCATAACATCTGTTATTAGTTTAACAGCACGAATTGCATCGTCATTTCCTGGTATAGCATAATCTAATACTTCTGGATTACAATTTGTATCAACAATTCCTACTAATGGAATGTTTAATTTTTTTGCTTCTTGAATTGCATTATATTCTTTTTTAGGATCTACTAAGAATATAACTCCTGGAATTTCTTCCATATCTTTTATTCCGCCTAAATTAGCTTCTAATTTTGACATTTCTTTCTTTAATAAGATAACTTCTTTTTTAGGTAGTACATCAAATGTACCATCTTCTTCCATTTTTTCTAAATCTTTTAATCTTTGTACTCTTGTTTTGATTGTTTTAAAGTTAGTTAACATTCCTCCTAACCATCTTTGATCAACATAGTACATACCACTTTTTTGAGCAGCTTCTTTAATGCACTCTTGTGCTTGTTTCTTTGTTCCTACAAATAGAACTGTTTTTCCTTCTTCTGCTTGGCTTCTCATAAATTCATAAGCCTCATCTAATTTTTTAGATGTTTTTTGTAAATCGATAATATGGATTCCATTTCTAGCTTGGAAAATATATTCAGCCATTTTAGGATCCCATCTTCTAGTTTGATGTCCGAAATGAACACCTGCTTCTAGTAATTGTTTCATTGCAACTACTGCCATTTTTATTCCTCCTTTTTGTTTTTACCTCCATAGAGTTCACTATTTATAAAGACCTTTTTTTAGGCACTACTTTATAAACTCCCTCTATGTGTATTTTTGTAGCTCTGCTACACAAATTGACGTTAATTATTTTAACACATTTCATATCATTTTGCAAGTCCTTTTATTCAATTTTATCAATTTGTATCTGTTAAGTAATTCGTGGCAAAATTTTTATCCATAAATTTTGCGTATATTT
>USGK01000005.1 GCA_900554175.1 uncultured Clostridium sp.
AGATTTATATATAAATTAAAAGGTTTGAAAAAAATTTATTTTGAATTAAAATCTTTAAAAAAATTCTTGAATTAAAGCTTTTGCAAGATTATTATAGCTAGAATTTAAACTTATGTCAATAGTTTTTAAGACTATTTTTATTTATACTTCTTTATATTAAACAATGAAAAAATAGGCTAAAGAAAATATTAATATATTTTCAATAACCTATTTTTATAAACTTTTTTATATTTTTATTTTTAACTTTTGAATCTCGTATCTTTATTATTTTGTTTTTTGGATAATTGTGTGTAAAAAATACCTTTAATCTAACTTTTATCTATATCCTGTTTTATCTATAATTGCTTGGCTTATTTTTTTAACTTTCTCAGAAGCAACATAATCTTCTTTGCCTAAAACTTCTTTATGAAGTTTTTCTACACTTTCTTCAAGTGTTACAGGTACTCCATACCATACTCCACCTATCATATCCCCTTTTACTTCATAAGGCCATCCTATATTTTTTTCAAAAGAATATGATGCTATTTCAGGAATTAAAGACATTATTTCGTCTGTACTTATATTTGTATAAACTCTTGGTAGAACAACGTTTGCAAAACTATTTAAATCTCCTACACTCAATTTCTTAGCCTTCTCTGCAACTGCCATTAATACTGTTCTCATTCTTTCTGTTCTCTTATAATCTCCACCTTCAGTATATCTTATTCTTGAGTAAGCTACCGCTTGAACTCCATCTAAATTATATGTCCCTGCTGTTTTTATTTCTGATGATGCTTTTCCAACTGTTGCTGAAGTTCCTTTTATATAATTATTTATATATTTAATTTCTGAAGGTTCAATTGTAATTTCAACTCCTCCTATTTGATCTACTATATCTACCATTGAGTCAAAATTTACTGTTGCAAATTCTGTTATATTTAAATCTAAATTGGTATTTAGAGTGCTCATAGCCATGCTTGCTCCTCCAAATGCATATGCGTGTGTTACCTTGTCCAAATTTCTTCCTGTAATTTGTAAATATGTATCTCTATACACTGATACTAAATTTACTTTTTTATTTGATTGGTCTATTATTGCTAATATTATGCAATCACTTCTAGTTCCTTTTTCAAGTTCATTTTCTCTACTATCTACTCCAAAAAGTGCTATTGTTTTAAATCCTGTTAGATTTTCTTTTACTCCTTCATTTACTTCTATTGTATTTTTATCTATTTCAACTTTTTGTGTTTTATCTATTGAATGTCTTATGTATAAATATCCACCTAAAACAATTCCTACAAATAATAAAATTATTATTAATATTGTTATTGCAAATATTTTAAAGAATTTTAGTATTTTGTTAGGTTTCTTCATTTTTTCTTCTTTATCAAAATCATCTGCAGTTTGCATTTTTACACCTCCAAAATTTTTTATTAATTTTTATAAAATTACAGCACATAATGTAAAATCCACAGCCTATTGCAGAACCTGCAGTATCTATTAAGCAATCAACAAAATTTGCATTTCTTCCTTTTACAAACAGCTGATGAAATTCGTCTGTACATGCATATAGAAAACACAATATTACCGTTAATATAATCTTTTTTCTTGTTACCAAATTGTATTCTTTTAATAAGCTCATTATAAGTATTGCTAGCACAAAATATACTGTAGCGTGTGCACATTTTCTTAATGGTTTGTTTAATGTTTTTACTATTTTTTTTATTTTGCTTTTACTTGGATGCTTGTCTGTTATTCCTGCTTGGTTTGTTATTTTTACAGATTTTTCCAGTGTTGTTTCTATTGTGTCTTTGCTTTTTGCATTTGATTCTTTTGATGGCATATTTGAAAAGATAAATATTGTCATGAGCCAAAGAATTATTAGTATGAAATTTATTGTTTTTTTCATTGACATTTCTTCCTTTTATTTTTTCACTTTCTTTATAATTGGTTTCAATATTTTATCACTTAAAGAATTAAATTCTTCTGTTCTACATAAAATTATTAAATTCAAAAAGTTAGGGATAATTAAAACAATAATTGCCTTTAAAATTAATCCAATCCATCCATCAGATTTCACAAAATATGTTACACTTAATGTCACTATAGCAATAAAAATAAATATCAAACAATATTTTATATATTTTTTTAAATACTTACTTACAGGCGTCTTAAATTCATATTTGTGTATTAAATATGGATCTATCCATGTATACGAAACCAATTGAGCAATGCATGTTGCAAAAAATATTCCTGATACACCACATAATTTACATAAAGCTATTGAGAAAATTATATTTGTTATAGCTCCAATATATGGTGTAGCTTTACCTTTTTGAAATAATCCTAATGTAGTTCTATATGCATAACCTGGATTTCTTAGTCCTTCAATAAAAAAACTTAATGCTAATGCTATTGAAACATCTATACCTAAAATATACTTTTCCCCTAACCAGATTCTAATAAATGGATTAAGTAATACAATAAAAGCAATAGCACAGAATGAATATATAATATAGTTTACAAATGTTATTTGATAAAAAACACTTTCTTTTTGCTTAGTATTTCCTACTACATTCAAATTTCCAATACTAGCTGTAATGCCATTAAGTGCTGATGTTATAATTGATTTTATTGAATTAATAATCATTATGTAATTTGAACAAAACCCAACAGTACTTACATTAACTAGTGAAGATATCAAAATATTATCCGTACTATTCATAATAACTCCACCAAATTTATATATAATCAAAGATTTCACATTTTTAAAAATATTATTGCTTTCTTCTTTAGATAAGGGCTTTATTTTTTTATCTCTCAAATAGGGATACATTTTATCAGCAATTTTAGACAAAATAATATTTTCTACAATCGTAGATAGAATTTCAACCGATAAATAAATTATAAAATTTCTTGTTAATAATAGACATATGATTTCCACAATACTTTTAATAAAATAAAAGATACTATCAACATTATTTATTACAGATTGTTTTTGATGAGCTGATATTATAGATTTTTTATATGTAAAAAAATATGAAGCAGAGGTATTAAATAAAAACATTATATAAATCAATATTAAATTTTCTACTATATTCGGCTTTTCTTTTATAACGAAATCCATAAAAGGTATTACAAACAATCCTAATACGAATACAATAATACCTATTAGGTTATAAGACTTTTTATACAATTGCATTAAACTTTTTATCTTTTCTTTATCGTTTTCTGCAACCGGTCTATACATATTGAAGATTATAGCAGTTCCAATTCCTAGCTCAGCAAATGACAATATTGCCAATACATTAGTAAATAATCCATTAACACCTAGGTAATCTGTATTTAGCATCTTTATAAATACTGTCCTTACCACAAAAACCATTAATTTATTTATTATTTGTACAATTACACCTGTTTTAATATTATTAATTGAATTTTTTGTTCTAGATTCTTCCATTATTTTTCCTCTTTATAAAAAATTTTATCTAATTTTTCAAATTGTCTATTCGCATCCTTAATCTGAGCAGAGACATCAAATCTATATGAAAAATCTTCATCGGTTAATGATTTAATATCAAAATTCTCTTTATTGCGAATATCAAAAATCTTGCCTTTAAAATTCATGTCATTAAAAACATTAATCGTTTTATCGCTATATGCTATGGGTATTACTGTTTTCCCTAATAACAATCCTAGAATATTAGCATGAAATCTACTTCCAAAAATAATTTGAGAATCTCCTAAAACATTTAAAGCTTCAGCAATATTTCCTGTATAAAAATACTTTTCTACACACGTTTTATCTTCTAACATTGAAATTATTTGTTCAATAACTGCTTCATCTCCCTGTATTTTTGAAAAAGACATTAAAACAATATTATATTTCTTTTTTCTTAATAATTGTATCAATTCGACTATCTTTTTATTATATTCTATTTGATTATCTTCAACACCATCCTTATTGACATTAATAACAGATATTATTGCTTTTTTTGAATTTGTAATATTTACATTACTAACATCTAAAGTAAATACTATATCTGAAGCATGTCTAACATTTGGAAGTTCTTTAAATAAATCATATGAATACTTATCTCTAAAACAAACATCCTTTATTTTGGGAAATATCAAATCATTATGCATTTTTATATATTCTTTTGTTCTTACAGGTCCAAAATTTGCACCAATAATATAATTATTACAATTACTATTGAATAAGCTATTTTTATAGATTTCAAAGTCCATATTATCTTTTTCCATAAAAATAGACCCTCCTATTGTTATTACATTATCATACTTTTTTAAATCTTCTAATAATATAACTTTTTTACTTTTTATAAGTTTAAAGAACTTATTGCAAATAGCTTTAATAATAATTATTAAATTTTTTTTATTATATATCTTTATATTTTCATTATCACATAATACATCTTTATATTCATATTTTGAATTCATATCAAAATTATAATTTTTATATCTTTCAAGAAAAACTTTCAAAAATAAATCATCACCTAAGTTTTTTTGAAAATATCCCTTTATTAAGTTTTTTTCATTCATTTCTTTCTAAATATAGTTTTTTATCAAACTATATCTCCCTCCCTCTTCATTTTATAGTATTGTATATATTCGTGTATTTATATAAAAAGTTTTAACACATTTAATTATCTAAAATCCTAAAAAATGTTTTACACAGTATTTAATATACTTTTTAAAGTTCTTCTTTTTCCATTCTTTTACACACCTTTTGGCATTTTCCTTTGAATAATCATATCCAAATAATTTCAATGCACTCATTATCACATGTATATCAACAGTGAAAGTAGTTATATAGTGAGCCAATGAAGCATTAAATAGATACTTTTTTTCATTTTCCAATTTTTCTTGCAGAATTTCACTTGATATTTCTTTAATAAATTTTTCTTCTCTTTTATACACTTGATACAAATACCTGTACATTTCCTTATATATTTTTTTCATTGCTTGATTTTCATTTACACAATTATAGTCGTATGTAATTTCTTCAAATAATCCTATACTTTTTATACATTTATAATAATCAAGCAAGAATATCAAATCTTCTGCAAATGGAATATCTGCCTCAAATTGAATTTTATTTTTTTTTATTATGTCTGCTTTAAATATTTTTCCCCAAGGAGCAGATGAAACTTTATGTATAAAATCAAAATATTTTATATTTATTTCTTTTCCTTTTAATATTTCATTGTCATATTTAAACTCTAATATTTCATTCTTTTTTATCATTTTAAAACTTGTACATGCCAAATCAAGTTTATTCTTTTGAATGAAATTATATAAATTACTTATATAATTTTTTTCAACCCAATCATCGCTATCTACAAATACAATATAATTTCCCCTACTTTTCTCAATTCCAAAATTTCTTGCATTTGAAACGCCACCATTTTTTATATGATAAACATTTGCTCTTTCATCTATCCTAGAAAAATCATCGCATATTTTACCAGATAAATCATTAGATCCATCATCAATTAATAATAATTCAAAATTTTTGTAATCTTGTTCTAATATTGATTTAATACATCTGTTTAAAAATAATTCTGAATTATATATTGGAATAATTATAGATACTAATTCCATTTCCTTGATACTCCTTTTTAATTATTTAACTTATATTATTTTTTTACCTTTGCGGGAACTCCAACTAATATTGCTCCTTCTTCATAACAAGATTTAGTTACTACTGCATTAGCACCAATTTTAACATTATTTGCAATAAATACATCTCCTATTACTTTAGCACCAATACCAATATCCACATTGTCCCCTATTACAGGAGCTTTTACCGAAGTATCTCCCTTATTTCCAATACAATTTTCCCCATGTAATTGACAATTTTTTCCAATCTTTGCTTTTCCGTTTACAACTACACTTCCATAATGCCAAATCTTTAAACCTTCTTCAATACAATTTGGCCACATTGTTAATCCATATTTAGACCCTAATAAATTCTTTCTTATTTCCCAAATATAATAACGCAATTTATGATTCATATTTTTATGATATTCCATATATCTAAGCGAAACTATAAATTTCCATATCAAATAATCATGGTCTGATAATAAGAATAATTTTATTTTTTCTTTTTTATTTTTAAAATATTTTTTTTCATCTTCTTTTAAAACATATTTCAATTCATTTCTACTTCTTATCATTTATTTTTCTCCTTGTCTGGTAATCTATTTTCAGAATAAAATATTTTTACAACTGGCAACCCAATTACATATATAATATACATAAATAATCCATTTGTATATGCTAAAAGTAGTATGCTGACCATAAATAAAAATGAATGTTTAATATTATTTGAAAATGAAAAGCTTATAATTAAATAAGCTGATATAATCAAATAAATAAAACCATATCCCAATAATATATTAACCAAATCGTTATGTGCATGCAAGGCCGTTCCAAAATGCCTTAAATAAATTTTTCTCAATTTTTCCATACCTATTCCAGTAATTTTTTGTTTCATTGTTGTTTCATTAAAATAATAATCTCTACCTAATTGTGTCATTTCATCTCTACCATTAGAAATCGTGCCTCTTTCAGCTGCTGAAATAGTCTTTTTAACTAATGGATTATTTATTAGTACTCCAGTATATATACCTATAACGGTTAAAATTGGTAAGACTAAAAAACAAACTATTATTTTTTTACTATAATTTGTTCTTTTAAAATCTAAAAACAAATATATAATCAAAACTAGAAAAGCACTTCTTACCGCTGTTGCTATTATCATAACTGTCATTATCATTTTTAAAATTAGAATTTTCTTATAATTTTTTTTATTTCTAACGCAATTACACATTGCATACATAACCAACAAAGTATATGCTAAAGAATGATTTAATGAATATGGTCCTCTAAGCGATAGTGTAGAATTATCCTGTAAATATAAACCTTTACCTAGAAATAACCAAATAATAACCATAGAAATTACAGCTAAACTGGTAAATATAGTGACTTTTTCTTTTGATTTAAAAAATTCATAGCTTACTTTATAAAAGTCATCATTCTTATAAATAAATATTAAATACATTATAAAAAAACAAAAATACAGATTATCTGTTGAGAAAAAAGAAGTTATTGAATTAGCATTTATAACAGTTAATGCGCATAATAATACTGTAAAAATCATTTTAAACATCTTACGCTCTATTACATAAGTTAACATTATAAATATAAAAAATAATATTATAATTGGTAAATTCAAAATCTTAATTCTATCATTACTTATACAATTTATAATTAAATTTAAAATTGGATATAATAAAACAATATTGCAAATTATTTTATAAGCTTTTTCTTTATTTATATTCATCCTATAACCACCTTATTTTTTTTATAATTCTCTCTAATAAATTCATATTTATTCTTGCAATTTTCATTAGTATTATATCTCTAAATTTCATATTAGAATTTATTTTTATTTTTTTCACTTGTTCATTTAGAATATCTTCAGCATATTCTAATTCTTTATCGAAGTTAGCATTTGATCTAACAATTTTTTTGATAATGCTTAATGATGCAATTATTCTTCGATAAAAAATAGCATTTTGATTTACATTACAATTTTTATCAATAAAATCACACATCTCCATACTCAAAATTAGAGAATCCATATTTTTGCTTTTAAAACTCATATGTGATATACTATCACTTCTTATAAAATAAAAATATAGTTTTTTCTTGCCTAAAACTACACTTTTAGCTTTATAAAATAACTTATAAGTTGTTCCAATATCCTCAAATAACATTCCTACTGGATATTTAACTCCATCCAACAACTCTCTCTTATATAATTTTCCCCACGCACTACATTGTATTTTTTTATTATACAATAACTGCTCTAATGCATCATTAGAATTAAATATTTCAATGCTATCATTTATCTCATTTACTTTTATGTTATCTTCTGAATTATAAAACGACTGATATCCACATATAGAAATATCTCCATTATATTTTTCTATTAAATTCAGTAAGTATTCTATATAAGATGTATGTATCATATCATCACTATCAATAAACGCAATATAATCACCAGTAGCATATGGAATTCCATAATTTCTTGCATCTGATAACCCACCATTTTCTTTCACTAATAATTTTATTCTATCATCTTTTTTCTTGTATTCTTCGCAAATTACTTGTGAATTATCTGTTGCACCATCGTTCACTAAAATTATTTCTATGTTTGAATAAGTTTGATTAATTACATTGTTTAAACAACGACTTAAATATTTTTCAACATTATAAACAGGAATAATAATCGTAACTTTTTTATTGTTCATTTTAGCCTCCTAGTATTATTTTAAAATAGCATCATTTAATTTTTCTATTGATTTCTTTCTATATTCATTTAATATTCTATTTACATTTTCATAATCAATTTTTCTTTCTACCCATGAATAGTCATTATAATCTTTTAGAATTCTATCTTGACAATTAGTAAGCTCTAAAATATTAGTAATTCTAGTACTAGTCTCTTTTGGCAAAATATCAATAAATTTTCTATTAAAAATTAAAGAAAATACCGTACCATGAAAAGAGTCCGTAACCACATATTCCGCATTTTTAAAATATGCCATGAATTCTTGAGGTGTTGGTAAAAAAATCCCCTTCCCACCTCTAATTAAATTTTGCATAGAAGGACAAATTCTAACTAATTTCAATCCGATTTTTTTGCTAAAATTCTTTGCATATTCAACAAATTCTTTATTATCATGTAACTGATAAACCAGTACATACTTGTCATATCTAGGTCTTACATCAATAATGCTGTTCCATTCATCCTTATTTAATAACAAAGTTGGATCAAGAACTAATTCCACATTATTAATCCCAAGTTGATTTATTATTTCAACTGCGGATTTTTCTCTTACAAGAATTTTGCTATATTTATCAAGATACTGTTTCATTTTTAATTTAGTTTCATTTGATATATTAGTTTTACCTATACTAGCAGCATATGATATACACTTTTTTCCTTTAGGAGCAAATTCTAAAAAGTATGATTTATCACAATCTTCATTTCCTATTTTTCCCCATATCTGATCACTGCCAGAGCAATATATATCAGCTTTTGGTGGATTATTTTTTAATTGTTCAAAAGATGTATACTCTATTTCAGTTTGTCTCAATAATTTCTTTCTAAATTTTTTAAATTTTTTATAAGAATATAAATAATTTGGAGTCTGAATTAAAAAATATATACTTCTTGTAATAATATTTTTTTTCCAAAAATCTGAATTATTGCATAATGTCTTTGCAATGTTCTTTCCTTGTTCTTCATCTTTTGTATAATCTATTATTTCACATTCATATCCTAATTTTTCAAATGCTCTTTGAGTTGCATAACTTTGTAATATAGATCCATAATTTGCAACCGAATGTCTAGTTATAACATCTATTTTCATTTTTTTCTCCTTTATTAATGAATTCAATATATTTATCAACTAATTTTACTGCTTCATCTTCTATTGAATATCCAGCCTTTACAATTTTTTCTTTCTGATTTTTTCTATCATATGTAAGATTAAACAAAATTTTTTCTTTCCATTCTTTAAGATTATTTTTTTCAATTCCTAGATAATATACATTATCTGTAATTTCTGTTTCTCTTGTCACTTTATCACTAAATAAACACTTTAATCCAGCCGCTTGTGCCTCAATTCCTACAACTGGTAGACCTTCAAATAATGATGGTAAAATGAATATATCCATTACTTGATAAAGTTCATTTACATTATTTACATTTCCCATAAATTTAATTGACTCATATATATTTAATTGTTTAGCTTTTCTTTTTATAAATTCTTCAAGTTCACCATCTCCTATTAACAATAAGACTGCATTAGGTTCTTCTTTTAAAACTTCCTTAAAAATTTCTAATATATAGTCATGATTTTTTTGTTCCATAAATCTTCCAACATGACCAATAACAAATTTATCATTTAAATTCATTTCTCTTTTTAATCTATTTCTAATATTTTCGTTATAAATAAATCTATCAACTTCAATTGCATTATGTAGTACCATATACTTATTATCTTCTACTATTTTATTTCCAAAATAAAATCTTACAGCATCAACACCGCATCCCCAATAGTTATTTGCAACCTTTTTTAATTGAGTTTTATATAATAATTTCAAAGGTTTCTTTAAATTTGGCTCGATTTTTGTATTGTGAGCATGACAAATTCTTGTTTTAATTCCATATTTATATGCCGCATATAATGATTGATATGCTAATTCTCCATTATGAGAATGCATTATTTTTATTTCTGGATTTTCTTTAAATACTTCAAACATAAATTTTTTATATTCAAGAAATTTTAATGGATTTAAACCTGGAGAATGAAAAATTCTTCCTCCCAAAGACTCAATTTCTTTATCATAAGCACCTGGCTTTGTTTTATTGCATAGAAAATCAAATTGAACTTTTTCTCTATCAATATGACGATAATAATTCATAAGCATCGTTTCTATTCCAGCTCTATCCATATTACTTACAGAATGTAAAACTCTTATCATTTTATTTGATCAATCCTCCCGTTTTCTTAAAAATTTTTTTAAAAGATTTTTTATTTTCATTGGAATAATATTTCTTAAAATCTTTTTTATTGTAACTTTAGGTCTCAATTTTTCAGTTATATATTTTTTAGTACTAAACTCATCTATATCTAAATAAATTTTTTCTCTTTTTGTTGTTCTTTTTGAAGGTTCAATTAGATTTCTATTACGACTAGCTGCAAAATCTAAGTTAGTTTGTATACTTTCAATTCTATTTTTTATTTGATTAAACAATTCTTCACCTTTAGTATTGTTAATTAAAATTAATGAATTACCACTTTTATCTGAAAATTCAGGATGAATATCATCTATTCCCCAATAATCTGCTAAGGTAATATTAGATACTCTATTGTAATTAGTATAATGGCATTTATAACAATTTTCTCGATAAGTATTGCTCTCTAAAAAGTTACTATAATATGGATCAAAATCAGGTTCTCTATATCTTACTTTACCATCAGTTGTTTTTATCTCACTAACTAGTCCCCAGCCCTTTTTAGCTTTACTTCTAAAATTGTAACTAATTACCTTTGATTTAAATTTATCTGACAAATAATCTAAGTATTTATGAAATAGCTTTTGACTTGGTACTCCATGACATACTAAATCACAAGTTATTAAATTATCATATTCTTTAATTAAAAAACTATTTAATCCTGCTATTTGACAAGGTGTACCAGTGAAAAATACTATTCTACCTTCTTTTAATAATGTTTCTGTTTCTTTATATGTTTCGCCTATATTAGACTGAACATATTTTGAACTTCTTAAAGGCTCTAGCTCTTTTCGACTTTCTGCTTTTATATGATTAACATTTAATTCATCATCATATGCAGCACCAAAAACTACCCCATCATTTTCAAAGACATAATCAGCTATAACTGAAAAAATTCCTCCTGATGAACTTTTTGATAATTCTTCATTATTTTTACTTCTCATTGCAAATGCTTTTGGATATTCATTATCAATTTCTTTATTTTTTTTCAACTGAGGACAAACTTTACTACATAAACCACAATTAATACATCGTTCATTATTTATTTGTGGATATAAAAAACCTTCTTCATCTTCTACCATTGAAATAGCCTGTTTGTGGCATTTTTGCACACAGCTACCACAACCACAACATTCATTTTTCTTTACAATTTCTATTGTATCCATAAACTTTCTATGCTCTCCTTTATTTTTAGTCAAAACATCTTACTTTTTGTATAACTTTTCAGTCTTACTCACAACCTCATCCCAATTATACTTTTCCAATATATAATCAGAAATTTCTTGCTCATTTTTTCTATTTAAACCATCTAAACATAAATTTAATTTTTCTACTAAATCATTCAGATTGCTCTTTCTAAAAGTCATTCCATATTTTCCACATATTTGTGTATTTTCTTCTATATTACTTACTAAACAGTTTTTACCATAACTCATTGCTTCTAATAGACTAATTGGCATTCCTTCTACATCACTTGGTAAACAATACAAATATGTATTACTAAATAGTTCTTGTAGCTCTTCTCCCTGAACAAATCCTGTCATTATTATTCTTGAATCCTCTGATGCTTTTTGTTTTATTTCATTATAAAAATCATTTGTATGACTTGCTCCTCCTGCTATAACTAGCTTTTTATTTGTATTTGTTTTTTTGAATGCATCTATTAGTAAATCTAATCTTTTTTCTGGTACTATTCTTGCTAAATATAATATATAGTCATCTTTTTTTAGATTGTATTTTTCTTTTATTATCTTTGGCTCTTTTATTGTTGGTTTATTTACACCGTTTTCTATAAAATTAGTTGCTCTGTTATATGTTTTTTTGAAATATTCTTGTACTCCCTTTGATAAAACTATTATTTCATCAGCATATTTTGCTGCCATCTTTTCTCCAAATTTTATGTACTTTGTTGCAAATCCTCCCCATTTAGATCTTTGCCAGTCTAATCCATGTATTGTTACTACTGTTCTTTTTTTGAATAAATGCGGAATCCATAGCATTGCACAACTGCCTTCTGCATGATAGTGAATGCAATCATATTTACCAAATAAAACTCTTATACTTGCAAAAAAGGAATAAATTAATGCATCTAATCCCTTTTTATTTATTGTAAATACTGTTTTTATATTTACACCTTTATATTCTTTTATCTTTTTTGTTTTTATGTTTTTATCTAATACATTATTTCCTTTTCTGTTATATACATCTACTATATAACCTTTTTTTGCTAATCTAGTTGATAGCTCTTCAACTACAATTTCGACTCCACCTTCTCTTGACGGAATACGTTTGTGCCCTAACATTGCTATTTTCATTTAATTATTCTCCTCTTATTTTTCACCTTTGCTTTGAAACACTGATACTACTGTCCATATCAATATTTTTATCGTTTCTTATTTAAAATTCTAATTTTTTTTATTTTAAAAATTTTATATATTTTGTTGCAAATCCTCCCCATTTAGCTCTTTGCCAATCTAATCCATGTATTGTAACTACAACTCTTTTTTTGAATAACTTTAATATTGGTAACATTACACATGAACCTTCTGCATGTACATGAACAATATCATATCTTTTAAATACAATTCTAATTGTAGCAAATAATGAATATATTAAAGCTTCCAACCCTTTTTTATTTATATTTTAATTATACAGCTCCTTCATTTTTAAAAACTTTTACTACTGTACTAAACAAAAGTTGTATATCTCTTTTAAAACTTCTTTCACGATAATAAACCATATCCATATTTAGTCTTTCTTCAAAGTTTACTTCACTTCTACCATTAACTTGCCAATATCCTGTAACTCCAGGTTTGCACTTAGTAATACAAGCATAATAGCTTCCCATATCTTCTTTCTCTCTTGGCAAATAAGGTCTTGGGCCAACTAAACTCATCTCACCTCTAAATACATTAATAAATTGAGGGAATTCATCTAAACTAGTTTTTCTTATAAATTTTCCAAGTTTAGTTATTCTTGGATCATCTTTTAATTTTTTATTTATTCTATATTCTTTTCTTGCCTTTGGATTTTCTTTTAAATATTTTTCTAATTTTTCATCTGCTCCTACTACCATTGATCTAAATTTCCACATTTTAAATAATTTTCCATTTTTTCCAATTCTTAATTGTGAATAAAATAAAGGTCCTTTGTCCTTGCTAAATAGCTTTGCTACAAAAAGGCCTATAGTTATTGGAATTAAAGCAATTATTCCTGCCAACCCTCCTAATATATCTACTGTTCTTTTTGCACTCCTTTGAAATATTTTATTCCATACCCCATGTTTGTCTATTGTGTTATTTACTGGTACTAATGCTGTTATTTGATTTTTATGTACACTTTCATTTTCAGCATAGTCTAACTGCATATTTGCAATTTCCATTTCTACTACAACTCCCTTTCTTTTATTTTTATAAAATCTTTTTTTACGCAGGAAAATTGATACCTTTGTAAATTCTTTTATCTAAAGGTATTATTTTGTAAGTCTATTTATGTAAATTTTTATTTATTTTTATCTCATTTCTAAAAATCGGTATATTTATTATACTATAAAATCGAATTTTGGTCAATATATATTTAGTATTTTGTGTATATTTTTGTCTTTTTTCATTTTTCCTTTTTGTTGTTTCCCTAGTGCAGCAAGATTTGCTTTACATAACTATTATGGTGTTTTCTATTCTTATATTTTTATTTTAGTTTTTTATATAATATACCTTTATTTTTTTATATAAAAATTAAAAAGTATATGAAATAATATAAAATTATCTCACATACTTTTTTATAACTATTTTGCATTTGTAAATACAAATTAAAATGAAATAACACCAAGATGTTCTAATAAAATTTTAATTCCAAGTAAAACTAAAATCATTCCACCAACAAATTCAGCTTTGCTTTTATACTTATCACCAAATCTATTACCAATTTTAGTTCCGAAAACTGGTAATATAAATGAAATCACTCCTATTAAACTAATAGCCAATAACAAATTAACTTTAAAAAATGCAAATGTTATTCCTACTGCCAAGGCATCAATACTGGTTGCCACAGCTAAAAAGAACATAGTTTTAACGCCTACATCATCATTGCCATCACTTTCTTCATTACTAAAAGATTCTTTAAGCATATTTCCTCCTATTATTTCAAGTAAGGCAAATGCAATCCAATGGTCGATACTTGTTACTACACTTTCGAAAGTTGTACCTAAAAAATAACCTATTGTAGGCATTAATGCTTGGAATCCTCCAAACCATAAACCTATTATTATTGCTTTTCTCCAGTTCATCTTTTTCATTTGAATTCCTTTACAAATTGATACAGCAAAGGCATCCATCGCAAGGCCTATACTTAATAATACTAATTCAGTTATACTCATTTTAAAATCCCTCTTAATATTCAATTTTATTTATAAGATACTTTATTTATTATTTTATTAATGAAAATTGAAATTATTAAAAAAATCCCAATCCCTGTTATAACACCTAAAGAATCTATTCCTACATCAATTATACTTGCACTTCTACCTTCCACAAAAAATTGATGAAATTCATCTGTACATGCATAAAGTGCTCCAATTAACAAACTAATTAAAGCTTCTTTCTTTTTCTTTAATTTATATGTACTTATATAATTTATAATGACAATTCCACCTATTGTATAAAGAGTAAAATGAGCAAATTTTCTTACAATAGGCTCAATTGCAACTATTACGTTTTCTTTTGCAATTTCATCTAAATTAACAAATTTCATAGAAATATCTAATATTCTCGCAATAAAACCTCTGCTTGTTCCTGTCGATTCTGTTCCTGGTTGAGCAGAAAAACAAAAAACTATTATCATCCACAATATTATTAATATTAACTTAATTACCTTTTTCAATTTTTCTTTTTTCATAACGCTTTTTATATTCCTACACTTTCTTATATTTTTTATGTAAAAGATTAAAAAAGTAAATTTTTTGTTGTTCATTTTTCGGTAGTAAAAGTCCCATCAATATCCATTTATAAATTGCAACATTTGTTACACTGCTATTAAACAATGCCTGAACATAGTAAGCACATAATGCTACTAGAAATATTTTGGTTAAATCAGATTTTCCAAATTCGGTATCAGATTTTCTTATTTTATTGAATGCAAAAAAACATGTATAAAAACAAAATGCTAAATAATTTATACCTGAAAATATTCCTTGCGTTACAGTTATATGAAGGTATTCATTATGTCCTTTATTTTGCCTCATTCTAATTGATTGATCTGGACAAATAAAAAAAGAATAATCATATATATCAAATCCCACTCCTGTAATAGGGTATTGTTTAAGAGCTTCAATTCCAGCCTTCCAAATTTTTCCTCTTTTTGTTCCAAAATTTTGAAAGTCTGAATTCAGTTCTTCTTTTGAATTCAATATGTCTTTTTCTAATTGACCTGAGATCTTACTTATTAATAAAAAACAGATTACTACACTTATTAACAATAAAACAAATTTTACTTTATATCTTATATTTTGTCTTTGTTTCTTTTTTAAAATTATATTTAATATACTTATTAAAAATACTATTGTAATTATTCCAACCCAACCTAATCTTGTATATGTAAATAAAACACTACATTCACATAATATTGTTCCAAAATATAAGTATATTTCTTCTTTTTTTGTATTTGAATATATAAATTTTGCTGAAAATAGTGATGTAAATATAATTGCTATTGCAGCAAAAAAATTGCAATGTTGTGTGAAACCAAAAGCTAAGTGGTCTCTTGTATGCCACTCCGGGTCGAACATTGATGTTACTGGCCATATGCCAAAATTTTGAAAAAATGCAACTGTTGCTTCTATAATTCCTAATATAAAAAAGGTATTTAATATTACTTTTTTATTTCTTTCATTCCAAATATTAGTACATAATAAAAATAAAGTAAAATACCCCATAACTTGCAAGGGTGTTTCTGAATACCCCTTATGTCCCATAATTGAAGTTTTAATATTTTTTGAAAATATTATCGAAAATACACAAAACAATATTGATAAAAGTATAAATATATCACTCAACACTATTTTTTTTGCTTTTATACATTTAAAAATATAATATATAGTTACAAAAACTCCAAATATACCTATTACACTTAATGCTTCTTCTTGCATAAAAAATTTTTTATTAAAAATAATACCTATCAATTCTAATATCGGAAATATTAGAATTGATATACATATAAATATTGTTAAAAATTTTTCATTAAGATTTTTTTCTTCTTTTTTTTCCATTTTCTTTCCTTTGTTTTATTATTTAATATTTTCTTTTCATATACTTTACATTTTTTCTGGCATTTCTATTCCAAGTAATTTAGCTCCATTTTTTAGAACCATT
This sequence comes from uncultured Clostridium sp., assembly GCA_900554175.1. Lineage (GTDB taxonomy): Bacteria > Bacillota > Clostridia > TANB77 > CAG-508 > CAG-269. Next base: position 16,960 of record USGK01000005.1, read on the forward strand.
CCTGTAGCATGAGTTATAAATACTCTTGCATTTTGTAAATCTTTATCCTCACATATTATTTTGTTTTCGTTGTAAAAATTACTAAACGCTTTTGATAATTCTATTAAATATCTTGCTAAAATTGAAGGTTCGTTTTTATCAATAACTTGTTTTAATATATTTTCAAAATTATATATTAAATTAATAATTTTTTGTGAATATTCATCTTTTATTAATTCAACATTTATTTCTTTTGAATTTGGTATTCCACCTGCTTTTTTCACAACACTTTTTGTTCTTACATATGTGTATTGTATATATGGTCCTGTTTCTCCTTGAAAGTTTAACATTAAATCTAGATCAAATATTTCATCTTTTATTCTACTTGTCGAAAGGTCATTATAAATTACTGCTCCAATTCCAACTTTTTTTGCAATTTCCTTTTTGTTCTCTAAATTTGGATTTTTTTCTTCTATAATCTTTTCTGCCATATTTATTGCGTCTTTTAACAAATCCTCTACCTTTACAAAATTTCCAAGTCTTGTTGACATTTTTCCTGTTGATAATCTTACAAATCCATATGGTACATGTACTAAACCATCTGTGTATTTTTCTTTTAGTCCAAGTAATTTTGCAACTTCAAATATTTGTTTAAAATGTAAATTTTGTTCATATGATGTTACATATATACATTTATCAAAATCATATGTTCTAGCCCTATATAAAATTGCAGCTAAATCTCTTGTAGCATATATTGTTGAACCATTTGACTTGCAAATAATACATGGAGTTTCTATTCCTTTGTCAGATAAATCTACTATCATTGCACCTTCAGATTCTTGTAATTTTCCTGATTCTTTTATTAAGTTTATTACCTCATCTGTTTTATCTGCATAAAATGCTTCTCCATTCCATGAATCAAATTTGCTTCCTAATAGATCATATATTTTTTGGAACTCTTTTATACTTATATCTTTGAATTCCTGCCATAGCTTAGTACAATATTCATCTCCATTTTCTAAAAGTCTAAAATTTTCTCTACATGCTTCTAATACTTTTTCGTCTTCATTGCATAGTTCATTTATTCTTTTATAAATTTCTGCTAATTTATCTATTGCATTTTCACTTAAATCGTAGTCTTTTCCCCACATTTTGTAACCTTCTATAAGTTTTCCAAATTGTGTTCCATAATCTCCTAAATGATTAACTCCTGTTACATTATATCCTAAATATTTATATATATTGTATAATGCTCCACCTATTACTGTTGTTTTTAGATGGCCTATATGAAATGGTTTTGCAATGTTTGGTGCAGAATAGTCTATTACTATATTCTTTCCTTCTCCAATTTTTGATCTTCCATATTCTTTTTCATTTGCTATTTCATTTATTACATTTTGTGTAATTATATTTTTGTTTATATAGAAATTGAGGTAACCACCAGCTATTTCTATTTGTTTAATTGAATCATTTTTAATACCTTCAAATTCAATCTTTTCTTTTATTTCTTGAGCAATTACTAGAGGTGCTTTTTTTAGAACTTTTGCAAGTCTAAAACATGGAAAAGCATAATCTCCATTTTTAACATCTTTTGGAACTTCTATATAACTTTTTATTTCTTCATTTTCTATGCCGGTAGCTTTTGCTACAATATCTGCTATTTCTTCTTTAAAATCTATCATTTATTCATTCGCTCCTTTTATCTTTTAATCAAAATAATTAAGCATCATTGCTTCTTTAATCCTTTTCATGTTCTTTTTTGCTTCTTCTCTAGCTTTTGCAGTTCCTTCTTTTAGAATCTGATCAACAATTTCAGGATGTCCTTCATAGTATTTTCTTTTTTCTCTAATTGGTTTTAAAGTTGCAATTATATTTTTTGCAAGCTCTTTTTTGCAGGCAACACAACCTCTTTGACCTTTTCTACATTCTTCGCAAACTTTTTTACATTCTTCCGGAGTTGTAAAAAGATTGTGATAATATGAAACCATACAAATATCTGGATTTCCTAAGTCGTCTTTTCTTATTCTGTTTGGATCTGTTACAGCACTCATCACTTTTTTTGTTATTTCCTCATCAGAATCTGAAAGATAAATTGCATTTCCTAATGATTTTCCCATCTTTTCATTTCCATCTAAACCTTTAATTCTTTTATTTTTAGAAAGCATTATTTCTGGCTCAACTAATATATCTCCATAAATTGAATTAAATTTTCTTACTATTTCTCTACATTGCTCAATTAGTGGTTCTTGATCTTCGCCTGTTGGTATAATTGCTCCATTTAAGACTGTTATATCTGCTGCTTGGTTTACAGGGTAACCTAAAAAACCATATGTTACACTTTCTCCAAAAAGTTCTCTTTTTTGTGCAATTTCTGTTTTTACAGTTGGATTTCTTTGTAATCTTGCAATTGTTACAAGATTCGAGAAAAATATTGTAAGTTCAGCTGTTTCTGGTATCATTGATTGAATATATATTGTTGATTTTTTTGGATCTATTCCGCATGCTAAATAATCCATTACTACTTCTCTAACATTTTTTCTAACTTTTTCAGGATTGTTAAAATTATCTGTTAATGCTTGTACATCTGCTATTAAAATAAATGTTTCATATTCTTCTTGTAATTTAACTCTATTTTGAATAGAACCAAAGTAATGCCCTATATGTAATTTTCCTGTTGGTCTGTCACCTGTTAAAATTCTTTTTTTATTTTCCATATTAAAATCCCTTCCTTTCTTTTAAGCTACAAAATTTTATTAAGAAGATTTACTTTCTTTTTATTAAAACAATCTAAATATCACTTTTTAAAAAGGCATTTTGATAATAACAATCAAAATGCCAATTTATTATTGTTTGCTTATTTGATATTTTATTTTTTTATTTCATATCCTTCTTTTGTATCTTTTATTGTATATCCTTTAGACAAAATTTCATCTCTTAATTTATCTGACTCTGCCCAATTTTTGTTTATTCTAGCCTGCTTTCTTTTTTCTGCTAATTCTATTATCTCTTTTGGAATATTATTTTCTTCTTGTACAGGTTTTCTATCTATATCTATTGCTAAAATAGTATCAAATTTTGCAAGCAATTTTGCAATGTCAGGAGATTTTTTTTCGTATTTTATAGCATCCCATACTATTCCCATTGCTAATGGTATATTTAAATCATCATTTATTGCTTTGTGGAATTTTTCTTCAAATTCATTTATTGTATCGCATGATACATTATCCTTACCATTTAAATGTTTTTGATATCCTTCTCTTAATTTTATAAGAGCTTTTGAGTTTGCTTCTATTCCTTCCCATGTAAAGTTTATTTTGTTTCTATAACTTCCTGTGTATGTAAACATTCTATACACTAGTGGATCGTATCCTCTTTTTATAATATCATTTAATAGATATACATTTCCTAAACTTTTTGACATTTTTCCGCCGTTTATTAATAAGTACTCTCCATGCATCCAATACCTAGCTGGTATTTTTCCATATGCACCTTTACTTTGTGCAATTTCATTTTCGTGGTGTGTTGGAATTAAATCAATTCCACCTGTATGTATATCAAATGTTTCTCCTAAATATTTTTGGCCCATTGCTGAGCATTCTATATGCCATCCTGGATAGCTTAGTCCCCATGGGCTTTCCCATTTCATTAAATGATTTTCTGGTGCTTTTATCCATACTGCAAAGTCGTATGGATTTCTTTTTTCAGGATCAACTTCGACTCTAGCTCCTGCTTTTTGATTTCTAACATCTATTCCTGACAATATGCCATACTTATCTAATTTTGATACATCAAAATATATAGCTGTAGATGTTTCATAAGCGTAACCATTATCTATTAGTCTTTTTACATATTCAATCATTTCTTTAATGTGATCTGTTGCTTTGCACACTATTTCGGGAGTTTCTATATTTAATGCTTTTAAGTCTTCAAAAAATAATTTTGTATAATATTCAGCTATTTCTTTTGGATCTTTATGCATTTCTTTTGCTGATTTTATCATTTTGTCTTCTCCTTCATCAGCATCTGAAACTAAATGTCCAACATCTGTTATGTTCATTACATGTTTTAACTTATATCCATTATACTTAAGTACTCTTCTTAATACATCTTGAAATATAATTGTTCTCATATTTCCTATTGTTGCGTCTTTGTAAACTGTTGGTCCACATGAATACATTCTTACTTCGTTACCATTTTCAGGCTTAAACATTTCTTTTTGTTTTGTTAGTGTGTTATAAAAATATATATCCATAGACTTCTCTCCTTAAAAAGGTAATTGAGGAACATTTTAGCAATTACCTATTTTTCTTTTAAAGGCAATTTCTAATATGTTCCTAAATTACCTTTCTTATACATCTTTGCTAGTATTGTTTTTATTTGTTTCATTTTTTGTTTCTGTTGTCTTGTTTTCTGATGTTGTTGTATTATTTTTATCTTTTTCTTTATCTTTTTCTTTTACATTTATTGTTCTTGTAACTTTAGTTTCTTTTCCTTTTGAATTTTTTACTTTATATGTTACTGTATATTTTCCTGCTTTTGTTGTATTTACAGCACCTGATGTTTCTATTTTACCTGAAATATCTCCATCTATTTCGTCAGTTGCTTTTGCTCCTTCTTCCTCATATTTATCTCCAACTGTTAAAGTAATAGTTGCTGCTCCATTTAGAGTTATTTTTGGTGCCGAAATTACTTTATTTGTATTTTCTGCATTATGTTTTGTACAATATGTTGTAGGAGCTTCTCTTGTAGATGAGGATTTGTTTTTCCATAATCCTAATCTTTCTTTTTCTACTGTATATGAATAATATTGTGTTGAGACATTTGTACAATATTCATTTGCAAGTAAATCTGTCTCGTTACAAATCTTAGCTGAATTTGTATGTGCATCACAATCACCAGGAACCATTCCTTCTACAAATATTTCTTGGTATGTATCTGTACATTTGCTTGTTGCTTTTTTTCCTGATGTTTTGCATATTGTTGCACTTACTATTCCTTCTGGTTTGTCAAATTTTGATCCATCCATTCCATAATGAATGTTTTTCATAACTGCACTCCAAATTTTTCCGGCCCAGTTTGTTTCTCCTTTTATTGTTTCATTTTCATCATATCCATACCATGTTGCACCTGTATAATAATTTGTAAATCCACATAGCCATTTATCATAATAATTATTTGTACTACCTGTTTTAGCTGCTACATCCATTCCTGAAATTTTACAATATGTTGCAGTACCTCCTGAAACTACAGATTTTAATATGTCTTTTACCACATAAGCTGTTTGAGCAGAAAATACTTGTTGTTGTTCTTGTTTTGGCTCAAGTACAACATTTCCGCTTTGATCTGTTACTTTTGTATATAATAATGGTGTTCTATATACTCCATTGTTTGCGATTGTTGCATATGCAGCAGCCATTTCAAGTGGTGTAATACCATCTGTAAATCCGCCTATTGCAAGTGATGCTAATCCATCTTTTTCTTTATTTATTGTTGTTACTCCCATTTTTTCTAAGTATTCGGTAGATTTTGCTGGTGTTAATTCTGATACTACTTTTATAAATGGTATATTTTGAGATGACATTGTTGCACTTCTTATAGAAATTAATCCTTTAAAAGCATTATAATCTTTTGGATTATAATTTCCTGGGAATTCTGTTGCACAGTCATCATATATTGTTGCAGGTGTTATAACACCCTCATTTATTCCTGGTACTAATGATGTAAGTGGTTTTATTGAAGAACCTGTCTGTCTTGGACTTTGTGTTGCACGGTTTAATCCTCTTGATTCTGTTTTTGCTCCCAGTCCTCCTACAACACCTACTACATAGCCTGTTTGGTTGTCTATAACTGCCATTGATGATTGTGATGTTATTTTTTTGCCATTTTCGTCTGTTCCTTTACTAGAAGGTTTTTGATATGTTTCTCCCCCATCAATCATAACTTCATTCATTGAATTTTGTAAGTCTGTATTTTGTGTTGAATAAATTGTAAGTCCACTACTGTATACATATGTTGTTGCTAATGCTCTTGATATATTTTTTTGTTCTGCCACATCTTCTATTACTTTTGCAATTGTTGCATCTGTATGGTATGAGTATATTGAACTCGAATCTGTTCCTTTTGTGAATACTAATCCATTATTTACTTCTTCACATGCAGAGTCATACTCTTCTTTGTTTATAGATCCTAATTTTAACATTTGGTCTAATACTGTTTTAGTTCTTGAATTTATCTTTTGCTTTTTATTTTCACTTTCATTATATCCATTTTCTCCATATGGATTATATAAATTTGGTCCTTTGTTGATTCCTGCCAAAAATGCGCATTGTGCTAAATCTAGCTCTGAAGCACTTTTATTAAAGTAATATTTTGAACCAACTTCAACTCCTGAATTTTTTCCACCTACAAATATTATGTTTAAATATAATTCTAGTATTTGATCTTTTGAAAGCATTTTCTCTATCTGATATGCCTTTGCCCATTCTTTAACTTTTCTTGTAACGCCTTCAAATCCTGTGTCTTCATCATCTTTTGTTATATTTTTTACAAGTTGTTGTGTTATTGTACTTCCACCGAATGATGAATTACCTGCATGTGTTACGAAACTTGCAATAGCAGCTGTTGTTCTTTTTAAGTCTACACCATTATGTTCATAAAATCTTTCATCTTCTATTGCTATGTATGCTTTTGGAAGATATTTAGACATATCATCTAATGTTATAATTTTTCTACTTTCGTCACCACTTAATTCGGCAATTACAGTTCCTGCACTATCTACTACCTCAGAATTTGATTGTTTTATTACTAATTCCTCTTTTTTTATTTCAAAATCATCGCCCCATCCACAGTAAACCATTCCTACTATAACTCCTGCAACAACTACTATAAGAAGTATTACTAAAATAAGTAATATTCTTAAAGCTATTGCTAATTTAGGGTGTTTTTTAGAAAATTTTTGTTTTTTATTTTTCTTTTCTTTTACTGGTTTCATACTTAAATTTTTTTGTGTATTTTTATTCTTTTTATTTTTACTTCTATTTTTCTTCTTTGAATTATCTCCCATTTTTAAATCCATTCCTTTCACAAGGCAAAAATCAGGTCGAAAAGAATTAAATTTTGACAAAAGACTTTTCTTTGAACGCATATGTTTATTATTTATGTTACCTCATTTTAAACAAATTTTCATAAAGTCAAAATAATAATTATTTTCCAACTTTTTCTCCTTAAATGCTTACATTATATTATATTTTACCAAAAAAAGCAAGTAGTTATGAAGATAATTGAATTTTAAAATTCATTCTTTTTTGAGGTTATTAATTTACATATTTTTATATCTTCTGTATCTATTTTACCTAAAAGATAATAATATTCCAATATTTCATTAAAATCATATTTTTCTTCGTTTTCACTTTTTAATAAACTATATCTCATTATTTCTTCATTTTTTACTACATCTTTAACATCTAATTTTGACTTATATCCGTCTATTATAACTCCTGCAAATCTTTTCTTACGTATTTTTACATTTTCTTCAAAATTTACAATTATAGCATCATCTTTTATATTGTATAAATTTATTATTTCTTTTGGAATATCTATATTTAAAATTATGTCAGATCTTATTATTCCTTTTTTCCTATTATTTGTTATTGTAATTATTATTCCTTCATCACACAGAACCTCGTCTAATTTCTTGAGTTCTTTCCTTTTGTTTGTTACAATTGTTAATTCTTTTACTTTTTTTGCTAAAATCATTGTATTATTTTTTAAAAATTTATCTGCTGTATTTGAAAGAATAGCAATTTTTGCATCATTACATGATATATTTTTTCTTTCTAGTATATATTCTAATACTTCTATCATTTTCATTTTAAAAATTATTTTTCCGTCAATTATGTTAATATTATTTGAATATAACAGATTTACAAGTTCTTCATCTTTTTTTATATCTTTGCTTAGAAGTACAGTCTTACACTTATTCATTTCTAAAATTCTATTTATCTTTTTTATTATTTTTATTTTTTTTCTGAGTTTTATTTTTTCTATATCTTGATTTATAATTATTGTGTTTTGCAATAATTCAGTCTTCTTGAATATTTTTTTTATGATATTACTATTTTTGTTTTCTATACATAAAATTTTTTGCATATATACTTAAATTCTTCCTTTCTTTGGCACAGCATATGTAAAATGTACCCTAAGTTTTATTTATATTATATAAACAATTATATTTTAGGTTAGAAATTTTATGTATAAAAAAAACGAAATCTATTAAGCAATATAAACTGCTAATAAATTCCGATTTTTATAATAATCGTATTTTATGTATCGACTTATTTTTTTATTGATAATATTTTGAATTTTATTATTCCTGATGGTGCATCTACTTCTACTGTTTCTCCTTTTTTTCTTCCAAGAAGTGCACTTCCTATTGGTGATTCATTAGATATTTTATTTTCAGCTAAATTAACTTCTGTAGAACCTACTATGGTATATTCTACTTCTTCATCAAATTCTTCATCATGTAATAATACTGTATTTCCTATTTGAACTGTTTTTGTATCAATTTCTTTTTCATCGATTATTTTTGCATTTCTAATTTTTGTTTCTAGTTCTGCTATTTTATTTTCATTTTCAGCTTGTGCAGATTTCGCTTCATCATATTCTGAATTTTCTGACAAATCTCCGAATCCTAATGCAACTTTTATTCTTTCTGCAACTTCTGTTCTTTTTTCTGTTTTTAAATAATTTAATTCTTGCTCTAATTTTTCAAATCCTTCTTTTGTAAGGATTACTTCCTTTTCTTCCATAATTCTGTCCTCTTTTCTTAATTTTTCTCACTTTTATTTTTAATTTCTTTTAAAGCCTGCTCAAATTTATATGCAATTATACTTAAAAGTAATGCATATAAAGCAATTGCCCCCGCTATAGTCATAGTACCAAATGGTACACGTGTTAATAATATAATAGAAAAATATACTGTTTCCCCTATTATTGGACAAATAAGCCCCTTAAATAGAATATTTAGAACTCCTAATTTTCTATATCTTATTATAAAATATAATAGTACTATTGCAAATGACATTATACCTGGTAATATATATGGTTTTATAATATCTTTTATTCTTGTATGTTCAATATTTACAATTGACACATTATCTTTTGATAATTCTAATCCATATTCTTCATTTACTTTTTCAACAATTCCATCTCTTTCTTCTTCTGTAATTTCCTTTGATGAAATTTGAACCACATTCTTAAATATTTCTACTTCTTTAACTTCAAATTCTTTTCCATTTAGTTTTTCTTTTACTATTTCTTTAATTTTTGAAATTTCAAAACCTGTTTTATTTGCAAGTGTAATTTGATCTTTTTTTGCATATTCTAAGTCAAACTCAAATCCTTTTACGAAATACATTACAGCTCCTGCAATTATTAGTATACATGCTATAATATATATAATTTTTTTACTAAATATTGTTTTTTTCATTTATTCTATATTCCTTTCTTCTTGCCTTGAATTATTTTATTTCTATTATTTTTCTTGTAACTAATAAGTTATATAATAGTACTAAAACGACACCCCAAAAAGTTACCATTCCATATGTTGCAATTCTCTCGAACGACATAAATGTAAATACTACTGCTATAACTGCTACTGGAACAATTATTGATATAAATGATTTATATTCTTTTGTAAATTCTTTTTTTCTAATTTCATCATCTGGCTCGTTAATTCTTAAAAATTTTATTTGTGAAAAATAATTAATTAAAATTACAACTACTATTCCTGCAATACTTTCTATAGAAATTTTTACATTTGTATATCTTATTAAAAGCAAATATAATGCTATGAATCCGAAAAATCCTATTGTTCCTGCAATACCTTTTGTTTTAAACTTTATACATAATGCAATTAACATTATTGCTAAAATTGCTATACCAATATATACTATATTTTTGTCACTTGTATTTTCTTTTACAAATTGGTTTTGCATAACTTTATAACTTAATGGCATTTCTCCAGAATTTAATATTGTTGCTATTGTTGATGTGGATTTTAGTTGTTTTGATATTTCATCTGAATCTTTCGAGCTTTTTCCCATTGACAAATCAATTATTCCATCTTTTATAGGTTCATCAAAGCTTGTAGTTACCATTTTATTGTTATCAATTGCAAGTACTATTTGTTTTTGTTTATTTTCTTCTTTAGATTCAGTATTTTCTGTGCTTTCTGTATTTGTAGTATCTGAGTTTTCTTCTGTTGTTGCATTTTCTTCTGTATTTGTAGAATTATTTGTTGTATTGTTTTCTACTTTTTTGTATTCATTTTCTGTTAAATTCGCAAATGTCTTTCTTCCTTCTTTGTCTAGTTCTAATTGTAAATAAACTGTAGTTCCGCTTTCTGCTGTATTATATACTGATTTTGCCTTTTTTAGATCACTATTTTTTATATATACTTGTTCTTGGTTTTCTGAATCTCTTATTTCAAATTTTCCAACTTGTAAAAGATTACTTACTACATGATCTGTTTCTTCGTTTTCTGCAATCTTTAAGAAAATTTTTCCTGTTTCTTCATTTATACTTATAGAATAGTCATCTACACCTAATTTTTTTAATCTTTTTTCTATTATTTCTTTTGATTTTTTGTAATTTTCAATTGTTTTAGCGTCATCACTGTTTACTTTATCTTCTGTAATTTTATATGAATTTTGTGAGATTGTGCTTTCATCTATACTGTCAGTATCTCCAACTACATTTCCATCTGCATCTAAAACTTTAGTTGCATCACTTACTTCTAAAATAAGTTGTCTATATCCTTGTATATCTGATGCATAAGAATAATCTTTTACAATATTTTCATACTTACCTGACTTTTTCATATATATTCCTGCAAATGATACTAAGCATATTGTTAATATTGCTAAAATTTTTATAATTATTGTTAATTTTTTTTCTTTCATTTCTCCTAGCAGATATGGGATTTCCCATATCTCCTCCTTCCTAATTGTATTTTTATTTTTAATTATAGTAATTTTGTTCCATTTATAATTAATTCATACCAAATCTTTAGGTATTTAGCAGCATATTTACTCATTAATGTTCTATCCATAAAAATTTTGAAATAATCTAATACTGGACATATTTTATTGTCTATTTCTAATTCTAATGTAATCTTTCTTTCTTTACTATCTAGTTTCAAATCTGCTTTTGTTACAGCATAATTTACTTTATCATGTATATCAAAATTTGCAATATTAGTTTTTGATACCCTACTTCTATGAACATCTGATTTATCTGCTAGTATTAAAGCTGCAGATATTTCGCTCACTGCAGTTCCTGTTGATTCATCATGATTTCCTATAGCTGTCATTATTTCTGTTCTTTCTTTTACGTCCATTCCCATATCTTTTAATATTTGATAGCTTAATATTGCTCCACTATGTGCATGGTCTACTCTGTTTACAGAATTTCCTATATCATGCATAAATCCTGCTATCTTTGCAAGTTCTACTGTTCTCTCATCATATCCTAATTCCTCTAATATTTGACCTGCTCTTTTCGAAACTATACCTATATGTCTATACGAATGTTCCGTGTATCCGAAGTTCCTTTAATTGTTTTTGCGCTCCTTCGATTAATGCTCTAATTTCTGGATTATTTTCAATATCTTCTAATGTAATCAATTTAATCCTCCTTTACTTTTTAAAGCTTTTTATATTCTAGCCTAAAACAAAAAAAATATCAACACTTTTTTTGATATTTTTTTATTTTTTTACTCTTTAATTAACTATCGGACAATTATTTATACTAAGCCCTTTATTGACCTTACTTAATGAGCTGTATTAACTCCTATTAATCCTCCTATTATGCCTCCACAAATTCCCATTAAAAACATTATAATTGCAGAAATATTAAATGAAAAACTATTTTTTAAAAAGCTTGAAATTAAATATATTGTAAAAACATAAATAATTCCAATTAATGCTCCATTTAATAATCCATTTTTTCTTACTTTTCTCATACTTATAGTACTTCCTATTAATATGCTTACACATGTTAATGTTATTATTGTTGGATTTATTGTTATTTCAGAAATTGATGTATTTACTAAAAGAATTGAAAAAATACTAAGAAGTATTATTGTACTAACAATAGCAATTACATATCCTTTTAATATCCAAATTAATTGACTTTTGTTTTTTACCTCTTCCATATATTTTACCTCCATTTTATTTAATTTTGGTATTAAATATATTTTAGAATTTTTATTTTATTCTTACTTTTCTCTTTTTTTTGGTTCCTTTTTCACTGGTTCATTTACAACTATTTCTTTTATATCACTTAAACTTTTTAAGTATTTTCTTTTCTCATTTGTATCAATTATTATTGCTTTTAATACATAATAAATTGCAAGAAAGTATGATGATGTTACTATATATGCTTCAAAATTATAATTTGATAATTCAACTACATGCGATATAAATAATGAGTGAAATGCAATAACCAATGCTTCTATGCCATTTATTGCAAGCATTCCATTATCTTTTTTATATGCGATTTCTAATATTAATATTGAAATTGCAAGTATAACTGATGAAGATATTTTTAAAGCTATTAATGTATTTTCCTTAGAACTCATTTTGTAAAAAATATTTATTCCTATAAAATAGAACATTATAATTATAGCTATTAAAATATTAATCCATATTTTTTTCACAAACTTTTTTTCATCCATAAAAGTACCCTTCTTTTTTATATAGATTTTCTTTAGTTATATAAAACTAAGTTGTTAAAAAAGTGTTAATTTTTTAATATTATATCTATATTATTTTTTAATGTCAAGTGTCATTTTCTTGTTTTTATTTGTATGTTTTTGTAGTTTAGATAATATAGACTTTCAGGTTTATTAACAGAAATAATGCTAATGATAAAAAGAGTATCAAGCCATTATTGATAATTCTTGATACTCTAATAATTTAATCTTTGGTGACCCCTACGGGAATCGAACCCATGATTCGGCCTTGAGAGGGCCGCGTCTTAGCCGCTTGACCAAGGGGCCATTTAATTTATATTACCCCTTCACTGAATTTAATAAAGGGGTAATTTTTTATAATTGCTTTTTGCAATTTTTAATTACATATCTTTATAATCTCTTACTTTCTTTAAAGAATATACTGCTACTATTCCGCAAACAACTACTATTAAAGAAACTGTTCCTTTTGAGTCTTTAATTCCTGTTTTTGCAAGTGAATTTGAATTTGATGTTGTTGAACTTTTATTTACAGATGAGTTATTTGTAGTATTATTTGCTGAGCTATTTGTTGTTGAATAAAAACCTGTATTATCAACAGCATTGTTAGTTGTGTCATTTGTTGTATTGTTTGTTTCTGTAGGTGTTGTAGCAAAGTTGTTATCTGTAGTATTTTCTTCTGTTGTATTACTTGATGTATCACCATCTAAATCGTTCCAGTCAAACTCGTCAGCTGCTCTAACAATTGATACATTTGACATTGTTATAGCTATAATTCCACTTAATAAAACCATTAATATTATTTTTAAAACTTTTGAATTTTTCATATTTCTCTCCTTCTGATTAATATACTTCTAAACTATTATCTCCCAAGTATATTATCTTTTGTTTACTTCATTTTTCATTTTACAACTTTTTTCTTTATATGTCAATTATTTTTTTATTTTCTTTTTTTTACATTATTGTAACATTTTTATTACAAGATTATTACACATTAAATTTGAATAATACTATGTCTCCATCTTGCATTATATATTCTTTCCCTTCCGAACGAACTAATCCTTTTTCTTTTGCTGCTGTCATTGAACCTTCTTTTATTAAGTCTTCAAACGAAACTACTTCAGCTTTTATGAATCCCCTTTCTATATCTGAGTGAATTTTTCCAGCCGCTTGTGGTGCTTTAGTTCCCTTTTTTATTGTCCATGCTCTTACTTCTGGTTCTCCTGCAGTAAGGAATGACATTAATCCTAATAAGTCATAACTTTTCTTTATTAAAACATCCAATCCTGATTCTTTTAATCCAATTGCATCTAGCATTTCTTTCTTATCTTCATCTTCTAGTGAGGATAATTCTTCCTCTATTTTTACACAGATTGGTACAACTTCTGCTTTTTCATTTTTTGCATATTCTTTTACCTTTTTGAAATTTTCATCGTTTTCTACATTTTCAATTTGTTCTTCTGATACATTTGCAATATAGATTACTGGTTTTGATGTTAATAAAAACATATCTTTTAATATTTCTTTTTCTTCGTCATTATATTCTAAATTTCTCGCTGGAATAGATTTTTCTAAATTTTCACTTATTTTTTCTAAAAGGTCTATTTCAATTTGATATTTTTTATCTGCTTTTAGCATTTTTTTTGCTTTTTCTAGTCTTTTTTGAACTGTTTCTATATCTGCAAATATAAGTTCTAGATTTATTGTTTCGATATCTCTTATAGGGTTTATATTTCCATCTACATGAACTATATTCGAATCTTCAAAACATCTGACAACTTGTGCTATTGCATCTGTTTCTCTTATATGTGCTAAAAATTTATTTCCAAGACCTTCCCCATGACTTGCACCTTTTACTAGTCCTGCAATATCCACAAATTCAACTATTGCATGTGTTGTTTTTTCTGGATTATACATTTTAGTAAGTACATCCAATCTTTCATCTGGTACTGCTACTACTCCAACATTTGGCTCTATTGTACAAAATGGATAGTTAGCACATTCTGCTCCCGCCTTTGTTATGCTATTGAATAAAGTGCTTTTTCCAACATTTGGTAATCCTACTATTCCTATTTTCATTTTATATTTTAGTTCCTCCCTTATTTGCCATTTTCTTATCTAACGTTAATTTATTAATCTGTAATATTTTAATACGTTTTTTGCAAAAAGTCAATGAATTCTATTGACTTTTTCGATTTATATGATTATAATTTTGAAATATGCTTCTATAGCTCAGTAGGTAGAGTGTAGCCTTGGTAAGGCTGAGGTCACGGGTTCAATTCCCGTTGGAAGCTCCATAACATCATTTTAATTAGACTCGTTTTAATTTATTTTCAAAACTGGTCTAATTTTTGTATTATATAATTTTCTACTATCTTTTAATATATTATGCTATTATTGTTAGTTGTATTGAATATTATTTTGAAAGTTCTATAATATTTTTCATAATAATATTTGTTACATTTTCTATTACTTCTTTATCTTTTTTATTACTTTTATATTCTGAAAAATCTAATGGCTTACCATATGTTACAATAATCTTATGAAAAGGTTTTAAATCTCCTTTAATTCCAACAGGTATTATTATTGCATCTGAATTTAATGCAAAATATGAAACTCCATTTTTTATATGTACCCCTTTTTCTATTCCGTTTCTTGTTCCTTCAGGAAATAATGCTATTCCACCACCTTGGTTTAATGTCTTAAGTGCTTCTTTCATTGCACCTATATCTTTTGAAGATCTTTTTACATATATACCATCGAAAATATATACAGCTAATCTTGTAATCGGATTATTTTTTAATTCTTGTTTTGCCATAAATCTTACTTTTCTTTTACATGTTGTTACCATTAGCGGTGGATCTAAATAACTTCTATGATTTCCACATATTATAAATGCCCCATCTTTTGGTACATTTTCTTTTCCTACTACTTTTACTCTATATACTATCTTATTATAAATAAATATTATGTATTTTATTAATATTCTAAAAAAATTTTTCATATATTCTAACCTCTTTCTTTTGTATATATTAACACATTAATTTTCAAAATTCAATACAAATATAATTTTAATTTTCGGTATTTTTCACAATTTTGTATATGCCTATTGCATCATGCTCTAAATAAAGAAATTGATAAAATATGAATTAATCTTTTCATATTTTATCAATTATCTATTATTTAATAACTTATTTTTTAATATTTTTCCTAAAATGTAAATATTATCAAAATAAAGCATGCCTTTTGTTTTTTTTCTATTTTTTTCATACGCATTTTTTCTCCCTTAACACTCTCTTTTTGTTGCAATTATTGTATACTTTGTTATCCATTTTATCAATAAATAAATCAATATTAGCAAGATAAAATCATGAAAAATCTAAAAAAGACTATTATCCATTGAAATTAAATGATTAATAGTTCTTTTTTAGATTTGACTTTTTATATTAATGGTAGTATAATTAAATTATCTTAAAAGAAAGGTGGTTTAAAAACCATGACAACAGAGGCAAACATTAAAACTGATGAAGAAAGAAAACAGAAAATACTTGAGAACTTTTTAATCAAGTTCATGAAAAGTCTGTTTGACTGTTGGAAAGTTCACCCATTTTATCCAGGGACAAATTACTTCTTTGAGAGCGAAGAGGAAAAAACAATCGTTTTTGATTTTTTGGCTAAAAAAGGAGAACCACAACCCCAAACAACAATATGGGGATCTTATTTTATATATTTTCCAAATTCCAACAATCCTTATTCATCCTTTAAGAAAAAGCTTTAATGTGTTAGCTTCCAGACGAACTATTTGTCTGGAAGCATTTTTATTTTATATATATTTTAGCTCCTAATTCTTGTAGTTTTTTATCTAGATTTTCATATCCTCTCAATACATATTCAATATTTTCTACTTCAGTTTTTCCTTTTGCAACTAATCCAGCAATTACAAGACACGCACCTCCTCGCAAGTCGGTTGCTTTAACTTTTGCAGCATATAATTTTCTTGTTCCTTTTATAATTGCTGTATTACCTTCTACTTTTATTTTAGCTCCCATTTTTTGCAACTCATTTAAAGTTTTAAATCTATTTTCAAATATATTTTCTACTATTACTGATGTACCATTTGCAACACACATATTTGAGGCAATAATTGATTGCATATCTGTTGGAAACCCAGGATATGGCATTGTTCTTATATTTATAGCTTTTAGTCTTTTTGGTGCTTTTAAAATTATATTTTTATTTCCTAAAACCATTTTACATCCTGCTTCTGATAATTTATCTATTATAGGTGCAATATGACTTATATTCACATTTTTTAATGCAATTTCTCCTCCTGTCATTGCTGCACTACATAGGAGTGTTCCTGCTTCTATTCTATCTGGCATTATATTATAACTTACATCTTTTAAATTCTTTACTCCTTCTATTGTTATTACATTACTTCCTGCTCCTTCTATTTTTGCTCCCATTTTGTTCAAGAATTTTTGTAAATCTGTAATTTCTGGTTCCATTGCTGCATTTATTATCTTTGTTGTTCCTTTTGCCAAAACTGCTGCAAGCATGATATTTTCGGTTGCTCCCACACTTGGAAACTCTAAGTTAATTTCTGTACCTAGTATTTGATCTGCATAACAGTTTATTTTTCCATATTCTTTTTTTATTGTAATTCCTAATTTTTCAAATCCTTTTATATGTAAATCTATTGGTCTTGCTCCAATCTCACAACCTCCTGGATACGAAAATATTGCTTTTTTATATCTTCCTAAAATTGCTCCAGCTAAAATTACAGATGATCTCATTTTGCACATTAATTCTTCTGGTATCTCATGATTTTTTGCATTTGAAGAATCAATTATAACTTTGTCTTTCTTTTTTATTACTTTACACCCAAGTTCTTTTAAAATTTCTATCATTAGTTTGGTATCACTTATGTTTGGTACATTATATAGTTTGGTTATTCCTTTATTTAATATACTTGCTGCCATTATTGGTAATGAAGCATTTTTGGAACCTGATACATAACTCTCTCCTTGAAGTCTATGACCTCCTTCAATTATATAACTTGACATTTTTATCATCCTTCCTACATTTTATGATATATTTTATGTCAATAATATTATTTTTGTGAAGAAGCTTTATAAAAAATTCTACATTTTATAATTTAAAATTACATTTCTAAATTAGGATTATATCTCTTTTTAAGAAATTATTTCTTATTGTTCCTAATCCTACAAATTTGTCATCAATATAAATCTTATATACACCATCTTTGTTAATATTATCTAATTTTACACCATTTAAAAAACTTTCTCTTTTCGATTCTTCTAAATTAATTTTTTCATTTCTCTCAAATATATCCTCAAATTTTATTAACTTTGAAGATATATTTTCTTCATTCAATTCTTCTATATTTATAGCCTGATTTATCCCGAAATCTCCTACTCTCATTCTTTTTAAATCTGACATTGTTCCTAAAGTATTTAATTTTTTAGCAATATCTTCACAAAGAGTTCTTATATATGTTCCTTTTGAACATTCTACCTCATATTCTATTTCTTTTTCTTCTTTAGATAAACTTATTAATTTTATATTATAAATTTCTATTGTTCTTTTTGGAATTTCTATTTTTTCACCTTTTCTAGCATATTCATAAAGCTTTTTTCCTTTTAATTTTACTGCAGAATAAATCGGTGGTGTCTGTTCTATTTTACCTTTAAAGCTTGATAAAATTTTTTCTATATTTTCTTTATTAAATAATTCTTCGTTTACTTTTTGCTCTTCAATTATCTCTCCTTCTAAATCTGCCGTAGTTGTTTTCATTCCTAATTTTATTTTAGCTATATACTCTTTGTCATGATTTATTAAATATTTTGAAATTTTTGTTCCTTTTCCTATTAATATAGGTAAAACACCTGTTGCAAGGGGATCTAATGTTCCTGTATGTCCCACTTTTTCTTTTGAAATTTTTTTTACTTTCTGAACTATATCATTTGAAGTCCATCCCTTTGGCTTGTCTATAATTATTATTCCATCCATATTTTCTCCTATTTTAAAAAATTAAACTGTTGCAAAAATTTTATTTTTATCAACAGTTATAATTTTTTATTATTTTTATTTTAATTGTTTTTTTACTTCTGTTAAAACTTTATTTTTTATTTGCTCTGGTGTACCTGTGGAAAATGCTCCAGCAGCTCTTATATGTCCTCCACCGCCAAACATTAGACATACATCTGAAACATTAACATATTCAGATGACCTAAGTGAAATCTTAAATCCTTTTTTCTCTTTTAATTCATGTAAAAAGATTGAAACTTCAACACCTTCTATACATCTACCTACCTGAACAATTCCTTCATGATCACCTGTAGATGCACCTACTTTTTCTTCATCTTCTAACGTTATATATGTAAATGTAACTTTTCCATCTTCTAAAAATTCTAATCTATCTGATGCTATTCTACTTAATTCAAAATTAGCTCTTGTCTTTGTTTCTAAAGCTTTTCTGTATATTTCAGATATATTTACTCCTTTTCTTAAAAGATCTGCTGTAAATTCAAATGTTTCCGCTGTTACATTATAATTAAATCCTCCTGTGTCTGTTATAATTCCTGTAGCAAGACATGTTCCTATTTCTTTTGAAATTGGAATTTTTAAATAATCAAAAATTCCTAAAAGAACTTGTGCACATGCTGGTGATACTGGATTTACAAAATTTATGTCAGCATACATTTTATTACTTCCATGGTGATCAATCGATATTGTTGTTTTTGCTTTTTCAAAATAGTCTTTGTATCCCTTTAGAATCTTATTATCCGCACAGTCTACAGCTATTGCTAAGTCATAACTTGCAATAGCTGAGCTTTTTTTTACCTCTTGAATTCCTGGTAAAAACTCAAAACATCTTGAATATTCAGGGATTATAACATCAACCTTTTTTTGTAAATAGTCTATAGCGTGTTTCATTGCTAATGCACTTCCTACTGCATCTCCATCTGGTCCTTCATGTGTTAATATGACTATTTTTTCTGTTTTTTTTATTTCATCTAAAATTTTATCCAATGTCATATGATTTCCTCTTTCTTTTATTTTAATCCTCTTTTGGCATAATTTCTTTTAATATAGTATCTATTCTTGATCCATATTCTAAAGAATCATCAACCTCAAATATCAACTCAGGTGTATATCTTAAATTTATTCTTTTTGCAAGTTCACTTCTTATAAATCCAGATGAATTCTTCAATCCTTGTAATGTATTTTTTTTACTTTTACAATTTAATAAACTAATATATACTCTTGCTGATCTTAAATCTTTTGAAACTTTTACCTTTGTTACACTTATTATTCCTGTTATGTTTGGATTTTTTAAATCTTGATCAATTATCATGCTTATTTCTTTTTTAAATTCTTCATCTACTCTATTTATTCGATTGGGATTTTTTCTTTTTTCCATAAGCCTCTCCTTGTATTATTTTTTTATTTCTTTCATAACAAATGCTTCTATGATATCTCCTTCTTTAATATCATTATATTTTTCAATTTGGATACCACATTCATATTCTTTAGCAACTTCTTTGACATCGTCTTTAAATCTTTTAAGTGATGCAAGCTTTCCTTCATGAATTACAACATCATCACGAATTACTCTTACTCCTGCATTTCTTTGAAGTTTACCTGTTAAAACATATGCTCCAGCTATTGTACCTACACTTGAAATTTTAAATGTTTGACGTACTTCTGCTGTTCCTATTACTTCTTCTTCAAACTTAGGATCCAACATTCCTTTCATTGCTTGCTCAACATCATCTAATGCCTGATAAATTATTGAATATTGTTTTATTTGTACCTCATCTCTATCTGCAACTTCTTTTGCCATTCCTGCTGGTCTTACATTAAATGCAATTATTATAGCATTTGAAACTTTTGCAAGTGTTACATCTGTTTCTGTTACAGCACCTGCTGCTGCATGGATTACTTTTACTTTTACTTCGTCATTACTTAATCTTTCTAATGATTGTTTTAATGCTTCTACAGATCCTTGAACATCTGCTTTTACAATTATATTTAATTGTTTTAGTTTTCCTGATTCCATTTGGTTAAATAAATTATCTAATGTTACTGCTTGCATACTATTTATTGATTTTTCTCTTGCTTGACGTTTTCTTCTTTCTATTAAATGTTTAGCCATTTTTTCATCTTTTACTTCATAGAATATATCTCCAGCTTGTGGTACTTCTGTAAGTCCCATTATTTCAACTGGTGTTGATGGACCTGCTGATTTTACTTTCTTTCCTTTATCATTTATCATTGATCTTATTCTTCCTATAGATGTTCCCACAACTACAGTATCACCTACATCTAATTTTCCTCTTTGTACTAACATTGATGCTATTGCTCCCTTATTTTTGTCAAGTCTTGCTTCTATTACAACACCTTTTGCTTGTTTTGTAGGATTTGCTTTTAATTCTAATACGTCTGCTTCAAGTAAAACCATTTCTAATAGTTGATCAATATTAAGATTTTTCTTTGCTGAAATCTCAACAAATATTGTGTCTCCACCCCATTCTTCTGGAACTAATTCATATTTCATTAATTCTTCTTTTACCTTTTGTGGATTTGCATCTGGTAAATCTATTTTGTTTATTGCAACTATTATTGGAATTCCTGCTGACTTTGCATGATTTATAGCTTCTATTGTTTGTGGCATTACACCATCATTTGCTGCTACTACAAGTATAGCAATATCTGTAATTTGTGCACCTCTTGCTCTCATAGCTGTAAAAGCTTCGTGTCCAGGTGTATCTAAAAAAGTTATCTCTCTATCATTTACTTTTACTTTATATGCACCAATTGCCTGTGTAATTCCACCAGCTTCTCCTTCTATAACATTTGTTTTTCTTATAACATCTAGAAGCGAAGTTTTACCATGGTCTACATGTCCCATTACAACAACTACAGGTGGTCTTTCTACTAAGTCATTTTCTTTGTCTTCTGATTCATCAAATAATACATCTTCTTCTTTTACTTCTTCTTTTTTAACTGCTGTAACACCGAACTCTGCTGCAACTAAAAATGCTGTATCAAAGTCTATATCATTATTCAATGTAGCCATTATTCCAAGTGACATTAATTTCATTATAATTTCTGACGCTGTCTTTTTTAATTCTTGTGCAAGATCTTTTACACTAATAGATTCTGGAACTGTTATTTCTGTTAATTTGAAGATTTTCTGCTTTGTTCTTGACTCATCGTCTTTGGTATTTTTCTTTTTACCTTTTCTTCCACGAACTGTTGTTAAATCATAGTAATCTAACATACTATTTTCTTGGTCCTCAAACATATTTGAAAGTTTATCTTGTTGTTTTAAGTTTTTAAGTTTTCCTTCATTTATATCATAATCTTCTTGATTTCTTCTTGTTCTTTTTTTAGTATTCCTATTTTCATTAAATTTATTATTTTCTTTTTTCTTATCAATTGATTTATTATATTCTCTTACTGATTCTTTTTCACCTGTTTCAACAGACATTATATTTTTAATATTTTTCTCAATTCCTTTATCATCTAATGGTCTGTTACCAAATTTTGTATTTCCTTGAGAATATCCGTTATTTTGAGAATAGTTATTTCTTCTATTTTTATCTCCAAATTTATTATAGTTATTATTTGAATTGTTTCTATCTCTATAATTTGAATTTCTATCCCCATTAAATTTTCCATCTATTCTTCTATTATTCTCTGCATTTCTATAATCTTTTCTATAACTATTTTGTTGACCATCTTTTGAGAAATTTTGATGTCTTTCATTATTAAATCTATTATTTCTATCCTGATTGAAATTATTACTTCTATTAGAATAATTTTTATTGTTTCTATTAGAATAGTTATCTTGTCTTACATTATTTTGACTACTTTGATTTTTTTTGATATCTTTATTTTGATTATTATTTTCTACTTTCACTTCTTGAATTTTAACCATATCCTCTTTCATTTCTTTTTTGCTTTCTATTATTTTCTCTTGCTTTATTTCTTCTTTTTTTGGAATCTCAACATTTTGTTTTTCACTTTTTTCTTTACTCTCTATATCTTTCTTTTCTTCTTTTTTGTTTAATCCAAATAATTCACTTACTGTTAGTGGTTTTTCTACTTTTGTCCTATGTACAATATTATAATCTTTTTTTGCATTCCTTTGTATAAAAGGGGAATTATTAGTTTGCTTTTTCTCTTTAACTTCTTCTTTTTTATTTTTCTCTTCTTCAAAAATAACTTCTCTTCTTATTATTACAGGTTTTACTTTTTTACTGTTTGATAAATCATTTTTTTCTTTTTTACTTTCTTCTTTTACTTTTGCTTTCTCTATTTTTTTATTTGAATAAAACTCTCTTAATTTTTTTACTTCTGAGTCTTCTAGTGCACTTAAATGACTTTTTAGCTCAATACCTTCCTTTTTAGCCTTTTCTAATAATTCTTTACTGGTTAAATTTAATTCCTTTGCTAATTCATATAATTTAATTTTACCCAATAAACTCACCCCCATCAATTATATTTTTTAATTTATCATAAATTTCACTAGGTACTTCTATTTTTAAAGCTCTTTCTATCTTTTTTGTTTTTTTGGCTTTTTCTAAACATGTTTGACTTTTACAAATATATGTACCTCTTCCTTCTTTCTTTCCTGTTATATCAATTTTAATTTCATTTTCATTATTTCTTACAATTCGTATTAATTTATTTTTATCTATTTTTGTATTACATGCTATACAGGTTCTTTGTGGTAATTTTCTCAATTACATCTTCTCCTTTTTTTTTATTTTAATGAAATTAATTTTCTTCATCAACTTTATTATCTGTTTCTACATTATTTTCTTCTACTTTATTTTCTGTTTGAGATAATTCTTCTTTATTTTGCTCTGATAATAACATTTCTCTAAATTGGCTTTCTGATTTAATATCGATTTTCCAATTTGTAAGTTTTGCAGCTAATCTTGCATTTTGACCTGCCTTGCCAATTGCTAAAGATAATTCCTCATCTGGTACTATTACTTGTGCAAATTTTTCTTCCTCTTTTATATCTACTGCCATTATTTTAGCTGGTAGTAGTGCTGCTGCTATATATGTTGCAGGATCTTCGCTCCATTCAATTACATCAATTTTTTCTCCATTTAATTCGTTTATTATATTTTGAATACGAATTCCTCTTTGACCTACACATGAACCAACGGGGTCTATATTTTTGTCTTGTGAATACACTGCTACTTTACTTCTTGATCCTGGATCTCTAGATACACTTTTTATTTCTATTAAACCTTCATATATTTCTGGTATTTCAAGTTCTAAAAGTTTTCTTACAAAATCGGTATTTGTTCTTGAAATTATTACTTGAAGTGAACCTTTTTCTCCTCTTTTTACATCTGCAACATATGCTTTTATTTTGTCATTTACTCTGTATTTTTCTGTTGGAATTTGTTCTTTTGTTGGCATTATTCCTTCAACTCTACCCAAATCTACAACTACTATTCCCCTATCTGCTTTTTGAATAGGACCAGATACAATTTCTCCTTTTTTCTCACTATATTCATCAAACATTATATTTCTTTCTGCTTCTCTTATTTTTTGTATTATAACTTGTTTTGCTGTTTGTGCTGCAATTCTTCCGAAATCTTTTGGAACTATTTCTACTTCAACTTGATCACCTAGTTCTAGTGTTTTATTTATTTTTTTTGCATCTTCAAGGCTTATTTCTTGTGCATCATCATTTGCCCTATCTACTACATCCTTTATTGCATATACATATGTTGCACCTGTTTTTTGATCAACTACTACTTTGACATTTTCTAATGCATCAAAGTTTCTTTTATATGCTGTAAGTAAAGCTGCTTCTATTGCCTCTAACATATATTCTTTTTTTATTCCCTTTTCTTTTTCTAATTCTTCTAAAGCAAGTATTAATTCTTTATTATCAATTGCTTTCATTTTAACTCCTCCTTTATTAAATTCGTTCATTTAATATTTTATTTTTTTATTAATAATTTAAAATTCTACATATAGTTTTATTTGAGAAATATTTTTTCTGTCTAATTCTAATTCTTTATTTTCAACTTCTATATTTATTTTTTTATCTTCTACTTTTTTTAGAATTCCGATATAATCTTTATTTCCTAATTCATCTTTTTTAAATTGTTTTACCTGTATTGGACTGCCAATATATTTTTTTAGTTGCCAGTCTTTTCTTAATAACCTTTCTATTCCTGGTGAAGATATTTCTAAAAAATATTGTTCTTTTATATAATCTTTTTCGTCTATCATTTCTTTTATTGCGTCATTTACTTTTTCACAATCATTTAAATCTATTCCTTTTTCATTATCTATTACTATTCTCAGGAATTTATCTGGTCCTTCTTTTACATAAAGAACATCATATAATTCATATCCTAAATCATTTATTGTTTTTTTTACTAAATTCTCTACCTTTTCCTCTATATTTGCCAAAATTTTCTTCCTTTCTATATTCTAAAAATTAGAGCGGGATTTGTTCCCGCTCTTTCTATTTTTATGCTTTTTATATTATACCCTTTATTTTCAATAAATGCAAGCTTTTTCTAGTATTTTTTTTTTTGTACAATTATTTATCATTGATTAATAAATGATTTTCTATATTTAACTGTTGCATTCATATTATCTTTAACTTCTTGCTCTGTCAAAGCTTTTTGATATAATCTTACAGAATATACATTTCCATTTAAATAATAGATATTTCCATCTTTATACCATGGAACTGCTCCTATATAAAATGGACATTCATCATTATCCCATATATTTCTTCCTTTTTCAAAGGATTCTTTATCTTGTTCGCATTTTCCAATTAAATTTCCATTTATATAATATTCAACTGTATCATTTTTTGGAACACTTGCCGTTCTTCTATATACAAACGTCAAATAAAAATCTTCATTAGCATTATATCCTAGACCATTTAATACGTGAAATCCACCATATTGGTCATATACTAATCCATCTCCTATTATTTTTCCATTTGATTTACCATAAAATTTTGCAATAACACCTTTTTCTTTAGATTCTGAATCTGTATATAAGTAACCAAACCTCATTGCATTAGTTACTTTAGTATTTGTAGTTAAATCCTTTATTTTTGAGAATAAACCTAAGGCCTGAGCTCCTTCAGTGCCATTGTTTTTTTCAAGTTCTCTTAGATTAGCATACATTTCAAATGTGAAACCATCAGCAAAACTCAAACCATTTTTTCTAAGTTCTAGATAATCCCCATCGCCATCGAAATTAAGAGATTTGTTATTTTCATCATAATAAAGATCGCCTTTTTTGGTTATATATTTCCAAGCATCTTCTGAATCGAAACTTGTTGCATCTAAATTTAATGCTATGTCATCTGTTACAGCTAAAGTACTTGATACATCCCACATTTTACTATTTTCTAATCCTATAATTTTAATTGTATTATAATTTAATATATAGCCTTTTTCTATTGTACCTGCATTCCCAAGATTTGTTTTAGGCTCTAGATAATAATAACCACTTCCATATCTATACTTTTCATTATTTTTTGAATCATAATCTATAACAAGCTTCCAATTTGTTCCATTTTGTACGTTTTTATCATATAGTCTTATACCTAAAATTTGACTATTTGCTTGTTCTGTATCATTAGTTGGTGCTGTAATATTATTTTTTTTAAGTTCTGCTAAATATGATAATATTTTTCTTAGATCATCTATTGATGAACTTCCTGAAAGTGAAGTATCTATCCCTATATTATCAGCTGCTTCAATCTCTTTTTTATTATTTCCACAGTAATAAAGTTCTCCATTTATTATTACAAATTTATCTAAGTCACCATCTTTTATTGATGTAATATATTTTTTTAATTCTGTTCCTGAAGCACTAATTTCATCATCTTCATCCATTACCAAATCATCAAATTCTTCTTTATACGTTGAAAATTTGTATACGTTTGATGCTTTTTCGGCACTTCTTATCGGTCCATTTTTTTGAAATGCAATATTAATACTTACACCTGCTAGAATAAGTAATACTATTATTGTGATAATTAATGATATTAGCGTTATCCCTTCCTTATTTTTTATATTTTTCATATGTAATATCCTCCATTATTTTTTACTTATTTTATATCAAAAGATAAAAAAAGAAAATAGTTTTTTAAAAAAAATAATTTTTTATAGACATTTTTTTTTATTTATGATAGTATTGTAACATAATTTAGTTTATATATATACTAGGAGGTAAAAATGTCTAAAATACTAAAAATATTAGTTATCTTTTGCTTAACATTGTTTTTTTGTTTAAATTTTTCCAATGCTATCGATTTAAATATAACAGATTCTAATAGTAATTCTAGTACATCGAACACGCAAAATACTTCAAACATCAATAATGAAGGCAATATATCTAATATATCTGCATCTTCAGAAAGTTCTAGTAACGCCTCTACAACTGTAAGCGGTGTTAGCTCAGTATCAGATTCCAATTCAATTGTATCTAATATATTAAATATTGCATTAATTGTTGTGGGTATACTTTTAATTTTTCTTGCAATTGCAATTTTAATCAGAATAAAAAAATAATTTTAAGAGCATTGTAGCTCTTTTTTTTTGAAATTTTTTCATAGTATATTTTATCCTAAAAAAATAATAATATTAATAGTTTTATTTTAAAACAATTTTTTAAGGAGGTCTTTTTGTTATGCGTAAGAAAATTTTATATACTCTTTTAGCATTATTCTCCAGCTTTTTCTTTATATTCACATATACTTTTGCTGCAGATAATGTTGTAAACAGTGTCAGAAATACAGTTGGTGGTGCAGAAAACGTTGTAGAAGATGCTGCAAAAGGTGTAGCAAATACTACAAAAAATGGTACTCAAGGTATGGAAAATGGTGCTAAAGATATGACAAATACAATGTCTTCAGAAGCTAATAATATGTCTATGGATGGAAAAACAACTAACAATTCAAATTATTCGGCTAGAAGAACTTCTACAACTG
Organism: uncultured Clostridium sp.; assembly: GCA_900554175.1. Taxonomy (GTDB): domain Bacteria; phylum Bacillota; class Clostridia; order TANB77; family CAG-508; genus CAG-269. Next base: position 44,721 of record USGK01000005.1, read on the forward strand.
AAGAAAACGCAAGCTTCTTAGGTTTTAACTCTACAACTTGGATTTGGTTGATTATGGCTGTAGCTGCTGTTGCAATAATAGCTTTAGTTTATTATTATTCTTCTCAAATGAATAACTCTCATTATGATGATCACGAATAAAAAATCAAAGAAGTCAAAATTTATAACTAGTATAATTTTGACTTCTTTACCTTTTATAATTATTTATAAAATTTTAGAAGATAATTTAATTATCAAATCCATATTATCATCTTCAGCAGCTTTATTTTTTCTTATCATACCACATTTTTTACACTTAAAAACAATAACATATCCTTTCTTGTTAGAAATTTCAAGTCCCATTGGTTCTAAATCCCCATGACATTTTTCCTGTCTATCTCCTGGATTTATATCTACATGTTTAGAATGTAAACAGTATGGACAATGGTTTCTACATGAATATCCTAATTTTTTTACTTTTTTTCCACAATTTTCACACACAAATTCTTCATCAATTACTGTAAATTTACTATAATTTTCCATTTAATATTCAAAATCTCCTCCACCTAAAAATTCTTTAAGTAATGAATTTCTTGGTATCTTTTCGTTTGGAATAGGTTCAAAATATTTTAACAATTCTATTATTCTTTGTGATTCTGCATATACTTTTTTATCTTTTTCTATATTTTGTAGTAGTGGAAGAGCTATATTTTTTAATGCTGCAAGTTCATAAATTAATGATGTATTAAATATGCTATCTGCTTGTTCTTGAAATGGAAATATATTTTTTTCTTCACCTAAATTTACATTATTCCAAGCATTTAAAGTATGTTCTGCTGTGTAACCTCTAAATTGGTGATCTCTTACAATTCTTCTTACTAATCTTGTGTCTGTAGTAGAAATTCTATTTATTCTATCCATATTTAAAACTGTTAAATCACTTATATATACTTTATATTTTTGATCTTTTGAAATTTCTGAAGTTAGTCTATCATTTAAACAATGTATTCCTTCAATAATTAAAACCTCGTCTTCTTCTAGATGCATTTTTTTACCTTTATATCTTTTTGTTCCGACATGAAAATCAAATTCTGGACACTCTATTTCTTCACCATTTAAAAGTTTTTTTAAATCTTGATTAAATAATTTTAAATCAATAGCCTCTATGCTTTCGAAATCATATTCTCCATTTTTATCTTTTGGTGTTTGTTCTCTCTCAACAAAATAATTATCAACTGAAATCATTACAGGTTTTATTCCGTTTAGTTTTAGTTGAATTCCAAGTCTTTGTGCAAATGTTGTTTTACCTGATGATGAAGGACCAGCTATTAATACCATTTTCACCTTATTATTAAAAGCTATTTTATCTGCAATTTGCGCTATTTTCTTCTCATGTAATGCTTCTTCTAACATAATCAGTTTTTTTAATTTTTTTTCATCTTTTATTGTATTATTTAATTCATATATTGTTGTAATACCTAAAACTTTATGTATATTATTATATTCATTTAATGCCCATAACAATTTCTTGGTTTCTTTATATTGAATTAATTCATTTGGAGTTTTGCTACTTGGATATCTAAGTAAAAATCCTTTATCATATTTTTCTAAATTAAAAATCTTCGTTATACCTGTATTTATTGCAATAATATCATAAATATAATTATAATAATCCTCACAAAAATACATATTTATTATTGGATTTTCCTCTAAATTTAATTGTAATCTTCCCCTTGATGAATTTTCTTTCGAATATAGATCTTCTGCTTCTTTTCTTGTCAATTTTTTCTCTTCTATTGGAAGATTTTTTTCTACAATATTTTTCATTTCATTATAAACTTTTTCTAACAATTCTTCTGTTACTTCCGTATTATCTAAAGTACAAAACATTGAATTATTTAATTGATAATTTACTCTTAATTTTATTTTTGAATTGATTTTATTAAATGCTTTAGCTAATATAAAAATTAATGTTCTTTTATATATATTCATTCCTTGTTTACTTGCAATATCTATCAATTCAACTTCTCCATCTTGTAAAATCTCATAATCCAGTCTTTGATATTTGTTATTAAATTTAGCCCCTATTACTGGATATTTATTATTTGATATTTCATCTTTGAATATATCTTTAATTTTTGAACCTTGCTCTATTTCTAATATCTTTTCTTTATATTTTATTTGCATTTTTCACTTCATCCTTTCTCTTGCATAAATAAAGATTAAATATTTTCTATCTTATTTTAATAGTATTAATATTTAATCTTTATCTTGCTTATACTTTAGTTTTCTTCTTCAAAAAATTTCTTAAATTCCTCTGCATTTATTTTTTCTTTTCTTAAAAGTTCTTCTGCAACTGCAACAAGTTTGTCCATATGAGTTGTAATTATTGTTTGTGCATCTCTGTAAGCTGTGTCTATTAAACTTTTTACTTCTGTTCCTATTTTGTCTCCCATATCTTTTCCGAATAATTCTAATGGATATTCTCCATTTTCGTCTTTTAAAGATATCGGACCTATTTTATCATTCATTCCATATTTTATTACCATATCTCTTGCTATTTGTGTCGCAACTTCTATATCGTTACTTGCTCCTGTGGAAATATCATCTAATGCTACTTTTTCAGCTGCACGTCCTCCAAGAAGAGCTATTAATCTTTCTTCCATTTCTGTTTTGGATACATATGTTTTGTCTTCATCTGTTTTGTACATAGTGTATCCACCTGCTACACCTCTAGGAATTATTGAAATTTCTTTTACTTTTGATTGTGTTGGTAAATACCAACTTACAACAGCATGTCCTGCTTCATGATATGCTGTTAACTTCTTATCTTTATCAGATATAACTCTATTATGTTTTTCTAATCCTACTGTTACTTTTTTTACTGCTTCTTCGACATCCTCAGTTTTTATCGCTTCGTGTTCTTTTTTGGTTGCAATTATTGCTGCTTCATTTAAAACATTTGCAAGCTCTGCTCCTGTAAACCCTGCTGTATCTTCTGCAACACTTTCTAAAGATATGTCTTTTGCTAATTTTTTATCTTTACTATGAATTTTTAATATCTCTTCTCTACCTTTTTTATCTGGTGTTGGTATTATAATCTGTCTATCAAATCTTCCTGGTCTTAGTAATGCTTTGTCAAGCATTTCAGGTCTATTTGTTGCTGCTAAGACAATTATAGTTTCTTCTGAAGAAAATCCATCCATTTCAACTAACAATTGATTTAATGTCTGGTTATTTTCTGATTCTGCTCCTGAATTTGATGTTCTTCTTGATCCTATTGCATCTATCTCATCTATGAAAACTATACATGGTGATAGTTTTCTTGCTTTTTCAAATAATTTTCTTACTCTTGAAGCACCCAGTCCTGCAAACATCTCTATAAATTCAGAACCACTCATTGAAATAAATGGTACATCTGCTTCTCCTGCTATAGCTTTTGCAATTAATGTCTTACCTGTTCCAGGTTTTCCATATAATAAAACTCCTTTTGGTATCTTTGCACCCATTCCTGTAAATTTTTTTGGATGTTTTAAAAATTCTACTAACTCTATTAATTCACCTTTTTCTTCATCTAATCCTGCTACATCATCAAATTTTATTTTTGTTTTTCTTTCTGTCTCACTATATACTTCTCCTTTGTCTCCCAATCCTTGCATCTTAAATATTACTATAAATAATGCAAGCATTATTGCAGTTGGAAGAAATGAAATAATATATGATGGAATTTGTGATAGTACACTTTTACTTTTTTGTATTAATTCAATATCATTTCCATTTGCTACTTCATTTTGAACTAATTCAACAAATGCTTGTGTATTTGGAACAATTGCTACTTTTTGTAACTCTGGGGCTATATCTTTTGAATCTTTTTTCGAATTGCTTTCTGAAATGTTATATTCCTCTTCTTTTCCTTCTTCTGTAATTACTTCATTATTTTCGTCAATTTTATTTTTTAATGTGATTTTAGTAGAAGTACTTCCTGTTGTCATCTCTACTTTCTCTACATTTTGTTGTGCAATCTGTTTTATTAAATCCGTATATGCAAGTATATTATCTTTTTTATTTTTAAGATTAATTAGTTGTAAAGCAATAAGAACTGTACATAAAACCAATGCCCCAAGCATTAAGATTCCATATAATATATTTTTTTTATCCCCTTTATTATTATTTTTTTCTCGCATTTATTTTCATCCTTTCTAAAATTTTATGCATTTGCCCCTTCTTCTTCTCCTGGCTTTATTCCATTATTTTCTTTATCTCCTTTTTCTTTTTTCTTTTTGTTTTTCTCTTTATCCTCTTCTTTTTCTTCGTTTTCTTCTTTTCTCTCATCTTCTGTTTCTTTTCTTTCCTTTTCTAGTGATTCCTTTTTCTTTTCTTCTATTATCTTCATAAGCTCTAGTTGTTGTTTTATAAAATCTGATTTAATCATAAAAATTGCAGCTGCAAGACAAATATATGATATTGCAGTGTACATTACGTCAAAATATTTTATTTTAAATCCTACAAGTAGTAATAATGCTTCATAAACTACTCTTAACAAAATAGATATAGTCATTGCATATATAGACATATTAAACATTGCTTTATAAGTTATTTTTATCCTAGATAAGGAACAAGTAATTAGTCCAAATAAAGATAAAATTAGTACATCAACCAAAGTGGTTATAAAATAAATTATAAAAATACTAATTACACAAGAAACCGAGAAAAGTCCAATTAATTGACTATTATTATATTGATTAAACGATGTTTCAACTTCTTGTTTTTCTTCTTCTGTTAGATTTACTTCTAATATTTTCTGGAAACTTTGAACATATGAAAATTCACCATTTTCTCCATTTCCAGTTTGCTTTATATAAATTAGTAAAACTATTGTTAATAATATACTAAATATTAACATCAATTTTGAAAAATATATTATTGCTCTTTTAGTTCCATAAGCTGCCATTTCAGGATATTTTTCAAATTTGGTCATTGAATACCACAATTTCTTAAAGAACTTTATATCTTTCAAATTTTTATTATTTATTTTTTGAGAGTCCATCTATCTATACTCCCTTCTTATTTTACTATCTACAAACATTGGATTTACTTCTAATCGAACTTCATCATTTATTTTTATATCTTTTCCTGTAATATCAACAGTAACATGATACATACCTATTCTCCCTAAAACCTTACATTTTTGTCCATTTATCTGTACATATAAATTTTTGTTTTTAAATGCATCTTTTACATCTCTTACTATATATCTTAGTTTATCGATTTTTCTAAACATATCCCTATTTTCTCTGACATTAAATCCATCTGCATATCCACATGGTATTTGTGCAACTTTTATTTCTTTTTTCGTTGTATAACTATTTGAATATCCTATATTATATCCTTTTGGTAATGATTTTATTTCAGAAACATTAGATTTTAAGTATGCAACTTTTTTTAATCCATATACATTTGGAATCGCAATTCTTCCCAAAAAAGCTGAACCAATTCTTGATGCAGAAAGTCTCATATTAGTAAATCTTAAAAAACCTGATGAATTACAAATATGTAACATTCCTGTTTCAATTTTATTTTCCTTCAGATATTCAATTACATCAATAAATCTTTTAAACTGTTCATCTGAGAATTTACTTTTTTCATAAAATGCTATAGAAAAATGAGAAAATGTTCCCTCTATTTGAATATTTTTTAAATTTTTCAATGATTCAACTATTTTCTCTTTATTACAGTAAAGAAATCCATATCTTCCAAATCCAGTATCTATTTTTATATGAGCCTTTACCTTCTTTTTCTGTCTTAAAGCTTCTTCTTCTATTATTTTTATTTCTTCTTCTGAATCTATTGTAAGTGTTATATCATTTTCAATTAATAATTCAATTTCCCTTTTTATTGAAGTGGCTGATAACATCAAAATATTTTTTTGTATTCCTTTTTTTCTTAACTCTATTGCTTCCTCTACTGTTGAAACGGCAAGAATATTTATGCCATTTTCTATTAAAAACTTTGAATATTCTATTAATCCTAATCCATATCCATTTCCTTTTACCACAGCTATTAATTTTAAAGGTTTGTTGTCCTCACATCTTCCGGTCTTTTCTGCAATCTCTTTTATTTTTCTTATATTATGTTTTAATAGTTCTTTTTCTACTACTAGTGCTTTCAAAAAATAACATTCCTTTCTTTGGAAACATCCTCACATTATTTTTTTAATTTCAATGCTCTTAATTCTCTAAATGCTTTTTCTGAGAACTTGTACAATTTATAAGTTAATGGCTTAAATGGAATATATACTTCCCCTATAAACTCTGTATATTCTGCTCCAAATCCTTTTTTAAATCTATATAGTCCATTACTATCATCAGCTATTCCTGGTACTCCTCTTAAATCATATATCTCACTTTTATTTGCTACTGCTAATTTAATCATTTCCCATTGAAGTAAATAATTTGGCATTAAATTTCTGTGTTCATTGCTACTTGCTCCATATAAATACCATGTCTTATTTCCATATATTATTGGTATAACACCAGAAATTGGTTTTCCTTCATAATATGCCATTAAAATTTTCATATGTTCAGGACCTAATGCATCATACATTTTTTCAAAATATTCAAGAGGTCTTATTATAAATCCATCTCTTTTTCCGGTTGTTATCATTATTTTATGAAAATCTTTTAAATCTTCTTTTGTTCCGTCTTTTATTGTTACACCTTTTTTGGTGGCTAAACGTACATTATATCTCGTTTTTTGATGAAGATTTTTAAATAATTCATCTTCTGTTTTATCTTTTACATCTAGTCTGAAAACATATCTTGGTTGTATTTCTTCTCTAAAGTTTTTGGCATCATCTTTTATTAAATAGCCTAATTCTAGCATTAAATTTCTGTATTTCTCATCATCACTTTTTATGTCTGGTTCTATTCTTAAAACTATTGCTTTATATTTTTTTGCAAGAATTTTCGCTCCTTCAGTTAATTGTTTTAATACTTCTAAATTATGAATATCACAGATCGGACCTCTTGGTGCATACATTATGTTTCCAAAAATCGGTATTTTTCTTACCCAAACCGTAAGTGAACCAATTATTTTTTTGTTTACGTCCTCTGCAAGTATTACTTCTGTTATCCAACTTGTCTTTATTTTTGCCCATTCTAATGATTGTTGAAAATTACATCTTGGGTGATTTTTCAAAAATGATGTAAATTCTCTTTTATCTGAATCTGTTTCTAATATTCTCATTTGATGATTTTTCTCCTTATTATTTTATTTTTATCTTATTTTTTTGTTTTATTACTCAATTTTACTTTTTTGCAATTTGTATTATATACTAATTGCTTTTATTTTTCAATAAAAATTGGAAATTTATACAGTAAAAGTAAATAAAAAATAAATAAGAATAACTTAAATTTATTCTTATTTATTTTTTACTTGATATAAAGAGAAAATCTTCTTCATTAGTGTTGCATTAATTTTGACAAATTAACTTTAGTAAGTATTAATATTACAATACTTACTATGGTTCTTACTTTTGGTGGAGGTGAGGAGAGTCGAACTCCTGTCCACTATACCTTCCACATAAACTTCTCCGAGTGCAGTTTATTCTTTTAATTCATTTTAATTACGCAAATAAACATGCTTAATTAAAATATAGCTTTTAAATACCTACTACTTTCAAAGCCAAAAGTAGCTTCGTTTCCTACAAAATATTGCACCTTAAAATTATGTGTAGGACATAAAATAAGGCGTAGCTACAACTAGGCAGCTAATGCTAATTCGTTATTATCAGCGTTTATATTTAATCTCGCTTTTTTATAGTGGCCAAAGCGACCATCCACTACTCGCTATTTATCTTTCTAGTATAATGTCGAAACCATTACACCCCCGTGTACATTCTTATTATACCCTATTTTTTTATAGTTTTCAATATCTATATTTTAAAATAATTATTTATTACTAAGAAATTTAACCCATTCTGAAAACTCGTTTTCATCTACAACTTTAATTAAATCACAATCTTGTTCCATCTTTTTTAAAATTTCTAATGTTCTATCTTTAGAATCTAAATCTATTATTTTTATTTCTTTGACTTCTTCTTCTTTTCCATATAAGATTTTAAATATTAAAGCTCTTAAAAAGTTTTCAATATTTTTTTCTTGGTTTTTTACAATTAAAGCTAAATATATTCCATCTGAACTTTTTATTTTATATGTATTAAATTTTAAAATGGTTTTTAAAATTTCTATAAATCCATAAATTGCAAATGTCCATAATAAACTATTTAAAATAAAATTAGCCATTTATTACACATCTCCTTTTACTTTATTACTATATCTTACTATCTTAATAATATGTTTTTATTTTCTATTGGTTCCTTCACATATTTCGACATTTTTCATAATATATACTAAGCTTAACAAGCTTAATATTCAAATGACAATTTTGTCAAACAGAGATTATATTTAGACATTTATGTGTATATATTTTTCTCTTTTAGAAAGGAATGATTTTTATGGAAATGGAAAATAATTTAAACAAACCTCATTGTCCAGTTATTGATATAGATGGTGTAATTGCCAATGGAAAACAATTTGATTTAGACATTAGTCTTCCAGAAGATAATAGAGATGTAATTTATGGCGTAATAAAAGATCGTTATCAACATCCTGTAAAAGATGCTGTTGTAAAATTAATTGAAATAGATTTTAAAGAAGGTAGAAAAATGAGACTTCCTGTTTCTCATACTTTTACAGATAAACATGGTGAATTTGTATTCGGTCCTCTTTGCCCTGGTAAAGAATATGCAATAGATATTTGGGTAAATGATGTTAGACATTTTAAAGTTTGTGCTGAATGTCATCATGAAGGTAAATGCCTAAAGGGTGAATGCATGGATAAATGTGATTTTATAAATAAATGTGAAAAATTTGATGATTGTAAAAAGTAATTATCTATTACTAATTTGATGATTGTATTAAGTATTTTTATAAACATCTATAAAAAAACCATATGCTTTTGCATATGGTTTTTAGGAATTATTATGTTAATTTGTTGATGCCCATCTTGTCATTTTAATGTCTTTGTATTTTTCAAGTACTGTGCTATATTTTTCATACTCTTCTTCCCATAAAACATTTGGTACTTTATCAAAGGCATTAAAAATTTCTTCTGCCTGTTTTAAATATATTATCTGTTGTTGTACAGTTAATTTCTCATATCTTTTAGAAAATTCATATAATTTATCTAATGTTTGGTTTGCTTCTACGAAGCTCCAAAAATCTTTTACATTCATTCCTGCTAATTTTATTTGCATTACAGCATATGTTACTAATCCAAATATTATAAATACTAAAATATATATAATTTTTAATAGTACCATAATAACCACCTCTCTTAAAATCCTTTGTACAACTCAATTATAACACAATTTTTTCCAATTTGCAATATTTTTGTAACATTTTTGTAATATTTTTGTAATATTTGTACAATTTTTTTATAGAGGTGGTTATTTTCTATTTTACTTTATAATTATTGTTTTACAATCGAAATTTTTTCATCTTCTGCTATAACTTTTACATTTTCTTCTTTTTTCAATTTTCCATCTAATATTTGTTCTGCGAGGAAATCTTCTACTAGATTTTGTATTGTTCTTCTTAATGGCCTTGCTCCAAATGATTTATCAATTCCCTTTTTGGCAATTAAATCTTTTATTGAATTATCAAATTCAACATAATATTTCTGTACTTTTAATCTTTCTACTACTTGATTCAACATGATATCTATTATACTTTCTATTTCTTTATTGTCCAATTTATGGAATACTATTATTTCATCTATACGATTCATAAATTCAGGTCTGAATTCTCTTTTTAATTCTGCCATTACTTCTTTTTTAGTTGATTCATATTCTTTTTGTGCATCATTTTCTATTGAACTTTCCACAAAGCCAAGAGATTTTTTATCTGTTATTAATCTTGCTCCTATATTTGATGTCATAATTATTACTGTATTTTTAAAGTTTACAGTTTTACCATTTGAATCTGTAAGTCTACCATCATCTAGTATTTGAAGAAGCATATTCATAACATCAGGATGAGCCTTTTCTATTTCATCTAAAAGTATTACTGCATAAGGTTTTCTACGAATTTTTTCTGTTAATTGTCCTCCTTCTTCAAATCCTACATATCCTGGAGGCGAACCTATAAGTTTTGATACTGAATGTGGCTCCATATATTCTGACATATCTATTCTTATCATAGCACTTTCATCACCAAATAATGCTTCTGCTAAAGCTTTTGAAAGTTCTGTTTTACCAACACCTGTAGGACCCAAAAATAGAAATGAACCAATTGGACGATTAGGATCTTTTAGTCCCACTCTTCCTCTTCTTATTGCTTTTGAAACTGCTTCAATAGCTTCATTTTGCCCAACAACTCTTTCATGTAGAGTTTTTTCAAGATTACGAAGTCTTTTATTTTCATCTTCTGTAATCTTTTTTACAGGAATACCTGTCCATAAACTTATTACATCTGCAATATTTTCTTCTGTTATTGTTGTTAATTTTTTAGTATTTTTATTTTTCCATTTTTCTTCTTCTTTTTTATATTTTTCTTTTAATTCTTTTTCTTTATCTCTTAATTTAGCTGCTTTCTCGAATTTTTGACTACGAACCGCTTCTTCTTTATCTTTTGATATCTTTTCAATCTCTTCTTGCATTTGCTTTAAATCCTCTGGCTCTGTATATGTTTTTAATTTTGCCTTTGCTGAAGCTTCATCAATTAAATCTATAGCTTTATCTGGCAAAAATCTATCATTTATATATCTTACCGACAAATTTACAGCTGTTTCTATTGCTTCATCTGTAATTTTTACATTATGATGTGCTTCATATTTATCCCTTACACCCTTTAATATAGAAATTGTATCTTTAATATTTGGTTCATTTATTGTAACAGGGCTAAACCTTCTTTCCAATGCTGCATCTTTTTCTATATATTTTCTGTATTCATCTATTGTTGTTGCACCTATTAATTGTATTTCTCCTCTTGCTAGCATTGGTTTTAAAATATTTGCTGCATCTATTGCACCTTCTGCTGAACCTGCACCAACTATTGTGTGAATTTCATCAATAAACAAGATAATATCTCCTGCCTTTTTTACTTCGCTTAATGCTTTTTTTATTCTTTCTTCAAAATCTCCTCTATATTTTGCACCTGCCACCATTCCTGAAATGTCCATACTTACAACTCTTTTATTTTTTAATATTTCTGGAACATCTCCTGAATTTATTTTTTGAGCCAATCCTTCAACAATCGCTGTTTTTCCAACACCTGGCTCACCTATTAAACAGGGGTTATTTTTTGTTCTTCTAGATAAAATTTCAATTACCCTTTCGATTTCTTTACTTCTTCCTATTACTGGATCTAACTTTCCATCTAATGCTTTTTTTGTTAAATCTTCACTAAATTGATTTAAGTTTACAGTTGTATTATAACTTCCTTTGTTATATCCTTTCGAACTATTTACTTTTGAACTACCTGATACATCTTCTGAATCATTTATTACATTTACAATTTCATTGTATAGTTTTTGCATATTTGTATCTAACTCTAATAGAATTCTAACCGCAATACTATCACCTTCTCTTAATATACCAATTAATAGATGTTCAGTTCCTATATAATCATATCCTATTTTTTTTGCTTCTATAAAACTATTTTCTATAATTCTTTTTGTTCGTGGAGTAAATCCTAATGCTTGCTTATTTTCTGCTTCGTCGTCTCTTCCTATTAATTCAATGATTTTACCTTCTATTGCTTCCGCTGAAATATTTTGATTCTCTAGAACTTTGCTTGCAACGCCTCCACCTTCTTTTGCTAGTCCATATAATATGTGTTCTGATCCAACATAAGTATGTCCTAATTTTTGAGCTTCTTCATTAGCAATTTCTATTGCATTTTTAGCTCTTGTGGTAAATTTATATATCATAATTATCTCTCCTCTCTATTTAATTAATTTTCTTTTATAATTTTTTTAATTACCTCCGCTCTTTTTATATCTCTTTCTATTGCAGAAAGTTCTCTTCCTATGTATTTTTGTAAATTTGCTGGTTTAGTATATAAATACATTTTTAAAACTTTACTATCATTTAATTCTTCTATTATACCTAAATCTGTTCCCAACTTTACATCCGATAATAACTTTCTTGACTCTTCTGATGACATTTTCTTACAGTTACTTAAAATACCATAACTTCTGTATAAGGTATCTTCTAATTCAATTTTATTTTTTGTTAAAAGTTTTCTTGCTTCTCTTTCTTGTTCAACAATCTTCTCTGTAATTATTTTAAGATTTTTTATAATTTCTTCTTCTCTTATTCCTATTGTTTGTTTATTTGAAATTTGATACATATCACCTGATGTATTACTATTTTCTCCGTGGATACCTCTAATGTTTAGCCCAAAATTACTTATTGCATTTAATATTTTTCTAATATTTCCTGTTTTAGTAAGTCCTGGTAAATGTACCATAACTGATGCTCTCATTCCTGTCCCAACATTTGTTGGGCAACTTGTTAAATAACCATATTTTTTATTTTTAGCTATTTTAAATAAATTTTCGATTTTTTCGTCTACTTCTTTTGCTAAATTAAAAGTTCCCTCTAAATCTAACCCGCTTCCAAAAATTTGCTCTCTTAAATGATCTTCTTCATTTAGCATTATGCATATATTTTCTTCATCATTTATTAAAATTGAGCATAATTTGTTTTTATCCATTGCACATTCTGGACTTATTATATTTTTTTCTAGCAAAGATAATTTTGTAAGATCATCTATATCTTCCATTTTGCAAAACTTAAGATTATAACCAATTGATGGGAGTTTTTCTTTTACTTCTAATTCAACTTTTTTTGCTTCTAATCTATCTTTTATATTGAATTTATAGTTTTCAAAATTTCTAGCATATCTTATTCTTGTGCTTATTACTACATCTGAATCTTTTCCACAATCTAAGTACCAATTCATATTTTATTTTTCTCCTTCCTCTTTTTTTATTTCATCACGAATTTTTGCAGCATCTTCATATCTTTCTTCTTTTATTGCATTTTTTAAATTTTCTTTTAATCTTTCTATTTTGCTTAATTTGGTGTTTTCCTCATTTACTATTTTCTTATCTATTTTCTCATTACTTTTTTCATTTTCCTTTATTATTCCTAACCTTCCTACATGTCTATTTGAGCCTTGTATATTTTTTAGTAATGGGTCTATCTTTGATTCAAAAGCCTCATAGCAATTACTACATCCAAATTTACCTGTATGCATAAAATCATCAAAAGTCAATCCACATGTTTCACATTTCAAGTCGTTCTCTAAACTTGGAATTAAACTTACTTCATTCATATCATCAAAGAAATCTCCTAAAAAGCTTGAAAAATCTATTGGCATATTTAAATGTATATTATTATTTATTCCTAATTTTTCACTGCACTCTTCGCATAAAAACATTTGCTTTTTTTCTCCATTTATAATTTGTGTATATTTAACATTTGCTTCATTTTTTCCACAATTTTCACATTTCATATTAAATCATCCTTTCTTTTTACTTTTAATCTGTTAAATTTATTAACATATTTTTTAATATATTTGCTCTTAATCCATCACGTAACTCTTTTGGAATGGTAAGTACATTATCACTTGTTGCCACTCTTAATAATTTAGCTTCTTTTGGTGTAATCAATTCATATGTTAAAAAGTCACTAATTAATATTTCTACATCCGTATTATTTATAGTTCTCCCTATATTTTCTATTATATGCATTATATAATCTGATTTAGTATTAGTAACTTTTCTTATTGTTATATGTCCGCCTCCACCTCTTTTACTTTCTACATAATATCCTTGTGATGGCTTAAATCTTGTTGCTATTACATAATTAATTTGTGATGGTACACAATTAAACCTTTGTGCTAAATCATTTCTTTGTATTTCAATTTCTTCTTGTTCATCATTAAATAATTCTTTTATGAATTCTTCTATAATATCTGATACTCTCATATAATGCCCCCTAATTATTTTTCTTACTTCGTTTTTTGTTTTTGACTTTCTTTGACCTTTATTGATATTATACTACCATTTATCTCTTTTTCAAATCCAAATTTATTATAAAATTAGAATTAAATGTCGATATTTTTTTATTTTGTTCTATTATTCTTGTTTTTTCTTATTTTTTGTTATATTTTCTAATCTATTTGCAATTTTTTTCTGATCTTCCAAACTTGTCCATTCAAAATATGAACTCATAAATTCACCATATTTCTCTATATCTTTATCTTCTTTCTTATTCTTTTCTTCCATAATTCCTATCCTTTCCTTTTTTTCACTAAGACAAAATCATTTTTTTATATTATTCACTTTTTTAATATGTTTATACATTTTAATATTAAAACTTAAAATTCTTTATTCATTTTTCTATTGACATTAAGAAAATAATACAATTCAAGAGAATATTCTATTTACCTTTGTTCATCTTGAATCGTATTATTTCTAACTTTTAATTTTAATATATTTGTTACATTCCTGTAAGTGGTAATATTTTATATATCAATGTTTTCCACTTGGATTCTTTTGTAATTTTATATCCGTCATATTCTCCTTCTAAATAGGCTATATTTACGAATTCAGCTTCACTTTTTGCTTTTGAATTTACTTTCGCATAAATTTTAGGTTTGTTTTCCTCTTCAAAACCAATATCTACTTTTTTAAATTCTAATTTTATTTCTGTAATATATTCATTATCTGAAAGTTCTTTTATAAAGTCAACTTGTGTATTTTCTTTACTAGATAAATCTTCCATTAATAATTTATAGTCTGTAGTTATATTGGTTTTATAATATATATTATATTTACAATCTTTATTAAATGTTCCTGTTTCAAATTTTGTTACTTTTATATATTCTGTTGGAATTTTATCTATAAAATATAAATTATCTAAAATAACATTTGATAAATTTTTTATCTTAAATTCGTATTTAAATTCTTCATTTGGACTTAATTTTTCCGGTCCTGTTTTTTCTATTTCAATTTCTGGATTCTTTGATTGATTTTCTAATTTTACTTCTACTATTTCTCCATTTTCTTTTATTTCTACATCACTAATATTTTCGTCAAGTATATACCACTTATTTGTTTCTATTTCTTTGATTTTATACTTTCCCTTTGGAAGTAATGATGATATTGCTATTCCATCATTATTAGTAGTTATTTTCTCAATAAAATTTTTATTTACGTCATATATTTCAAAAGAAACGTCTTTAAGTTTTGTTCCTGCTTTTTCGTTTGTTATTTTATTATCATCTTTACTTGTTTTTAATATTCTTATTTTTCCTTTTTTCTTTTCATTTTCAAATTTTACATTTGTTATCTCATCTTCTTTTAGTTCTATTTTCTGTATACCTTCACTAATAATATATTCTTCTAGTGTTTTTGTTTCTTGAACTGTATATATTTCATCTATAGGTAATTCTATAGTTTCTGCTTCTCCATTTTTATTTGTTGTTAATCTTTGGATTTCTTCTCCTCTTGAATTTTTCACAACAAATTCTACTCCTTGTAATAATATTTCTTTATTTTCTTTATCAACTTTTATTATTTTAATTTTTCCCTTTTTCTTCTCATTTTCTATTTTTAAATTTGTTGTATTGTTATATTCTATCTTCACTTGATATAATTCATTCTGTAATTTATAATTTTCTTTTGTTTTAGTTTCTTCAACAAAATAGTCTCCTATTGGTAATTCATTGCTTTCAGCTTCTCCTTTATCATTTGTCACTATACTTTGAACAACTTCTCCCTTTGAATCTTTTATATTAAATTCTACTCCTTGTAATAATATTTCACTATTATCTTTATCTACTTTAACTACTTTTATTTTTCCTTTCTTTTTTTCATTAGAAATTACTAAATTAGATACTTTATTTTCTTCTAAAGTTATTTCGTATATTTCATTGTCCAATATATACTTTTCATCTGTTTCTTTTTCTTTTATATACAGACTTTTATAATCTCTAATTGGATATTTTGATGTATAAGCCTTGCCTTCTTCATTTGTTATTATTTCTTCTAAAACTTTACCATTTTTATCTATTACTTCAAATTTTACATTTGGTATTTTTATTTTATTATTTTCACTATCCACTTTTTCGATTTGTATACTTCCTTTTTTTAACTCATTTTCTACTGTGATAGTTGTTGTCTCGTCTTTTTTTATTTCTATTTTATCAATTTTAGTTATATTATACCATTTGTTTGTCTGTTTTTCTATTAATGAATATGTGCCTGTCCTTATTTTTCCTATATTAATTTCACCATTTTCATTTGTATAATATGTCCCTATTATTTTTTTAAATTCATCACTATATAAGTCAAATCCTATATTTCCTAATGCAATATTATTATTATCTTTATCTACTTTATAAATTTTTAAACTTCCTTTTGTATGATTATTCTCTATATCTATATTTGATGTTTTATTATATTCTACATTAATTTTAAAATCTTGATTATTTATTTCATACATCTTATTTGTTTCAATTTCTTTTAATATATATGAACCTGGATATAAGTTTTCAAAACATGCCTCTCCATTTGAGTCTGTTTTAACTTCTTCTATTATATTTATTTTTGAATCTAGTAATGCAAACTTTACTCCTTCTATAGGCTTTTTATTTTCTGAATCTTTTTTATATATTTTTATTTTTCCGGTATTTGTTTTTATATTTACATCAATTTCTGCTTCTTTATAACCATATGTGTCACCTGTTACTATATAGTCTTGCGTTCCTTCTATTCTTGTTTTGCCATAGAATATAGGATATGTTTTGCTTTCAGCTTTAATTGAAATTTTTCCTGAGATATCATTTATAAATTTTTCTTTTGGTATCTTTACTTTGAATTTTTCTGTTCCTGAAAATTCTTTTTTTATATTATTATTAACATCTGTAATTATTGTACCTTCTGGCATACTATATATTTCTTTTATTTGATATTTTTTTAAGCTAACACTTGATGTCACTTTATATTGAAAAGTATAATATTTATCCTCTTCTTTTAAATTACCTTCTTGTTGTATTTTTAAAGATGTTTTTTGAGTTTCTTTTCCATTTCTTCCAATATTTACTAAATGTTTTAAAATCTCTAACATTTTTTGTCCTTCTTCATCATCTTCATCTGCCGAAAATAGATTTATATCTGATTGTCCTAGCAAACAATATATTGCCATTTTTGTTACTGTAAATGCATCATAGTCTGATGTCAAACCTAACTCTGAGGCACTTTTATATGGATAACCGTTTTTTACTGCTCTCCAAATTTGATCATTTCCTAAAATTTCTTTTATATCTACATCATAACTACCTGCTTCGCCTACTCCACTTAATTCTTTGTTCATACAATATGCAGGGTAGAATTTACCATTATTATAGTGTCCCACTATGCTACAAATTACATATGTGTATTTTCCTTTTGAATCTTGATAATATTTTAAATGATGATCTGCTTCCCCTATTTTTTGTATATATGCTTCTG
The DNA here is from genome assembly GCA_900554175.1 of uncultured Clostridium sp. Lineage (GTDB taxonomy): Bacteria > Bacillota > Clostridia > TANB77 > CAG-508 > CAG-269. Next base: position 62,285 of record USGK01000005.1, read on the forward strand.
TAAGTTCTGTCACTGCCAAAATTGTATTAGAACAAGTAGATATCAATATTATAAATAATAATACTAATGGAAATATTTTTTGTTTTATTTTTTTCATTAAAATCCTCCAATTATCTTAATAATTTATTGGGACTTTAAGATTATTTTAGAAATTTATTTTAGAATATTTTTTGATTTAAATTGAATATGATTTAATATATTATGATTATAACTATGAACTTTATATTTGTCAAGGATTTTCGTTCGCCTTAAATTTACATTTTTTGATAATATTTCTTAAAGACAAAAAAAGAAAGTAGTTTAATTCTACTCTCCTAAAATATCTTTTTATATTGCATATACAGCTCCTAGTGCAATGCATAAAACAACAAGTATTATTCCTAAAATTACTGTCCACTTTTTTTGTCTACCTTCTTTTGTATTTCCTTTATTTTTTTCAAAGAAATTATTGGCAGACGAACCTGTTATTGTTGAAGATAATCCTGCATCTTCTTTTGACTGTACCATTGCTAAAATTATTAAGCCTACACATACTATAAAATAAATTATAAGTAATATAATTTTTACAACTTGCATTCGTTACTCCTCCTTAACAGATCTTTAGTCATTATTCTCTTTTTTTGCTACTATTTGTTTTCCATCATAATATCCACAATTTGAGCATAATGTGTGTGGTAATACTGGTTCTCCACAATTTGAACATTTTGCAAATTTAGGTGTTTCTAATTTCCATGTTGATCTTTTGCTATGTGTTCTTGCTTTTGACCATCTTCTTTTTGGTTGTGCCATTTTGTTTCCCTCCCTTTTGTGATAATATATATGTTGATACCATATTTCACTCTTTTAATTCATACTATAGAATTATACATTTTTTTTCTTAATTTGTCAACCTCATTTATATTTTAGTTTAGTTTTTTTTGTAATAAGCTGTTACAAATTATTCTGAATTTTGTTTATATTGCTTTTTTTATTCTTCTTTTAGAAATTTACATCAATATTATTTCTTACTTTAGAATCTTCAATTTGAAATAAATCTGCATCTTTAAACCTAAAAATAGTAGCAATAATATTAAATGGTACTATATGTATTTTTGTATTGTAATTTGTTACATCCGTATTGTAAATTCTTCTTGCTGCTTGTAATTGACTTTCAACTTTTGAAAGATTTTTTTGTAAATTTAAAAATTGTTCACTTGCTTTTAGATCAGGATTATTTTCTGCAACAGCTATAATTGTATTTAATTTATTATTTAATTCTTCCCCTATCTTTAAATCTTTCGTTTCTTTAAATCTTGTTCTTAACTCAGTTATTCTTTCTAATGTTTCTTTTTCATAACTTGTATATCCCTTTACTGTTTCTACAAGATTTGGTATTAAATCAAATCTTTGTTGACAATATACATCTATCCCTGATTTTGATTGTTTTACTTTCATTTTTAATTTGACAATTTTATTGTACTGTATAAGTACAATGATAAATAAAATAACTATTATTCCTATTATAATATATGTATTTTCCATACAAATCCTCCTTTAATTTTATTATAAAATTTTTTATTTGATATTTTCATCTTTTACAAAATACTTTGTACCAAGCATCTTATCTGGTAAATATTGCTGTTCTACATAATGACCTGGAAAATCATGTGGATATAGATACCCTTCACTATAGCCAAAATTTTTCATTTGCTCTACTGGTGCATTTCTAATATGCATTGGAATTGTTCCTGTATCTTTGCTTGATACATCTTCAAGTGCTTTGTTTATACCTAAATATGTAGCATTTGACTTTTTTGAATTTGCAACATATACCGCAGCTTCTGCTAAAATTATTCGTGCTTCCGGCATTCCAACCATATTTACAGCTTCCATTGCTGATGTTGATAAAATTAATGCATTTGGATTGGCTAAACCAACATCTTCTGAACTGCAAATTACTATTCTTCTTGCTAAAAACATTGGGTCTTCTCCACCATCTAAAGCTCTTGCAAGGTAAAATAATGTTGCATCTGCATCTGATCCCCTCATTGATTTTATAAAAGCACTTATATTATCATAATGCGAATCTCCTTTTTTGTCAAATGCTGCTTTTTTGTTTTGAATACAATTTTTTAAAATTTCATCTGTTATTTCAATTTCGCCATTTGAATTCATTCCGTGTTGTAAGTACTGCTATTTCTAAAGCATTTAGTCCTGTTCTTACATCTCCAGCTGAAATATCTGCAAGTTTTTCAAGTGTTTTTTCTTCAATCTTTATATTATAATCTGCAAGTCCTTCTTTTTTATTTAAAGCCATTTTTAATACTTTTACAATGTCTTCTTTTGTTAAAGGCTCCAATTTTACAACCATTGATCTAGAAATTAAAGCTTTATTTACTTCAAAATATGGATTTTCTGTAGTTGCTCCAATTAAAATAATAGTACCATTTTCCACATAAGGAAGCAAGGCATCTTGTTGAAGTTTATTGAATCTATGAATTTCATCTATAAACAAAACTGCTTTTCCTGTAGGATTTAACATAAAATTTTTTGTTTCTTCAATTACATTTTTTATATCTGCTACACCAGCTGTTACAGCATTTATTTTATAAAATTTATACTTTGTTGTTTCACTTATTACTTGAGCTAAAGAAGTTTTTCCACAACCTGGAGGTCCAAATAATATTAAACTTGTAAGCCTATCTGCTTTGATTGTTCTATATAAAATTTTGTCTTTTCCTAGAACATGTTCTTGTCCCACATATTCTTCTAAGGACTTTGGTCTAACCCTGTATGCCAACGGTTCATTACTGCTCATAATCTCCCTCCTCTTTTAATATAAAAACATTGCATCTCCAAAGCTAAAGAATCTATATTTTTCATCTACAGCATGTTTGTATGCTTTCAAAATATATTCTCTATTAGCAAAAGCTGAAACTAACATTAAAAGTGTTGACTTAGGTAAGTGGAAATTTGTAATCAATCCGTCAATACACTTAAATTTGTATCCTGGATAAATATAAATTCCTGTATCAGATTCAATTGGTGCAACTAATCCTGTTTTTTCATCTGCTATTGTCTCTAAAACTCTACAAGAGGTTGTTCCAACTGCAATTACTCTTCCACCACTTTTCTTTGTTTCATTTATTTTCTCTACATCTTCTTGTTTTATATAAAAATGTTCTGTATGCATTTTATGTTCTTCTATATTTTCTTCTTTAACAGGTCTAAATGTTCCAATTCCTACATGTAAAGTTACATTAGCAATTTTTACACCTTTTTCTTCTATTTTCTTTAAAAGTTCTGGTGTAAAATGAAGTCCTGCTGTTGGTGCTGCAGCTGAACCTTCATATTTTGCATAAACTGTTTGATATCTGCTTTTTTCTTTTAAGCTTTCATGAATATATGGTGGAAGTGGCATTAGCCCTATTTGGTCTAGTATTTCGTTAAAAATACCTTCATAGCTAAATTCTACTTTTCTTGTTCCTCCATCCATTACATCTAGTATTTTAGCTTTTAATATACCGTCACCAAATATTACCTCAGTTCCTGGTTTTAATTTATTTCCTGGTCTTACTATTGATTCCCATATATCATTTTCTATTCTATTTAATAATACAAATTCTACATTTGCTCCAGTATCTTTTTTACCATAAAGTCTTGCAGGAATAACTTTTGTATTATTTCTAACTAAACAATCTCCTGGTTGTAAATAATCAATTATATCTTTAAAAACTTTATCTTCTATTGTCTCATTTTCTTTATTAAGTACCATAAGTCTTGATTCATCTCTTTTTTTTATCGGTACTTGTGCTATTAATTCTTCTGGTAAGTAATAATCGAATTCTTCTAATTTCATTTCTTTTTTGGATATTTTTTAATATCTCTCTCCTTCTAATTTTATTTCATGTTTTTTATATATCAAAAAAATATGTTGATTCTAAATCTGCTTCATGTGTTAATAATGCAATTGGATATTTTTTATATGCTGCTCCTATTGTGTTATATAGTTCTTTTGGTTCAGTATATCCCATATGCCAGCGTATTGCATATTTTTCTTCGGGTGTTAGTTTTATGTATTCTGAAATCATCATGACTGATTTTTCTCCATGTCCATATGGAATTGTGTCATCTACTGTGTAATAAGGAACTTTTTCCCATATCCCTAATGCATTTTTTGCATTTCTGTAATCTATCTTGTAAAAATTTGCCTTGCATATATCATGTAATAATGCAATTATCTTTATTGAATCTTCTGGAGTCGTTATTTCTATAGGTGTATGTTTTACTTTTTCTTTTAATATTTCATATACTTTCATACTATGTTCTAATAAACCATGTTCAAAGCATCCATGAAATCTTGTACTTGCTGGTGCTTCAAAAAAATCTGTTTTTTCTATAAATCCTATTAAATCTTCTATATTTTCTCTTTTTGTGCTTCTTAGTAGTTCTATAAATTCTTCTTTCATTTCCAATTTTATTCCTTCCTTTTGTTTATTCTTAAAATCAGCGAGTAACAACTCGCTGATTACTTTTTTAACATCTTTATGAATTTTTTTCTATTTTTTCTTTTATTTTTAAAGCTTTTTTTCTTATTCTTTGTATTGCAGTATCAACTGATTTTACTTTTGTATCGAGCTTTGTTGCAATACTTGCATAACTTTCTCCGTTTTTATATAAATTTAAAACTTGTCTTTCAAATTTACTTAAACTTTCGTCTATGTTTTTTTCTACAAGATCAAAATATTCTTTTTTTGTCACTATATCTAATGGATCTTCTGCACCCTTTCCTATATCTAATACTTCCATTACAGATGTATCTTCATCTTCATCATATGCTGAAGCATTTAAAGATATTGAAGAATTTAATGGTATATGTTTTTGTCTATTTGAATTTTTTACTGCAGTAATTAATTGTCTTTCTATACATAACCCGGCAAATGTTTTAAATGAATTTTGTTTTTCGCAATCATATGATTTTACAGCTTTATATAGCCCAATATAGCCCTCTTGCATTATATCTTCTCTTTCTGAACCTACCATAAAAAATTTATTGGCTTTTATACTTACTATATCTTTGTATCTATTCATTAAGCAATTTAAAGCCATATTATTATTATTGTCTGCAACTTCTCTTAATAAATATTCATCTGACATTTGATTATATTCTTCTTTTTTTCCTTGTGGCACTATATTCATATTGTAATTCTTCCTCCGACTTACTTTTTGTATAATTTTATTATATTGATTAAATTAAGGGATGTCAAGCTTTTTAGCGATTTTTTTACAATTATTTTTATTTGCATTCATACCAGCTATTAGCCTCTGAAACTTCTGCAAGTAAAGGTACTCTCAATTTTGCTGCATCTTCCATACAGTTTTTTATTATTTTCTTTACTTTTTCCTTTTCCTCAACTGGTGCTTCGATCATCATTTCATCATGAACTTGTAATACAATCTTAGATTTCATATTATTTTCTTTAAGCTTTTTATATACATTTATCATTGCAATTTTCATTATATCTGCTGCTGTTCCTTGTATAGGAGTATTCATAGCAGCTCTTTTACCAAATTCTCTTACCATATAATTACTTGATGTCAATTCTTTTATATATCTTTTTCTATTAAACATAGTTTTAGCATATCCTTTTTCTTTTGCTTCTTCAACAACTTTATCCATATAATTTTTTATTCCAGAATATTCTTCTAAGTACTGGTCTATATATGCTTTAGCTTCCTTTCTACTTACACCTAATTGTTCTCCTAGTCCAAATTCGCTTATTCCATAAACTATTCCAAAGTTTACTGCTTTTGCACTACTTCTTTCTTCTTTTGTTACTTCATCAATCGGTTTGTGTAATACTTTTGATGCAGCTTGTTTATGAATATCTTCTCCATTTAAAAATGCAGTTATCATATGTTTGTCTTCTGACATATGTGCTAATACTCTTAATTCTATTTGTGAATAGTCTGCATCTATATAAACATTTCCTTTTTCAGGTTTAAATACCTTTCGTAATTGCTTTCCAAGTTCAATTCTTGTTGGAATATTTTGAAGATTTGGTTCTGTTGAACTAATTCTTCCTGTTGCTGTTATTGTTTGATGAAAAAATGAATGTATTCTTTTTGTCTTAGGATTTATATATGGTTTCATTCCTTCAACATATGTTGAATTAAGTTTGGCAAGTTGCCTATATTCTAATATTTTTTCTATTATTGGATGATAATTTTTCAATTTTTCTAAAACATCTTCAGCTGTTGAATATCCTGATTTTGTTTTCTTTTTTACAGGTAATTCTAATTTTTCAAACAATATCTCTCCTAATTGTTTTGGTGAATTTATATTAAATTCTTCTCCAGCTATATTATATATTTCTTGTGTTAAAATTTCTAATCCATCTTTTAATGTTTTCCCAAATTCTTCTAATTCATTTTCTTCTATTCCCATTCCATTCCATTGCATATCTGAAAGTACTTCTACTGTTGGCATGTCTATTTTCTCGAAGAGTTCCATACATTCAATTTCATTTAACTTTTCTGCTAAAACTTTTGAAAGTGCCCATATTACATATGCATAAAATGATGTCTTATATTTTAACCCGTCTTTTTTATTTTCGTTTTCGTTATCAAAGAAAGTTATTTGTTTTTGTTCTTCTGATATTCCTTTTTTTAATAGATAATCTTCTATATTTAAATTTAGATATAAATCTGTTAATTTATCTATTGGATATTTTCCCTCAGTTGGATTTAAAATATAACTTGCTACTTCAACATCAAATTTTATATTTTGCATATGAATTCCCATTTGTTTTAATATGATATAATCATTTGTCATTTTTATACCAAATTTTTCTTTTTTGGGATCTTCAAAAACATTCTTCAATAATTCATAAAATTTTGGGTATTCTGATTTTATATAATATACTTTATTTTTTTCATAATCAAAAATACCAATTGATATTATCTTTTTCTTTATAATGTATTCTTCATTTTTTTTATCTTCTAATCCTAAATAGTAAACTATTTTATCTAATGAATTTATTGTTTTTATTACATCTTCTGTTATATCTCCTATAATTTCAAATATATCTTCAATACTTTTATTTTCAGAATCTATGCTTTTTCCACTAGGCTTTTCTTTATTTAAGTCAAATCTCTCTATATATTTTTTAAAATTCCATTCTTCAAATAGTTTTAGCACCTCTTCCTTGTCCCATTCTTCTACCTTTAAAGTATTTAAATCATCATCTAACGGTACTGCATTATTTATTTCTCCAAGAGTCCTTGAAAGAAATGCCTTTTCTCTATTTTCTACAATATTTTTTTTCTGTTTTCCTTTTAAATCATCTTTTCCTTCATCTATTGCTTTATATAAATTCTCTATCGTGTTATATTTTTTTATCAAATTAATAGCTGTTTTAGGACCTATACCTGGTACACCTGGAATGTTGTCTGATGAATCTCCTTGTAATCCTTTTACTTCTATTAAAGCTTTAGGTTCTAATCCATATTCTTCAAAAATCTTATTTTTATCATATTCCTCTGTTTCTGTTTTTCCAGCTTTGGTTCTTGGTATTCTTATTGTAACTCTATCTGTTGCTAATTGAAAAGTATCTCTATCTCCTGAGAGTATTATAACATCAAGTCCTTGTTCTTCTCCATATTTTGCAAGTGTTCCTAAAATATCGTCACCTTCAAACCCTTCTTTTTGAACTATATCAATTTTCATTGCTTTTAGAACTTCTTTTATCATAGGCATTTGCTGAGCAAGTTCTTCTGGCATTCCATGTCTATTAGCTTTATATCCTTCATACATCTTATGTCTAGCAGTAGGAGCTTTTAAGTCAAATGATACAGCCATATAATCTGGTTTTAGATCTTCTATATTTTTAAACATTATTGCTAAAAATCCATATACTGCGTTTGTATATTTCCCATCTTTAGCTGTTAACATTTTACTTCCCATTATTCCATAAAATGCTCTGTTTGCTATACTATTTCCATCTATTAAAAGTAATTTTTTCAATGTAAATCCTCCTTAATCTTTTTTTCTAAAACTAAAAAATCATCAATATAAGTTTTTTTCCATAAATCTTCATCAATATTGTAATTCTTTTCTTCTTTTTTCTTCAAAATATATGCCACGTCTTTTGTATTATCCAATTTTTTTGGTAAACTGAATATATATTTTCCAAAAGATTTAACACTATCGAAGCTCTTAATATTATTTTTATATTTGACTGTTGCATTAAAATATCTTGGATTTATTTTATTATAAAATAAAACATATATATATGGCTCTTTAAAAGCATATTCAAAATAAATTTCTTCTGTTTCTATTTCGTTTGTATATTTTATAACACTTTCAATTCCATCATAAAATGTATAGTTATTTGTAAAATCAGTTTTAAAATATGTGTTTTCAAAACTGATAAATGCTATTAGATACATAACAACTAAAATATATCCAAGTACTTTGACATTTTCAATTATCTCGTATACACCAATTGCAGTATAATAAATAACTTGAATCCATAAAACATTGATTCTATTAATATTTGGCTCCACAATAAATGTTAGCAATATTGAGGTCAAAAACCATATATTCATCATTATATTAATTTCATTTTTTCTTTTAAATGATAAAAACAAACCTATTATAGTAAGTGGTATCGAAAATATATAAATTATACCATATGGAAATATTGCATTTGAAAGTAATCTGTCATCTCCTGTAAGTAATATTTTCATACTTTCACTAAAATTGCTAATCATTGTTTTTAATATACTTCCCTTTGAAAGTAATGTTAAGGTTTCATATCTGTTTGATTGCATTCTTGGAATCGTTATAAATCCTATCTTAATTTCATTTAAATTAAAAGAATTTATAAATATCATTAAAATTATTGGTAATGCTATCACAAAAATTATTCCTAATCCAATAACTGCCTCTAATAATTTTATTCTTCTTTTCTTTAGCAATAATGCTATAAACATTATAAAAAATACTGGTATTACGAAGTATGATATTCCATAAGCATAACTTGCAATCCCTAAAAAAGCTGAACCTATATAAAAATTTTCTTTTTTATCATATTTTAAAAACTTTGAGAAAAAGTAAACCGACCATAATATAATGTCTGGCAGTATATTTGATTCTAATCCAAATCTGCTTTTCATAATATACCATGGTGAAATTGAAAAAATAAATAATACACATAATGTCATCTTTTTATTTTCTATTATCTTTAAAAGTTTATATAAAACAATTAAAGATATACACCCTATTATTGCAATTGGAAATCTAACTGAAAATGTCGATAATCCAAAAAACTTAATAAATGGCATAATTAAATATGCATAAAGTGCATTTTGACCGCTTCCCCATGCCTCTAAAAATACTGGATATGTTTTGCCATTTCTATCTATTCCATAATTCATTATTGAATAAGCCTCATATCCAATTGATGCCTCATCTACATTTAGACCATTTGGATGTTCAGATATTCCATATATTCTTACAAAAAAACCAATTATTAAAATTATACATATCATTATTTCATATTTATATTTTCTTACTAAACTATTCATATATATCGAAAACTCCTATTGTCCCTGTTCTTTTCATATCTTTTTTTATATAATTGATAACCTTTTCTGGTGTTTGCCAATTTCTTATAAATTTATCACTTAGAATTAGAACTGTTTTTTTATTATCTCTTTTTAAATCTTCAATAAGTCCTTCTTCCCCTTTTCCTCCTATATTTCCTTTTAGAAACATATCGTAATTTTTATTATATTTATCAATAGGAATCATATATAAAGCTGCTTGAGCATCTAAAATATATGTCACTTTTTCATTACTTAATATAAATTCATCAACTTCTTTTATACGGTCAATTTGATTTTGACTTATAGGTGTTCCAATGTAATGTCTTATTTCACTATTGAAATTTAAATCATTCATTTCTATTACCTTATGATACATATAATATCCACATTCAAGTATTATAAATGTAATTAAAACGTTTGATAAAACAAAATTAACCTTTTCTTTAATATTAATTTTATCCAAAATTTTTCCTACAATAATTCCTGATAAATGACCTATTATAATTAAACATGGAATTATTCCTATTACAAAATGTGATTCATCTGCTATTGGATAAACAACACTTAACCCAGCCAATCCATAAAATGTTAAAAATAAAAACTCTTTTTGTTTTTTAACAAAGTAAATTCCAAATATTATTATTAAAATTATTGGAGAATAGCTTAATATTTTTATAATTATGTTTTTACTTTTTATTAACCTCTCGTAAGATATTTTGTTCGAAAATGTCGAAATACCATATAAACAATAATCTAAAAATTCTGAAAATGCACCATTTATAATTAAGTAAGCAAAAATTAATACAACAGGTATCAAAACTCCTATTGCTCTATACATTACAATTTTTAAGAAGTTTTTTATTTGATTTCTATTCTTGATTTCAAATATTTTGTAACCTACTGCAGAAATTGCTATTAATGCTCCTGTACTTTGCTTAAACATTATACACATTCCAGCTAAAATACCAATTATTAAATCTTTTTTCTTATTTAAAATTAATGTTTCTGTTTTTTCTTTCGGTATTTCCAAATAAATTATTATTAAAAGCATCAAACTTGTTGCCCAGTTGTAATCGATAGTAAAATAATCTTTCATTATATATGTCGAAAAAATTATTAATATAATCCCAATAAATTCTGGAACTTTAAGTTTTTTAGTTATTTTATACATCATGAAAATAATTACTGAACACATTATTATTGCCAAAGTCCTCATAACAAGAACTTCTTGTCCAAAAATTTTTAAAATTATTCCGGCAGATTAGTGGAAGTAATGGTGTTTGTACCATACTGAAATCTCTATATGGCACCATATTTTTTGAAACGCAATTTGAAAAATTAAAATTCCATAACTCATCTAAATTTGTTAATTCTCTTGCATATACTGTTACCGCAATATACAGTAATATACTTACAAAAATTATTATTTCTTTTATTTTGATATTCTCTGTTATTATCTCAATTTTTTCTTTTAATTTATTTCTCACCTTATTATTTTCCTTTTAAATTTTTTATTTCATTAGGTGTTAAATACCTCCATTCACCTAATTTTAATTTGTTTACTTCTAAATTTGCAATTTTGCTTCTATGTAAAGCAATAACTCTTTTACCTATTGCTTCACACATTTTTCTTACCTGTCTGTTTTTTCCTTCATGAATTGTAATTTGAATTCTTGATAAATTTTTTTCCTCATCAATTTTTAATATTTTTACTTTTGCTGGCTTAGTTTTATAATCTTCATCAATTATAACACCTTCTTCGAGCTTTTTTATATCATCTATTGATACTTTTCCTGCAACTGTTGCATTATATGTCTTATTTACCTCATTTTTAGGATGTATTAATTTATTTACCAAATCGCCATCATTTGTAAGTATTAACGCTCCAGATGTATACATATCTAATCTTCCTACTGGTACAATTCTTTTATTTATTTTTACTAAATCTAAAACCGTATCTCTACTAAATTGATCTTTTACAGTTGTAACATAGCCTATTGGTTTATTTAATAATATATATACTTTTTCTTCTTCTTTTTTTACTATTTTTCCGTTATATTTTATTTTATCTTCGTCCGTTACTTTTGTTCCTAATTCTGTTACAACTTTTCCATTTACCTCAATTTTTCCTTGCAAGATTAATTCTTCGCATTTTCTTCTTGAGGCAATTCCTGCAGCTGCTAGATATTTTTGGAGTCTTTCTTCCATTTTAATCTCATCCCTTTCATATTTTTTATATTTTCTATTTTATTTGAATTTTGTTTTCCGACACTAGAAAAATATGATTTTATAAAAATTTTTATCATTTCATTTATTGTCTTTTTCTCATCATCTGTTACATTTTGATATTTTTTTAAAATTATTATAAGATTAGCAGATAATTTTTTCGATATCTCTCCAAATGTTTTTGCATTAGTTGAGTAAAATAGATCAAATATTGTATCAACGAAGACTTTTCTTTGGGCAACAGTTGTATTTCTTAACCATTCTGTTAAAGTATCATCTAAAAGTTCACTTTTATCTGTTACACTTTTTAATTTTACCATATCATCTTTTAAAACTTGCCATGAATATATATCATGTTGCATTATTCCTTTTGCTATACTTTTTACTACTTCGCATTTTTCCTTATGCTCCATAAGCCTTCCAATGATAGAATCCTGAGGAATATATGTTTCAATCTTTTCTATAAATTCTTTGTTTTCTATACTTTCAATAAAATTATTACTAAAACCTGGTCCATCATAATTATATACTTTGATTATTCTATCTTGAATATCTCTTGAAACCATCACAGATGCGTATATTCCAACATTTCCTCCTTTTGAATGTCCTCCTATCCTAATTTTTTTATTTTGATACTCACTAGAGATTTTTTCTAGATAATCTTTTCCATCTAGTTGACATGGAACCGTTTCCATAAATGACATATTAAAGTCTTCTTTCCATCCTAAAATCGTCTGATCTGTCCCTATATATGACACATACAGTTCTTCCTCTGAAATATGAACTGTTATTGCTCCAAATTGTTTTTCATTTACTTCTTCATTTTTTTCAACAAAATCTGTTACTTTTAAATTTTTAAATCTTTTAGATATTCCTAATTTTGTTATTAATTCTTTATCTCCATTAAATCTAAATTCCTCATTTCTAAATTTTTTCATTTTATTAGAAATTGATTCTATTGTCTCTATTTCTTGCATTTTAATTCTATCAAATATTAAATATGAAAATCTTGCTAAAATCATACTATCTATTTCGTTAAATTTGTATATTTCATTTATTGGAAGATCTCCTCTCCAATCTATATAATCGTTTATATTTGCCATAACTATCACCTCTTGATTTTATCTTATTTCATTTATTTTTTTGCTCATTATATCAAAAAAAAATATTTTTAACAATGGCTAAATTTTGTTTTTATATTTTTTGTATCTGTTAAGTAATTCGTGGCAAAATTTTTATCCATAAATTTTGCGTATA